>NZ_JAPSKQ010000172.1 GCF_031181555.1 Streptomyces sp. | reverse complement strand
CCGTCCCGAAGGTCCACTTCGATCAAGCACAAATCCTCCCGCGCCGAAATCTCGAAGCGCGCCGAGAGGCCGCAGACGGCCAGGGCGGCCGATGCCTGCTCTGCAAGTTCCTGTGCTCGCTGCCGGAGCGACTGCATGCGGGCCAGCCTAGCTACGGAGGTCGGTGGAGGCTCGATCTTGTCGCCGGTTGCCTCCCAGACGGGCCGGACGGTTTCCTGCAGGGCAGCGATACGCGCTGAGCGTTCCGCGTCGTAGCCCACTGGACCCGCCTTTCCGGTGTGGCCCGCAGGCTATCGCCAGGGAGGCGGGGTGCGCTGGCCCGTTCAAGCAGCCCGGGCGACGGGTGGACGGAGAGCGAGGGGTCCGTCGTCGCGCAGGGGGCCCATAGGACATCGACACGTCGGCGAGCGAGGGCGGTGACGGCCTGGACGTGCCTGCAGCCCTCGCTCCGCTTCTTCGCGTAGGGGTCGCGGTTGGGGCCTTCGCGGATGATGCGGGTCTGGGCGGACGGATGGAGGACACGGCGGAGGCGTCGGTTGTAGCGCTTGGGGCGGTGGAGGTTGCCGGTGCGGCGTCCGGAGTCACGTGGAACGGGCACGAGACCGGCGGCGGAGGCGAGGCGGCCTTCGTCGGCGTAGGTGCCCAGGTAACCGGCGGCGCCGATGGATTCGGCTCCCATGATGGGGCCCGTGCCCGGCAGGGACTCGATGATGCGGGCCCGGGGGCGGGGGCGGAAGGTCTGCCGGATCTGCCGGCCGGTGTGCTTGAGCCGGTCGTCCAGGGCGAGGATCCGCGTGGCGGTGTCCGCGACGATGCCGGCGGCGACATCCCGGCCCGGCAGCGTGACGTGCCGAGTGCTGGCGGCCTGCAGGGCGGTGAGGGCATCAAGGCCCTGCGCACCTGTCTGGGACACGGTGACCCTGGCTTCACCCTCCGGACGTGCACCCACCTGATGCCGACCAGTGGGACCCGGACCGGGAAGGCCGTGGATGCGGTCGGTCTACCGCAAGGCCCGGAGGCGACCCACGGCCCAGTGACGGCCCCTGCACCCGAGAGGGCCCCCGGCCAACGGGAAACCGCCGGCCGGGGGCCCTCTCGGGTGATCGTGAAACTAGTTCTTCTGGATCTGGTCGAAGGAGAGCTCGACCGGCGTCTCGCGGCCGAAGATCTCCACCAGGCCCTTGACCTTCTTCGAGTCCGGGTTGATCTCGTTGATGGTCGCCTGGAGCGTGGCGAACGGGCCGTCGGTGACGGTGACCGAGTCGCCGACCTCGAAGTCCAGCACCTGGACCTCGACCTTGCGCTGCGGAGCCGGCTTGCCCTCGGCCTCGGCGGCCTCGCGGGCGGCCTTCTCCTCGGCCTCCGGGGCGAGCATCTTGACGATCTCGTCCAGCGTCAGCGGGTACGGGTCGTAGGCGTTGCCCACGAAGCCGGTGACGCCGGGGGTGTTGCGGACGACGCCCCAGGACTCGTTCGTCAGGTCCATGCGGACCAGGACGTAACCCGGGAGCTTGTTCTGCTTGATCGTCTTGCGGTCGCCGTTCTTGATCTGGACGACCTCCTCCTGCGGCACCTCGGCCTGGAAGATGTAGTCCTCGACGTTCAGCGAGACGGCGCGCTGCTCCAGGTTGGTCTTCACCCGGTTCTCGTAGCCCGCGTACGTGTGGATGACGTACCACTCGCCGGGCAGCGTCCGCAGTTCCTCGCGGAGCTTCTCGACCGGGTCGCGGTCGTCCTCCTCGGCCGCTTCCTCGCCCTCGGCGGCGTCCTCGGCCTCGGCGTCCTCGGCCTCGTCCGCGGTGGTGTCGGCAGCCTCGGCCTCCGCGGAGGCCTCGGTGTCCTCGATGTCCGCGCCCGCGACGGCGTCGAGCGCGTCCTCGACGGACTCGGCCCCCTCGCCGCGAGGCTCAACGGCGTCGTTCACGTTCGGGTCAGACACGGTGGCTGCTTCTTCCTGGATACATAGGGGTGGAACATGCGAAAAGGAGCGCCGGATACCTCGGCGCTCTTCGCTCGCGGCTCAGCCGAAGACGTACTTGGCGGCGTGGCCGAGGCCATAGTCGATCAAGGTGATCAGGCCGATCATGATGACCACGAAGATGATCACGGCCGTCGTGTACGACGTCAGCTGATTGCGGGTCGGCCAGACCACCTTGCGGAGTTCCGCCACGATCTGGCGGTAGAAGAGCGCGAGGCGCTTCAGCGGGCCCTTCTTGGCGCGCTTGCCGCCCTTGCGGTTCTTCTTCTTGGAGTCCGGCGCCTCGTCCTGGGCATCAGGCATGTCGATGGAGCCCACGGCGTCCGTCACTCGTCCTCACCTGATTCCGGGTCGTGGCCGTGCCGCGCCCGGTCTGAGCCGCACGGCGGTGCATTGCTGTACGTACATGCGCACACATCCTGGCGAAGGTGTGTGTAGCAGGGCCGGAGGGACTTGAACCCCCAACCGCTGGTTTTGGAGACCAGTGCTCTACCAATTGAGCTACGACCCTTTGTGTGCCCCCCAACGTACCGCATTCCGCCGGGTGCTCGGTGTGCACCGAAGGAGCGCGGGCCGTTGAAGGCCAACGAGGTGAGAGTGTACGTGGTCCTGGGCCGGGCGTCGAACAGAAAGCTCCGGCGGGGAGCCCCGCCGCCGGAAGATCGGCCGAAGACCGACGGAAGACCGCCCTGACCAACCGTTCCCCGGCGGGTCGATCCGGACTGGTGTTCAGGGGTTTGCCCGATCCTGTTCAGTGGGTGAAACCCCCGTGCCGCGTGGGTTTCCGGTCTGAAACGATGGGCCCATGAGCGCTGCAACCCCTCCCACCGAGCGCCGGGTCTCCGCCCGAGTCGGCGCGATCTCCGAGTCCGCCACCCTCGCCGTGGACGCCAAGGCCAAGGCCCTCAAGGCCGCCGGGCGACCGGTGATCGGCTTCGGCGCCGGTGAGCCCGACTTCCCCACCCCGGACTACATCGTCGAGGCCGCGATCGAGGCCTGCAAGAACCCCAAGTTCCACCGCTACACCCCGGCCGGCGGCCTGCCCGAGCTGAAGGCCGCGATCGCCGCGAAGACGCTGCGCGACTCCGGTTACGAGGTGGATCCCGCCCAGGTCCTGGTCACCAACGGTGGCAAGCAGGCCATCTACGAGGCCTTCGCCGCGATCCTCGACCCGGGCGACGAGGTCATCGTGCCCGCGCCGTACTGGACGACGTACCCGGAGTCGATCCGGCTGGCCGGCGGTGTCCCGGTCGAGGTCGTCGCCGACGAGACGACCGGCTACCGCGTGAGCGTGGAGCAGCTCGAGGCCGCCCGTACCGAGAAGACGAAGGTGGTCCTCTTCGTCTCCCCCTCGAACCCGACCGGCGCGGTCTACAGCGCCGAGGACGCCGAGGCGATCGGCCGCTGGGCCGTCGAGCACGGGCTGTGGGTGCTGACCGACGAGATCTACGAGCACCTGGTGTACGGCGACGCGACGTTCACCTCGCTGCCGGCGGTCCTGCCCGAGCTGCGCGACAAGTGCATCGTGGTCAACGGTGTGGCGAAGACGTACGCGATGACCGGCTGGCGCGTGGGGTGGCTCATCGGCCCGAAGGACGTGGTCAAGGCCGCGACCAACCTCCAGTCGCACGCCACGTCCAACGTGTCGAACGTCGCGCAGGCGGCGGCGCTGGCGGCGGTCTCCGGCGACCTGGACGCGGTGGCGGCCATGCGGGAGGCGTTCGACCGGCGCCGTAAGACCATCGTGCGGATGCTGAACGAGATCGACGGCGTGGTCTGCCCGGTGCCCGAGGGCGCCTTCTACGCCTACCCGTCCGTGAAGGCGCTGCTGGGCAAGGAGATCCGGGGCAGGCGGCCGCAGAACTCCGTGGAGCTGGCCGCGCTCATCCTGGAGGAGGCCGAGGTCGCGGTGGTGCCCGGTGAGGCGTTCGGCACGCCGGGGTACCTGCGGCTGTCGTACGCGCTGGGCGACGAGGACCTGGTCGAGGGCGTGAGCCGGATCCAGAAGCTGCTGGCGGAGGCGCGGGACTGACGTTCCGCTCGCGACAGGGGCGCCCGGGGTCCTCCCGGGCGCCCCTGTTCGTTTGTGCGGGCAAGACCACGAAAGGGGAAAAGGCTACCGGGGCGGCCGTGGCATACGGCAACATCCAGGGATGGAGCGTGTACGTGATGTCTCTGAGCTGCCGAAAGCCCATCTTCATCTGCACTTCACCGGGTCGATGCGGCCCACCACCCTGCTGGAGCTGGCCGACAAGTACGGGGTGCGCCTGCCCGAGGCGCTGACCGACGCGCTGACCGGCGGGGAGCCGCCGAGACTGCGGGCCACGGACGAGCGGGGCTGGTTCCGTTTCCAGCGGCTGTACGACGCGGCGCGCTCGTGCCTGCGGGAGCCGGACGACATCCGGCGTCTGGTGCGGGAGGCGGCGGAGGAGGATCTGCGGGACGGCTCGGGCTGGCTGGAGATCCAGGTGGACCCGACGTCGTACGCGCCCCGGCTGGGCGGGCTGATCCCGACGCTGGAGATCATCCTGGACGCGGTGGACGCGGCGATGCGGGACACCGGGATCGGGATTCGGGTGCTGGTGGCAGCCAACCGGATGAAGCATCCGCTGGACGCGCGCACGCTGGCCCGGCTGGCGGTGCGGTACGCGGACCGGGGGGTCATCGGGTTCGGGTTGTCCAACGACGAGCGGCGCGGGATGGCCCGTGACTTCGACCGGGCGTTCGCGATCGCGCGCGAGGGCGGTCTGCTGTCGGCGCCGCACGGCGGAGAGCTGGCGGGGTCCGCTTCGGTGCGGGACTGCCTGGACGACCTCGGGGCGGACCGGATCGGGCACGGGGTGCGGGCGGCGGAGGATCCGCGGCTGCTGCGCCGGCTCGCGGACCGGCAGGTGACGTGCGAGGTGTGCCCGGCGTCGAACGTGGCGCTGGGTGTGTACGAGAAGCCGGGGGACGTGCCGCTGCGGGCGCTGTTCGAGGCGGGCGTGCCGCTGGCGCTGGGCGCGGACGATCCCCTGCTGTTCGGCTCGCGGCTGGCGGCGCAGTACGAGATCGCACGGCTCCACCACGGGTTCACGGACGCCGAGCTGGCGGAGCTGGCCCGGCAGTCGGTGCGGGGGTCGGCGGCGCCGCCGGACGTGAAGGCGAAGCTGCTGGCGGGCGTGGACGCGTGGCTGGCGGCGCCGGTGGAGTGAGACGGGCGGGCCGCGGCCCCTCAGAGGCTGACCCCGACGGTCACCGGCTCGTTGACCAGCGTGACGCCGAAGGCTTCGCGCACACCGGCGACGACCTCGCGGGCGAGCGCCAGCAGGTCCTCGGTGGTCGCGTCGCCCCGGTTGGTGAGGGCGAGGGTGTGCTTGGTGGAGATGCGGGCCGGGCCGGCCCCGTAACCCTTGGTGAAGCCCGCCTTGTCGATCAGCCAGGCCGCGGAGGTCTTGGTGCGTCCCTCCCCCGCCGGGTACGCGGGGGGCTCGGCGTCGGCGCCCAGCCGCTGCTTCACGCGCGCGTGGAAGGCCGCGAACTCCTCGTCCGTGAGGATCGGGTTGGTGAAGAAGGAGCCGGCCGACCAGGTGTCGTGGTCCTCGGGGTCCAGGACCATGCCCTTTCCGGCGCGGAGCTTCAGGACCGTCTCGCGGGCCGCGGGCAGGGGAACGCGATCGCCCGGTTCGACGCCGAGGGCGCGGGCCGTCTCGGCGTACCGGATGGGACCGGAGAGGCCGCCGGCGTCCTCCAGGGCGAAGCGGACGCGCAGGACGACGTAGCGCTCGGGGTCGGCCTTGAAGCGGCTGTGGCGGTAGGAGAAGGCGCACTCCTCGTTCGTGAGGGTGACCGTCTCGCGGGCCCGGCGGTCGTAGGCGACGACCTCGGTGATGGTGGCGGAGACCTCCTGGCCGTACGCGCCGACGTTCTGGATCGGGGTCGCGCCCGCCGAGCCGGGGATGCCGGCCAGGCACTCGATGCCGGCGAGGCCCGCCTCCACGGTGCGGGCGACGGCGTCGGTCCACACCTCCCCGGCCGCGAGTTCCAGCCGCGTGCCGTCCAGGGCGAAGCCCCGGGTGGCGACGAGGAGTGCGGTGCCGTCGAAGCCCTTGTCGCCGATGACCAGGTTCGAGCCGCCGCCGATGACCAGCAGGGGCGTGCCGCTGTCGTCGGCCTCGCGGACGGCGGCGATCACCTCGTCGTCGGTCGTCGCGGTGACCAGCCGGGTGGCGGGGCCGCCCAGCCGGAAGGTGGTCAGCGGGGCGAGGGGGGCGTCGTGGAGTTCCTGCACGCGCTCAAGACTAAGGCCCCCGCCGGGTGGGACCGGCGGGGGCGGGGGCGCGCGTGCGCGCGATGACCCGCACGCGCGCGTGGGCTCGGGTGGCACGCGCGTGTGCGCTCAGGTGAGGCGTCGTACGACCTCGGGCCAGTCGAGGGGGAGGTCGTCGCTCTTCGCCGTCCAGCTGACGAACTTCGCGTCCCGCATCTGCCGGGCGAGGCTCCGGGACGTGGGTCCGTGCGGGCCGGAGCGGGCGAAGGCACCGAGGGCCTTCGGGGACTCCCAGGCGGAGAGGGTCCAGAAGGTCCTCCGCAGCGGCTCCGCCTTCAGGGAGGCCCCGTAGGCGCCGGGGGCCCTGCTCACCTGCCACCACACTCCGGGCGTCTTGAAGAAGAACCGCAGGGCTCCCCAGAGGGTGCGGGTCTCGAAGCGGGAGGCGAAGACGTGCACCTCGGTGTGGGGCGGCGGGGTGTTCGGGACGGTCCAGGGGAGGGTGGGCACGGCCGGGCTCCTTTCTCACGGGTGGGTGATCGGGACGTTCAGGAGGCCTTTTCCAGGACGGGCCCGGCCGTGCGGACGGCCGGGGGCTCGCCGGGGCGGGTGGGCCTGCGGCCCGGTATGAAGAGGGTGGCGATTCCCGCGAGGGCGACCGCCGCGGAACCCGTGACCAGTGCCGGACGCATGCCGTCGACGAACGACCGGGCGGACTCGTAACCGCCCTGGGCCGAGAAGATCGACGCCATGATCGCGACGCCGAGGGCGCCGCCCACCTCGCGCAGGGCGTTGTTGGCGCCGGAGGCGATGCCCTGCTCCTTCGGCCGGACGCTGGACATCACCAGGTTGGAGGCCGGGGCGAAGAACAGGGCCATGCCGACGCCGCTGATGACCAGGGCGGGCAGCTGGGAGGCGTAGGAGGCTTCGGCGGTCGCCACCACGGCCAGGTGACCGAGGCCGAGGGCCTGCAGGAAGAGCCCGGCGGCGACGACCGGACGGCCGCCGATGCGGTCGGAGAGGATGCCGGCGATCGGGGCGACGAGCATCGGCATACCGGTCCAGGGCAGCATCCGCAGGCCGGCCTCGGTGGGCGAGTAGCCGAGCACGCCCTGCATGTACTGGCTGAGCAGGAAGATCGAGCCGAACATGCCGAGGAACATCAGCAGGCTCGCCGCGTTGATGCCGGAGAAGGCCCGGGAGCGGAACAGCCGCATCGGCAGCATGGGGTTCCTGGCGCGGATGCTGTGGCGGACGAAGCCGGCGAGCAGCGCCGACCCGGCGAACAGGGCGGTCAGGACGGCGGTGCCGGTCCAGCCGTCGACGGGGCCGCGGACCAGTCCGTAGACGATGCCGAACAGACCGCCGCTGGCGAGCAGGGTGCCGAGCAGGTCGAGCGGGGCGCCGGTGCCGTGGGACTCGGCGAGGCGCAGGCGGGCGAGCGGGATGAGGAGCAGGCCCAGCGGGACGTTCAGCCAGAAGATCCACTGCCAGGAGATGTGCTCGGTGAGGCTGCCGCCGACGAGCGGTCCGGAGGCCACGGCGAGTCCGTTGACGGCGCCCCAGATGCCGTAGGCCATCCCGCGGCGCGCCTCGGGCACGGCGGCCGTCAGCAGGGTGAGGGTGAGGGGCATCATGACCGCGGCTCCGGCGCCCTGGACCGCGCGGGCGGCGATGAGGGAGTCGATGCCGGGGGCCATGGCCGCGGCGGCGGACGCGCCGGTGAAGACGGCGAGACCGGCGATGAAGAGCCGGCGGCGGCCGAAGCGGTCGCCGAGGGCCGCGCCGAACATCAGCAGGACGGCGAAGGTGAGCGTGTAGGCGCTCACGGTCCATTCGAGGTCGTGCAGAGCCCCTCCCAGGTCCTCGCGGATGGAGGGCAGGGCGGTGGTGACGACGAGGTTGTCGAGGGCCGCCATGAATCCGGCGACGCTGGTGATGACGAGCGCCCAGGCGGCTGATCCGCGGCCCGCGGTCTGTTGTGGCATCGCTCCCCCAGGAGATGACTTCTTCGGTTAGTTATTGCTGACTAACTTTCTTGGGCAAGAAAAGACCCACCGCATCGCCCGCCCCCCGTCAGTCCTCCGACGGACCCTCGGGCCGCGCCGACGGGTAGAGCCCTTCCCAGATCCGGTGCTCCGGCGGGAACCCCATGGCCGTCACGCAGTTGATGAGCATGCCGTACGCCATGAAGGTCGTCGTCTCGCTGACGTCGGCCCCCAGGGCGAGGTGGACGGCGTCCCACAGCCGCAGCCAGCCGGCGCGCACCGACGCGCCGAACTCGTGGTCGCCCTCCTGCTCCGCGGCGGCCACGGCGAGATACGTCTGCATCTGCATCATCAGCATCTCGGGGCGTTCCGCGATGGTCCTCGTGTAAGCGTTCGCCATGGCGTGCAGGGCCTCTTCGCCCTCCAGACCCTCGGCGGCCTCCGTGAACATGCGGATGACGTCCTGGGTGCAGCGCTCCGACGCCGCCAGGAAGATGGCCTTCTTGCCCGGGAAGAGCCGGAAGAGGTACGGCTGCGAGACACCGACCCGCTTCGCGATCGCGTCGGTCGACGTGCCGTGATAGCCACCACGCGCGAACTCGGCGGTCGCCGCGCGGATGACGCTCTCGCGCCTCTCCTCTGCGCTCATCCTGACCATGCCGTAAAGTTAGTACTCAATCACTAACTACGTCAAGGGGGATCCCGGGCCTCCATCGCGGCCTTCCCGCGCGGGAGAGGCGCAAGGGGCGCCTCCCCGCGGAGAACGCCCCTTGCGTCATGCATTTCTTCCGGCCCGCGTCAGGCCAGCCGCACGACCGCCCGCGACATCCCCAGCACCTTCTGCCCGGCGCTGGTCACCGTGAGGTCCACGCGGACCGTGTTGTCGTCGAGCTTGGCCGCGACCTTGCCGCTGACCTCGATGGTGGCGCCCTGCTCGTCGTTCGGGACGACGACCGGCTTGGTGAAGCGGACGCCGTACTCCACGACCGCGCCCGGATCCCCGGCCCAGTCGGTCACCACGCGGATCGCCTCGGCCATGGTGAACATGCCGTGCGCGATGACGTCGGGCAGACCGACCTCCTTGGCGAACTTCTCGTTCCAGTGGATGGGGTTGAAGTCGCCCGAGGCGCCCGCGTACTGGACGAGGGTCGCCCGGGTCACGGGGAACGTCTGCGCCGGCAGCTCGGTGCCGACCTCGACGTCGGCGTAGGAGATCTTCGCCGTCATGGTGTTGCTCACGCCTCCTCGGCCGCGCGGGCCACCAGCTTGGTCCAGGCGGTCACGACGTGCTCGCCGGCCTCGTCGTGCACCTCGCCGCGGATGTCCAGTATGTCGTTGCCGGCCATCGACTTGACCGACTCGATGGTCGAGGTGACCGTGAGCCGGTCACCGGCCCGCACCGGACGGACGTAGGCGAACTTCTGGTCGCCGTGCACCACCCGGCTGTAGTCCAGTCCGAGCCGGGGGTCGGTGATGACCTGCCCGGCGGCCTTGAAAGTGATGGCGAACACAAAGGTCGGCGGAGCGATCACATCGGGGTGGCCGAGCGCCTTGGCGGCCTCCGCGTCCGTGTACGCCGGATGGGGGTCCCCCACTGCCTCGGCGAACTCACGGATCTTCTCCCGGCCCACCTCGTAGGGCTCGGTGGGCGGGTAGGTCCGCCCCACGAAGGACTGGTCGAGCGCCATGCGCGCGGCACCTCCTGTGTCTGGTGTCATGAACCGGCGGTGAACACGACGGATACGGGCCGGCCGGTGAGGGAAACGACGCGAGGCCGCCCCCTGCTGCGGGGACGGCCTCGTGTACGAGCCTGATTTATCGCGTTTCGCGGTGCGCGGTGTGCGCGTTGCAACGCGGGCAGTGCTTCTTCATTTCAAGACGATCCGGGTTGTTACGCCGGTTCTTCTTGGTGATGTAGTTCCGCTCCTTGCACTCCACGCAGGCCAGCGTGATCTTCGGGCGGACGTCGGTGGCAGCCACGTGAGTGCTCCTAAGACGAACGGATGGACTGTTTAACGCAAGAAGAGTAGCCGATCGAAGGACCGACCCCGCAATCGGCTACTGAGAGTAGCGGTGACCGGACTTGAACCGGTGACACAGCGATTATGAGCCGCTTGCTCTACCGACTGAGCTACACCGCTGCGATGCGATCGGGCCCCGCCTCGCGGCGGGAACCTCACACACCAGAGCCCCAAAACGGAATCGAACCGTTGACCTTCTCCTTACCATGGAGACGCTCTGCCGACTGAGCTATTGGGGCGAGCGATGAAGACATTACACGGTCCGCGGCCGTTCGCCCAAATCCGTTTCGGACCCCTGTCGCGCACCGCCCCCCGTCCCTCCCACCGGTCACACGGTGCACGCCCGGCGCGCACCGCGCGTCCGGCGGGCCACGCCGGTACGACTATTGCGCTCCTCCCGGCGAGGGGCGGGCCGCCATCCTAGGCTCGGATCACTCTGCGTGATCTTGTCTCAGCGTGCTGCACCCCTCCGCGCGCAGCCCGAGCCCCAGGAGCGCGATGCCCGACAGCCGGCCGCAGCCACCGCCCCACCCGCCGTCCTCGTCGTCGTTCTCGGGTCCGGTCGACCCGGCCCCGCTCCTGCTGTGCGGCGCGCGGCTCACCGACGGGCGGACCGTGGACGTGCGGCTGGGCGGCGGGCGCATCGAGGCGGTGGGTACGGCCGGCAGCCTGGTGGCGGACGGCACGCGCGCGTGCGGCACCCGGGTCGACCTCACCGGTTACCTGCTCCTGCCGGCCCCGGCCGAGCCGCACGCCCACGCCGACACGGCCCTGTCCGCCGACGCCGGCGGTCCCGTCTCGTACGCCCCCCAGGACGTCCGGCGCCGGACGGCGGAGGCCGCGCTGCTCCAGCTCGGGCACGGGGCGACGGCACTGCGGGCCCATGTGCGCGTGGGTGACGTGGCCGGGCTCGGCGCGCTGACCGCCGTGCTGCAGGCGCGGCGTTCGCTGCGCGGGCTGGCCGACCTGACGACGGTGGCCATGCCCCGGGTGCTGACCGGGGCGGCCGGGGCGGACGGCCTCGCGGTGCTGCGGGACGCGGTGAAGATGGGCGCGTCCGTGGTGGGCGGCTGTCCGGACCTCGACCCCGATCCCACGGGGTACGTGGAGGCGCTCCTGGAGGTCGCCTCCGAGCACGGCTGCCCCGTCGACCTGCACACGGACGCCTCCGATCCCGCCCGTCTGGCCCGGTTCGCGGCGATGGCCGGCGGGCTGCGGCCGGGGGTGGTCCTGGGCCCGTGCGGCGGCCTCGCCCGGCTTCCCGCCGAGGTCGCCGCACGGACCGCGGACCGGCTCGCGGCGAACGGGGTGACGGTGGTGTGCCTCCCGCAGGGCGGCTGCGGCGGCGTCGACCGCCGGGGCACGCCCCCGGTGCGGCTGCTGCGCTCGGCGGGCGTGCGGGTGGCCGCCGGGAGCGGTGCCCTGCGGGACGTGTCGAACCCCGTGGGCCGCGGCGATCCGCTGGAGGCGGCGTACCTGCTGGCCTCACGCCACGGACTGCCCGTCGAGGACGCCTACGACGCGGTGAGCGCGTCCGCGCGGGCCGCCCTGGGACTGCCCGAGGTGCGCGTGGAGGCGGGTTTCCCGGCCGAACTGCT
This sequence comes from Streptomyces sp., assembly GCF_031181555.1. GTDB lineage: Bacteria > Actinomycetota > Actinomycetes > Streptomycetales > Streptomycetaceae > Streptomyces > Streptomyces fimbriatus. The sequence continues at coordinate 1,443 of NZ_JAPSKQ010000172.1, read as the reverse complement.
GGCCGTACGCGGCGACCGGCTCTCCGGGGCGCTGTCGCTGGCGTACAGCCGCATCGTGGTGCATCGGGGGCGCGTGGTGGCGCGGACGAGTGCGGTGCGGGAGTACTGCGGTTCGGCGGCGGTGGGGGATCCGGGGCTGCCGCGGCAGGGGCGGGGCGGGGCGCCCTGAGGCTGCCGCGGCCGGCCGGGGCGAGGGCGTCGGCGTCCGGAGGGGGCGAGGGGCGTCGGGGGCGGGCCGCCGGGATCGTGGGAGTCGTGCGGCGGATGCGGTCGTCCCGGCGTACGGTCGGAAGCATGCGCATTGTCATCGCTGGTGGTCATGGTCAGATCGCGCTGCGCCTTGAGCGGCTGCTCGTGGCGCGCGGGGACGAGGCGGCGGGGATCATCCGCAAGCCCGAACAGGCCGACGAGCTGCGGCAGCTGGGCGCCGAGCCGATCGTGCTCGATCTGGAGTCGGCTTCGGTGGAGGAGGTCGCGGAGCGGCTGACGGGCGCGGACGCGGCGGTGTTCGCGGCGGGTGCGGGTCCGGGCAGCGGGACGGAACGCAAGGAGACGGTGGACAAGGCTGCTGCGGTCCTCTTCGCCGACGCGGCGGTCCGCGCGGGCGTACGGCGTTTCGTGATCGTGTCGTCCATGGGCGCGGACCCGGCGCACGAGGGGGACGATGTCTTCGACGTGTACCTGCGCGCCAAGGGCGAGGCGGACGCGTACGTACGCGGCCTGGACGCGCTGGACTGGACGATCCTGCGCCCCGGTCAGCTCACCGACGACGCCGGCACCGGCCTGGTCCGCCTGGAGGCCCACACGGGCCGCGGGCCGATTCCGCGCGACGACGTGGCCGCCGTCCTGGCGGAGCTGGTGGACACCCCCGCGACGGCCGGCCTGACCCTGGAGCTGATCAGCGGACCCGCGCCGGTGTCGGTGGCGGTGAAGTCGGTGGCGGGCAACTGAGCGGGGACTCCGACGGCCCGCGGACCGTCGGGCCGCCCGGAACGGCACGGGAACCGGAACAGCCCTGGAAGCCTCAGAAGAGGGGCATCTGTCCCGGGAATTCCGGCACCGCGTAACCGTCCAGCGCGGGCTGTTCCGCACCCGGCTGGGCCCGCCTGCGCGACCCCGGACACGAGGTCAGCTCCCCGCTCCCCCGCGCGCCGGGCGGATCGTGGCGCGCGTACCGCCCGGCGACGACGGCGATCTCGCGACGGCACTCGGGGCAGGGTCTGCGACGGGACGACATGGAGCCAGTGTGCCCCGGGGCCTCCACCCGGGGCACGAAGAAGAAGGCGCACATGAAGAAACCCCCTCCGTCCTGCGTTTCCGCAGTTCGGAGGGGGTCTTCCCCAGTGTGGCGGCGCCAGGATTCGAACCTGGGAAGGCTGAGCCGGCAGATTTACAGTCTGCTCCCTTTGGCCGCTCGGGCACACCGCCGGGTTTGCTGCCGTC
>NZ_JAPSKQ010000171.1 GCF_031181555.1 Streptomyces sp. | reverse complement strand
GCAGCATGCCCTGGTCGCCGATGGCGCGCAGCAGGAAGCTGCTGAGCGAGCCGGAGCCGACGCCGGCCTCCACGACGCGCGCGCCGGGGAAGATGTCGGCGAAGGCGAGGATCTGCCCCGCGTCCTTGGGGTAGACGACGGCTGCCCCGCGGGGCATGGACAGGACGTAGTCGGGGAGCAGGGGGCGCAGCGCGAGGTAGGCGACGTTCCCGGTGGTGCGGACAACGCTGCCCTCGGGAGCACCGATCAGTTCGTCGTGCGGGAAGGAACCCTTGTGGGTGTGGAAGTTCTTCCCGGCCTCGAGCGTGAACGTGTAGTGGCGGCCCTTGGGGTCGGTCAGCTGAACCTGGTCCCCGACCTTGAAGGGCCCGCGCCTGCGGGCGGCACCGGTCGGTTCGGACATGTGACCAGCCTACCGGTCCTCGCGGGGGCCGCCGACCACGTCGGCCCCCCGTCGGGGCTATGAGGGGCGGGCCATGGCCTTGACGAAGGCGCGCTCGACGTCGGCGGCGGACAGGACGCCGTAGATCTCGCCGGTCTCCTCGACCACCAGGTACTCGGTGGCGGGGGTGGCCCGCAGGGCGTCCAGGAGCTCCTCGCCCGCGAGCTCGGCGGAGACGCGCATGCCGTCGGTCAGGTCCTGGGCGAGTCCGCCGACGGGAACCCAGGGGCGGCGGTGCTCGGGTACGCCGACGATGGCGGCCTCGCGGACCAGGGAGAGGGGGGTGCCGTCGGCGTCGACGACGACGAGGGCGCGGGCGCCGGCGGCGTTGGCGCGGCGCAGGGCCTCGGAGAGCGGGGTGTCGGTCTCCACGGGGACGGCGCGGCGGGTGAGGGTGCGGGCGCGCAGTTCGGGCAGGTGCTCGCGCAGGCGGGCCATGCGCAGGCTGTTGCCGGCGCCGGTCCAGATGATCGCGGCGAGGATGGCGGCGAGCAGCGCGTCCAGGACGGTGTCCATGCCGACGTTGTCCACGGCGTCGGAGCCGAGGGCCCCGGACTGGGTGAGCAGGGGGAGGCCGATCAGGACGGAGAGGGCGAGGGCGCGGCCGACCCAGGCGGCGGCGACGGTGCCGGTCATCGGCTTGCCGCTGAGTTTCCAGACGACGGCGCGCAGCATGCGGCCGCCGTCCAGGGGCAGGCCGGGCAGGAGGTTGAAGACGGCCACGATGAGGTTGGAGATCATCAGCCCGGCCAGCAGGACGCCGGGGACGGAGCCGGGGTCCACGGCGAGCAGGGCGAGGTAGAACAGGCCGGACAGGACGAGGGAGAGCAGCGGGCCGACGAAGGCGAGGACGAATTCGCGGCCGGGCGTCTCGGCCTCCTTCTCGATCTCGGAGACGCCGCCGAAGAACTGGAGCTGGATGCGGCGCACCGGGAGTCCGAAGCGGAGGGCGGCGAGGGTGTGGGCGAGCTCGTGCACCAGCACGGAGGCGTAGAAGGCGACCGCGAAGAACAGGGAGACCAGGTAACTGGCGGCGCCGAGTTCGGGCAGGACGCGGTCGATCTGCCCGCCGAACACCCAGGTGATGAGGATGGCGACGAGGAACCAGCTGGGCGCGACGTACACGGGCACCCCGAACGGCCGTCCCATCAGCAGGCCGCGCTGTTTCTCCTGGGGCCGCTGCGGCGCGGGTGCCTTGCCGGCACCGGAGTGGGCGAGCGGGCGGTCGGCGTCGAGGGCTCCGCGCTCGTCGGCCCCGGACGCCGAGCGGTGCTCGGGCGCCCCGGGCGCGGGGGCGGAGCCCTGGTGCACGGATTCGGTGCGCCCGTTCCCGCCGGCGCCGTCCCGGCCGGGTTCACCCGCCGCCGGGGGCCGCGCGGCGGTCGTGTCCGTACCGTCGGCGGACGGGTCGCCGGGGCGGGTCCCGGGGGCCGGCCCGGGGTCCTGGGGCGCGGGGTGGCCGTCCCCGGGCCCGCCGGTCCGGTCGGCCCCGGCGGCGGAGGTCCGCCCGGTGGCGGGACCGGAGGACACCGGGGTGCCGTCGGACGGGCCGTCGGGGCGGTGGTCTGCCCGCTCGTCGGTGGCCCGGCCTGCGGCGGCGGGGCGGTCACCGGCCTCGTGGGGGGCGTCGTCGGTGGCCGGGGCCCGGGGCCCCGTGTGCTCGGCCGACTCGTCGTTGCCGGACCGCGGCTGCCCGCGCCCGCCGCTTACGTCCACCGGTGTCCCCTCGTTCGCTGCGTCTCCCGCTCCTGCCGGGCGGGAGGGTCTCGAGTCGATGGTATGCGGCCTTCGCCACCCGTTCCGCCCCGGCACCCCTGTCACTTCCCGCCCTTCGTCGCCTCGCCTGCCCCCCTCCTTCCCCTTCTCCTCCTTCGGTCACCTCGGTCCTGTCCTTCCTGTCCCCCCTGCCGCACCGGTCGTCCCCGGTTCGTCCACAGGCGCCGGCCGGGGGTGGGCCACTGTCGGCGCCGGGCCGTAAGGTCTGTGGGCATGGAGACGAGCACCGGGGGCGCGGCGCGCCCCGACAGCGGCCCGGTCGCGGCGGCCGATCCGCCGGTCACGGCCGGGCCGGCGGCACCGGCAGCGGACACGGCCGTGGCGACCGGGGCCTGCGCCGTACCGCCCGCCTCGCTGTCCCCCTCGCGTGCGAGCGACTTCATGCAGTGCCCGCTGCTGTACCGCTTCCGGGTCATCGACCGGCTGCCGGAGAAGCCCAGTGAGGCGGCGACCAGGGGCACGCTGGTGCACGCGGTGCTGGAGCGCCTCTTCGACGCCCCGCCGGCCGAGCGCACCGCGCCGCACGCGAAGGCGCTGGTCCCGGGTCAGTGGGACCGGCTGCGGGAGTCCCGGCCGGAGGTCGTGGAGCTGTTCGCCGACGATCCGGAGGGCGAGCGGCTGGCGCGCTGGCTGGCGGAGGCGGAGCGGCTGGTCGAGCGCTGGTTCACGCTCGAGGACCCGAGCCGGCTGGAGCCCGCCGAGCGGGAGCTGTTCGTCGAGGCCGAGCTGGACTCGGGACTGAGGCTGCGCGGCATCATCGACCGGGTCGACGTGGCGCCCACCGGCGAGGTGCGCATCGTCGACTACAAGACGGGCAAGGCACCCCGGCCGGAGTACGCCGAGGGCGCGCTGTTCCAGATGAAGTTCTACGCCCTGGTGGTGTGGCGGCTGAAGAAGGTGATCCCGCGCCGGCTCCAGCTCGTGTACCTGGGCAGTGGGGACGTGCTGACGTACGACCCCGTCCTCGCCGATCTGGAGCGGGTCGAGCGCAAGCTGCTCGCGCTGTGGGACGCGATCCGGACGGCGACCGAGACGGGTGACTGGCGGCCGCGCCCCACCAAGCTGTGCGGCTGGTGCGACCACCAGGCGCACTGCCCGGAGTTCGGCGGCACTCCCCCGCCGTATCCGCTGCCGGTGAGGGCGGCTGAGCCCGGCGGGGTCCAACAGGGCAGAATGGGGCCGGACTAGCGAAGGAGACTTACGTGGCCATCCGCGTCCTACTGGTCGACGACCAGCCGCTGCTGCGTACGGGCTTCCGGATGATTCTGGAGGCGGAGCAGGACATCGCGGTCGTCGGCGAGGCCGGGGACGGCCTCCAGGCCCTGGACCAGGTGCGGGCGCTGCAGCCCGATGTGGTGCTGATGGACATCCGCATGCCGCGGATGGACGGGGTGGAGGCGACCCGGCAGATCACCGGTCCCGAACGGAACGGGCCGGCGAAGGTACTGGTGCTGACGACGTTCGACCTGGACGAGTACGTGGTGGAGGCGCTGAAGGCGGGCGCCAGCGGCTTCCTGCTGAAGGACGCCCCGGCCAACGAGCTGGTGCAGGCGATCCGTGTGGTGGCCGCCGGGGAGGCGATGCTCGCGCCGAGCATCACGCGCCGGCTGCTCGACAAGTACGCCACGCATCTGCCGTCCGGTGACGAGCCGGTGCCGGACACGCTGCACACGCTGACCGAGCGCGAGGTCGAGGTGCTGAAGCTGGTGGCGCGCGGGCTGTCCAACGCGGAGATCGCCGCCGATCTGTTCGTCAGCGAGACCACCGTCAAGACGCACGTCGGCCATGTCCTGACCAAGCTGGGGCTGCGCGACCGGGTGCAGGCCGCGGTGTACGCCTACGAGAGCGGGCTGGTGCGCCCCGGCGCGCAGTGACGCGTCCCGTCCGGCCGCCGGACGGGACGACGCAGGGGGCGCCCCCTTCCCGCGGGAAGGGGGCGCCCCCTGCGTGGATGCGGCGGGTTCAGCCCTTGCTCAGCTCCCAGAAGCGGAACACGGTCGAGGCGTCGAGGCAGTACTCCAGGCCGTAGACGTCGTCGCGGACGACCGCGTACTGCTTGGCCTGCCAGACGGGGAGGACCGGAAGTTCCTCGGCGACGATGTCCTGGATCCGGCCGAACTCCTTGTCGGTGGCGGAGCGGTCGCTCTGGGCGGCGGTGCGCGGGATGAGCGAGCCGGTGATGGTGTCGTTCTCGTAGTTGTTGTTCAGCACGTTGCCCTTGCCGAAGAAGGGACCCGTGAAGTTGTCGGCGTCCGGGTAGTCGGGCACCCAGCCCTTGACGTAGACGCCGTACTTGCCGGCCGCGATGTCCTTCTCGTACTGCTCGAAGTCGACGGACTTCATCTCGGCGTCGAACAGTCCGCTGGCGTTGAGCTGCTGGGCGATCGCGGCCAGTTCCTGGTCGGTGGCGGGGCCGTAGCGGGAGGGGGTGGACCACAGGGTGAGCTTCACCTTGCCGGTGATGCCCTCCTCCTGCAGCGCGGCGGCGGCCTTGGCCTTGGAGGGGCGGGCGCCGTAGGTGTCGAAGAAGGCGGTGTTGTGGCCGGCGATACCGGCCGGGATGATCGAGTACAGCGGGGTGGCCGTGCCCTCGTAGACGTTGTGGATGAGGGCCTCGCGGTCGAGCAGGTGGGCGATGGCCTTGCGCACGCCGAGCTTTCCGGCGACCGGGTCGTTCATGTTGAAGACCAGGTGCTGGACTTCGGCGCTGCTGCCCTCGACGACCTCGACGCTGCCGGTGCCGTCGTCGGCCTTCTCGATGTCGGTGATGGCCTTGGCGGTGAGGCCTCGGTAGGCGATGTCGACCTCGGCGTCCTGGACGGCCTTCTTGAGGGCGTCCTGGTCGCCGTGGAAGAACTTCAGCGTCACGCCGGAGTTCTTCGTCTTGGCGTTGCCCTTGTAGTGCTCGTTGACGGAGAAGACGGCCTGGTCGTCGCTGAACGAGTCCAGCCGGTAGGGGCCGGAGCCGACCGCCTCGCCGTCCTTGCGCAGCCCGTCCGCGTCGTACTGACGGTGGTCGACGATGGAGCCGGCACCGGAGGCGATCTTGCTGGGGAAGGTGGCGTCGGGCGTGTTGAGCGTGAAGACGACCGTCTTCTCGTCCGGCGTCTCGACCTTCTCCAGCATCGGGAACATGATCGCGGGACCGTCGGGGTCGTTGATCTTCAGCATGCGGTCGAAGGAGAACTTCACGTCCTTCGAGGTCAGCGGGTCACCGTTGCTGAACTTGAGCCCGTCCCTCAGGGTGCACGTGTACACCTTGGTCTCGGTGTCGGTGAAACCGCACTCCTTCGCGGCGTCCGGCTGCGGCTCGGTGGCTCCCTTGGGGAAGCTGAGCAGCGACTGGAAGACGTTGTTGAACAACAGCCAGGAGCCCGGGTCGTAACCGGAGGCGGGGTCGGTGGCGAGGACGTCGTCGGACATTCCCACCACGACGTCGGAGCCGTCGGCCCCGGAGCCGCCGTTCTCCGTTCCGCAGCCGGTCAGCAGGCCGGAAGCCAGCCCCGCCACGATCGGCAGGACCGGCCACTGGTTGCGCAGGTTCACGTGTGTGCCTTTGTCGTCGGTTCGATACTCCGGGCCGTCCTCCCCGGCCCGGGAGGGTGCGATCCGTCAGCCGCTCACGCCGCGGCCGAGCTCCCACAGTTGGAGGGTGGAGGAGGAGTTGAGCGCGTAGGCGGTGCCCGTGATGTCGTCGCGCGCGGCGATGTACTGCTTGCCCTGCCACAGCGGCAGCACGGGGACGTCCCTCGCCACGATGTCCTGAATGTCCGTCAGGCTGCCGGAGGCGGACAACCGGTCGGCCTGGCGGCGGGACTGCGGGATCAGCTCGCCCCGGATCTCGTCGTTGGCGTACGGCGAGCCGAGGAAGTTGTCGGCGTCCAGGAACGGGGCGAGGAAGTTGTCGGCGTCCGGGAAGTCGGGGAACCAGCCCATGCCGTAGACGTCGTACTCGCCCTTCTGCTCGGCCGGGCGGAAGGTCGACCAGGGGGTGCCCTTGATGGTGACGTCGAACAGGCCGCTGTCGTTGAGCTGCTCCTGGAGCTGCTCGAACTCCTTCTTCGTGGCCGGGCCGTAGTGGTCGGTGGTGTAGTGCAGCGTCACCTTCACCGGGGTGCTGACCCCGGACTCTTCCAGCAGGTTGCGGGCCTTGGCGGCGCTGGGCTCGCCGTACTCGTTGAAGAACGAGTTGGAGTGACCGGTGATGCTCGCCGGGACCAGCGAGTACAGCGGCTCGGCCTGGGAGCCGTAGACCTTGGAGATCAGTTCGCTGCGGTTGATGACCTGGGCCATCGCCTGGCGGACCGCCTTGTCCTTCACGGTCTCGGCGTCGGTGTTGAAGGCCAGGTAGCGGATCTCCAGGCCGGGCATCTCGACCAGGTCGACGTCGTCCTCGGCGTTGCCCGCGAGCTCGCGGATCTGCTCCGGCGACATGGTGCGGGACATGACGTCGATGTCATTCTTCTCCAGCGCGGCGCCCATGGCGTCGGCGTCCTCGAAGGAGACGATCTCGACCTTGTCGTTGTTCACCTTCAACGCCCCCTTGTAGGAGGAGTTCCTGGTGAACGTCGCCCGGACCAGCTCGTCGCCCTCGACCTTCGCGTCCAGGGTGTACGGACCCGAGCCGTCGACCTCGAAGCCCTCGCGCAGCTTGCCCTTCTCGTAGTCGTCCGGGTTGACGATGCCGGCGACCGGGGTGGACAGCTTGTACGGGAAGGTGGCGTCCGCGGTCTTGAGGTGGAAGATCACCTCGCGGTCGCCCTGCGTCTCGACGGTGTCGATGGTGGACAGCAGCGCGGACACACCGCTGTCGGCCTTGAGCGAGCGGGCGCGGTCGATGGAGTACTTCACGTCGGCGGCGGTCACCTCGTCGCCGCTCGCGAACTTCAGGCCGTCGCGCAGGGTGCAGCTGTAGCGCTCGTTGCCGGCGTCGGTGAAGCCGCAGGACTCGGCCGCCTCGGGCACCGGCTCGCCCTCGCCGCGCGGCTGGATCATCAGGGTCTGCACGGTCTGGCGCAGGATGTTCCAGGTGCCGACGTCGTAGGCGTAGGCCGGGTCGAGGGGCGCGGGCACGTCCTTCGAGGCGGTGAACCGGTCCGTGGTGCCGACGGCGATCGCGTCGCCGTCGCCGCTCCCGCCTTCGGTGTCACCACAGGCGGCGAGCACCGGCGCGAGCAGGCCCATCGCGGCCGCCAGCACCAAAGTCTTGCGGTTCATGCTCGAGTTTCTCCAGGACTGTCGACTCCGTGTATCCGACACGCAGGGTGTCGCGGCGGCTCACGGGGTAGGGGTGATGTTCTCGCGACGAGATTAGTCCGCACCCGCAGGAGGGTTCGCGGCCACCGGAGTTGAGAAGCCATCACGCAGTGAAACCAGGTGTGAACGCACCGGCAGATGTGACCGGGGAAGGATTGGTGCAGCGTCCCCCCAATCGGGACACAAGGCCACACCGACGACCGTCGAAAAGGGACGGACAGCACATGCCGACCCCCATGTCGACCCCCTCCGGCGTGGCGAACATCACAAGGGGAAGCGGGTTCGGCGACACCGGAATTCAGCCACCGGCGACGGAACGAATTCCCTCGGACACATGTCCGGGGACGCGTGCGCGAGCGGTGGGAATTCCGGCCCTAACACCGTTGCACGCTGGGTGAACGCCTAGAGCATTCCTGTCATCAGGCCGCGCAGGAATGTCAGGTCGACGACTTCCAGCGAGGGGACGACGGTGCGCCGGACGGCCGGGGTGATCGGGGCCACGGAGGGCACCGCCACGACCTGGCAGCCGGCGGCCTCGGCGGCGGCGACACCGGTCGCGGTGTCCTCGATGACGGCGCACCGCAGGGGGTCCGCACCGAGCCCGGCGGCGGCCGCCAGGTACGGGTCGGGGTGCGGCTTGGTGCGCGGGACCTCGTCACCGGCGATCGACAGCGCGAAGTGCTGCGGGCCCAGCCTGGCCAGCACCCGGTCGATGATGCGCCGGTGCGAGGCGGAGACGAGCGCCGTGGGGACCTCGTGCTCGGACAGCTCGGTCAGCAGCCGCTCGGCGCCCGGCATCAGCGGCAGGGCATGGTCGATGCGGTCCTCGAAACCGTCGTTCAGCAGCACCGTCAGCTCGGCCAGGTCGATGTCGGCCCCGGTGGCCTCGATCAGGAACCCCGCGCTGCGGGTCATGGGGCCGCCGACCACGACATGACGCCAGGAGTCGTCGAGGGTGTGGCCGAGGGAGGCGAAGACCTCGACCTCGACGTCCCACCAGAAGCCCTCGGTGTCCACCAGGGTGCCGTCCATGTCGAGGAGCACGGCCTGGAGGGCCGAGCCCTCCTCCGTAAGGGTTCCGAGCGCGGGGACCGTACTGGTCATCCACGTACCTCCTTCACAGGGACGATCAGGCCGGTTCCCGCGAGGGGAACCGGCCTGCAATGGACCGACCAGTGTACGTCGTGCGCGAAGCACGTGCCTCTTGTCGCCCACGGGGCCCTGGGGACGGGCCCTGGGGACGGGCCCTTCCGGGGGCTCAGCGGGCGTTGAAGTACTTGGCCTCCGGGTGGTGGATCACGATGGCGTCCGTGGACTGTTCGGGGTGCAGCTGGAACTCCTCGGACAGCTGCACGCCGATGCGCTCGGGCCCGAGCAGATCGGCGATCTTGGCGCGATCCTCCAGGTCCGGGCAGGCGCCGTAGCCGAGGGAGAAGCGGGCGCCCCGGTACTTCAGGGCGAACATGTCCTCCATCGCGGCCGGGTCCTCACCGGCGAAGCCGAGTTCGGCGCGCACGCGCGCGTGCCAGTACTCGGCGAGCGCCTCGGCGAGCTGGACGGACAGTCCGTGCAGCTCCAGGTAGTCGCGGTAGGCGTTGGCCTCGAACATCCGGGCGGTCTCCTCGCCGATGCGGGAGCCGACGGTGACGACCTGGAGGCCCACGACGTCGGTCTCGCCGGACTCCTCCGGGCGGAAGAAGTCGGCCAGGCACAGGCGCCGGCCGCGACGCTGGCGCGGGAAGGTGAAGCGGGTGCGCTCGTTGCCGGCGTCGTCCAGGATGATCAGGTCGTCGTCCTTGGAGACGCACGGGAAGTAGCCGTAGACGACGGCCGCCTCCAGCAGGTTCTCCGTCTGGAGCCGGTCCAGCAGACCGCGCAGCCTGGGCCGGCCCTCGGTCTCGACGAGCTCCTCGTAGGTCGGTCCCTGGCCGGTGCGGGCCTGCTTCAGGCCCCACTGGCCCTTGAACAGGGCGCCCTCGTCGAGCCAGGACGCGTACTCCTTGAGCTGGATGCCCTTGACGACGCGGGTGCCCCAGAACGGCGGGGTGGGGACCGGGTTGTCGGTGGCGACGTCGGAGCGCACGTGTCCGGTCTCGGGCCGCTCCTCGATCTCCACGGTGGCGGCACGGACCCGGCGCTGCCTCAGCTCGGGCAGCTTCGCACCCGGCACGCCGCGCTTGATGCCGACGAGGGCGTCCATCAGGCGCAGGCCCTCGAAGGCGTCGCGGGCGTAGCGGACCTCGCCCTGGTAGATCTCGTGCAGGTCCTGCTCGACGTAGGCGCGGGTCAGGGCGGCACCGCCGAGGATGACCGGGTAGGTGGTGGCCAGGCCGCGGCTGTTGAGCTCCTCCAGGTTCTCCTTCATGATCACCGTGGACTTCACCAGCAGCCCGGACATGCCGATCACGTCGGCCCCGTGCTCCTCGGCGGCCTCCAGGATCGCCGAGACCGGCTGCTTGATGCCCAGGTTGACCACGTTGTAGCCGTTGTTCGACAGGATGATGTCGACCAGGTTCTTGCCGATGTCGTGCACGTCGCCGCGCACGGTGGCCAGCACGATGGTGCCCTTGCCCGCCTCGTCGGCCTTCTCCATGTGCGGCTCCAGATGGGCCACGGCCGTCTTCATCACCTCGGCGGACTGGAGCACGAACGGCAGCTGCATCTGCCCGGAGCCGAACAGCTCACCGACCACCTTCATGCCGTCCAGCAGGGTGTCGTTGACGATGTCCAGCGCGGGACGGGTCTCCAGCGCCGCGTCCAGGTCGGCCTCCAGGCCGTTGCGCTCGCCGTCGATGATGCGGCGCTTGAGGCGCTCCTCCAGCGGCAGTGCGGCCAGTTCCTCGGCCTTGCCCGCCTTCAGCGACTTGGCGGTGGCGCCCTCGAACAGCTGCATCAGCTTCTGCAGCGGGTCGTAGCCCTCACGGCGGCGGTCGTAGATCAGGTCCAGCGCCGTGGCGACCTCCTCCTCGCTGAACCGGGCGATGGGCAGGATCTTCGAGGCGTGCACGATCGCCGAGTCCAGGCCCGCCTTGACGCACTCGTCCAGGAAGACCGAGTTCAGCAGGATCCGGGCGGCCGGGTTCAGGCCGAAGGAGATGTTCGACAGCCCCAGCGTGGTCTGCACCCGCGGGTGGCGCCTCTTCAGCTCGCGGATGCCCTCGATGGTGGCCAGACCGTCCTTGCGGGACTCCTCCTGGCCGGTGCAGATGGTGAACGTCAGACAGTCGACGAGGATGTCCTCCTCACGGATGCCCCAGGTGCCGGTGAGGTCGGCGATCAGCCGTTCGGCGATCTCGACCTTCTTCCCGGCGGTGCGGGCCTGGCCCTCCTCGTCGATGGTCAGCGCGATCAGCGCCGCCCCGTGCTCCTTCGCCAGCCCGGTGACCTTCGCGAACCGCGACTCCGGGCCGTCGCCGTCCTCGTAGTTCACCGAGTTGATCACCGCCCGGCCGCCCAGCTTCTCCAGGCCCGCCCGGATCACCTCGACCTCGGTGGAGTCCAGCACGATCGGCAGCGTGGAGGCGGTGGCGAACCGGCCGGCCAGCTCCTCCATGTCCGCCACACCGTCACGGCCCACGTAGTCCACGCACAGGTCCAGCATGTGCGCGCCCTCACGGATCTGCTCCCGGGCCATCTCCACACAGTCGTCCCAGCGGCCCTCCAGCATCGCCTCACGGAACTTCCTCGACCCGTTCGCGTTGGTCCGCTCGCCGATCGCCAGGTAGGAGGTGTCCTGGCGGAACGGCACGCTCTGGTAGAGGGAGGCGGCGCCCGGCTCGGGCCGGGGGTCGCGCCCGGGCGGGGTCACACCGCGCACCCGCTCGACGAGCCGGCGCAGGTGCTCCGGGGTGGTGCCGCAGCAGCCGCCGACCAGGGACAGGCCGTAGTCCCGGACGAAGGTCTCATGGGCGTCGGCCAGCTCCGGCGGCGTCAGCGGATAGTGCGCGCCCTCGGCCGTCAGGACCGGAAGACCCGCGTTCGGCATGCACGACAGCGGCACGCGCGCGTGCCGGGCCAGGTAGCGCAGGTGCTCGCTCATCTCCGCCGGGCCGGTCGCGCAGTTCAGACCGATCATGTCGATGCCCAGCGGCTCCAGCGCGGTCAGCGCCGCCCCGATCTCCGAACCGAGCAGCATCGTGCCGGTCGTCTCGACCGTCACCGAGACGATCAGGGGCACGTCGTAGCCGGCGACCTCCATGGCCCGGCGGGCGGCGATGACCGAGGCCTTGGTCTGCAGCAGGTCCTGCGTGGTCTCCACGAGCAGCGCGTCGGCGCCGCCGGCCAGCAGGCCCTCCGCGTTCTGCTGGTAGGCGTCACGGATCTCGCCGAAGGTGGTGTGGCCGAGGGTGGGAAGCTTCGTGCCCGGTCCCATCGAGCCCAGCACCCAGCGCTGACGGCCGTCCCGGGCGCCGTATTCGTCGGCGACCTCACGGGCGATGCGCGCGCCGGCCTCGGAGAGCTCCGCGACGCGTTCCGCGATGTCGTACTCGCCGAGGGCGGTGTGGTTGGCGCCGAAGGTGTTGGTCTCGACGCAGTCGACACCGGCGTCGAAGTACTCGGAATGGACCGAACGGACGATGTCCGGGCGGGTCAGGTTCAAGATCTCGTTGCAGCCCTCGAGGTTCTGGAAGTCCTCGAGCGTGGGGTCCTGGGCCTGGAGCATGGTGCCCATCGCCCCGTCGGCGACCACCACACGGGTGGCGAACGCCTCGCGGAGAGCGGACACACGGGTCCGGCTGTCGGTGGAAGGGGTCAGCGGCAACGAGGCCATGAAAAGGGCTCCCTCAGGTGCGACGGCTGTCGGCTTTGCGGCTGCCCGGAAAGCCTCCTGTTGGGCCTCCCGGCAGGGCGCACCCCGTCAGGGTATCCGGGACCGCGCCCTGATGTTCAGGGCGTCCACGGGCCGGACGATGATGGCCGACGGCCGACGTACGGGGTACGGGTGGCGCGACGGATCACGACCGACCATTAGCGGGAGGTCGGCATGGACCGGTAGTGTTCGGCATTGCCGAACAGCGGCAGCGACGTCGCGGGTCGACGGTCGAAGGGGACGGAGGCAGTACGGCGATGGCACGGAACATCCAGTCGCTCGAACGGGCGGCAGCGATGCTGCGGTTGCTCGCGGGCGGCGAGCGACGGCTCGGCCTGTCGGACATCGCCTCGTCGCTGGGCCTCGCCAAAGGCACCGCCCACGGCATCCTGCGCACCCTCCAGCAGGAGGGGTTCGTCGAGCAGGACGACGCCTCCGGGCGCTACCAGCTGGGCGCCGAGCTGCTGCGCCTGGGGACCACCTACCTCGACGTGCACGAACTGCGGGCGCGCGCCCTGGTGTGGACGGACGACCTGGCCCGCTCCAGCGGCGAGAGCGTCTACCTGGGCGTGCTGCACCAGCAGGGCGTGCTGATCGTGCACCACGTCTTCCGGCCCGACGACAGCCGGCAGGTCCTGGAGATAGGGGCCATGCAGCCGCTGCACTCCACGGCCCTGGGCAAGGTGCTGTCGGCCTACGACCCGGTGGCGCACAGCGAGGCCCTGGAGGCCGACCGCAAGGCGTTCACCGACCGCACCGTGTGCGACCCGGACGCCTTCGAGCACATCCTGGACCTCACGCGCGCGCGTGGCTACGCGGCGGACGTCGAGGAGACCTGGGAGGGCGTGGCCTCGGTGGCGGCCCCCATCCACGACCGGCGGCGCATGCCGGTGGGCGCGGTGGGCATCACGGGCGCGGTGGAGCGGCTGCGCCGGGACGGCGAGCTGCGCCCCGAGCTGATCGCGGCGGTACGGGACTGCGCCCGCGCGGTGTCGCGGGACCTGGGCGCCGGGCGGTTCTGAGCCCCGGACGGGCCCTGTCGCACACAGGGGGACCGGGATGCCGCAGGGCATTCCGGTCACAGTC
>NZ_JAPSKQ010000023.1:41430-53018 GCF_031181555.1 Streptomyces sp. | reverse complement strand
GAAGCCTGGTCCCACGGCGTCACCATCGACTGGCCCACCCTCCTGAAGCCCTACCACGCCCACACCGTCGAACTGCCCCCCTACCCCTTCCAACGCCGGCACTACTGGCTCACACCCGAACCCGCCGTCCCGCAGACCGCGCCACGCCCGGTGGAACAACCTGTCGAGCCGACAGGCCTGCTGGGCGTACGACTGCCGTCGACGCCGCTCGCGCAGGCGCAGTTCGCCCCGCGGCTCGACCCCGTGGCGCATCCCAGTCTCGGCGACTTCGTGGTGGGCGGGCGGCCGGTGGTCAGCGCCGGGGTGTTCGTGGAGTCGCTGATCGAGGCGGTCGTCGAGCTCTCCGGTCCGGGACCGGTGTCCGTGGAGGACCTGGAGCTGCCCGTCGACCTGGTGCTCGAACCGGTCGGCGAGGACCGCTCGCCGGTTGCCGTACGCACCGCCCAACTCGTCGTGGACGACGAACGGTTCCGCTACTACGCGCAGGACCGGGCCGGCGGTTGGCAGTTGCACGCGCAGGGCCGGGCCCGGTCGGGCGCGTCGACCGCCCCCACCGTGACGCTCGCACCGGTCGGGTCGGGCCGCGAGCTGACCGGCGACGAGCTGTACCGGTCGCTGTGGCAGCGCGCCCTCTATCTGGGCTCCGCCGCCCGCTGGGTGGAGCGGATCATGATCAACCGGGGCGAGGCCACCGCCGAGATCCGGCCCGCCGTGCCCGGCGAGACGGAGCCCTACCTGATACACCCCGGGCTGGTCGACGCGATGTTCCAGACCGCGCTGGCCTGCTTCCCCGCGGACGGCCCGGCCCTCGTGCCGGTCGGTCTCGACCGCTTCGTCCACTACCACCGCGGCGGCTCCCAGGACGGGCTGCGATGTCACGCCGAACTGTTCGACGGCGGCACCCGGGCGCGCATCCGGCTCGTCGGCGCACACGGCCGGCTGGTCGCCGAGGCCGACGGGGTACGCTTCGCCCCCGCCCCGACCCGGCCCGCGGCGGATCCCGCGGCCGTACAGGTCCCCGCGGCCGAGCACGTGCCCGCGGCCGTACACACACCCGCGGCGGCCCCCGCACAGCACCGGCCTGCCGCGGTCCCGGCGACACCCCCCGTGACGCCCGAGGCGACACGGGCCCTCGTGATCCGGACCGTCGCCCGGGCGCTGGGCACCACGGCGGCCCGGCTCGACGCCCAGCAGTCGTTGCAGGCGCTCGGCCTGGACTCACTGATCGCGATGAAGATCCGGACGACGCTGAACCGGGAGTTCGACGTCCTGCTGCCGATGACGGCGTTCCTCGACGGCCGCAGCACCGACGACATCGCCGAGGACATACTCGCCGCCCTCGGCGCCGGAACCGGAGCGGAGACCCCGCAGGCCGACGGCGGAGCCACCGCGGCGCCCGGGGACGACGCGGAGCGCTACGAGCCGTTCGGCCTGACCGACCTCCAGCAGGCGTACCTCGTGGGCCGCGGCGACGCGTTCGAACTCGGCAACACCTCCACCTACTTCCAGACCGAGATCGACCTGGAGAACGTGGACCTGGACCGGCTCGGCACGTCCTTCCGGGCGATGATCGAACGCCACGACATGCTGCGGGCGGTCTTCACCGCCGAGGGCGAGCAGCGCGTACAGCGCGATGTCCCGGCCTACGTGATCCGTGAGACCGACGTTTCCTCCCTGGCCCCGGCCGAGCGCGAAGCCGCACTGGCCGCCGTCCGCGAGGAGATGCGGCACCAGGTCTTCGACACCACCCGCTGGCCGCTGTTCGACGTGCGGGTGACCCGGATCGACGACCGGGTGATACGGCTGCACACCGGCTTCGACGCCCTGATCATCGACGGTTTCAGCACGTCGATCCTGTTCAGGGAGTGGGCCGCGCACTACCGCGGTGAGACGCTGCCCGAACTGCGGCTGCGCTACCGGGACTACGTCCAGCAGGCCCGCGCCCTGGAGGGCGGACCCGAGTACGAGCGGGCGCTCGCCTACTGGCGGGACCGGCTCGACACCCTGCCGCCCGCACCCCAGCTGCCGCTGGCCGTCAGCCCGTCGAGCCTGGACCGGCCGGTGTTCGACCACCGCGGCGCGACCCTGTCGAAGGAGGACTGGGCCCGGTTCAAGGAGCACGCGGCGGCAGCCGGGGTCAGCGCCTCCGCGGCCCTGTGCACCGCGTACTCGCAGGTGATCGCGGAGTGGAGCGCCACTCCCGACTTCTCGCTGAACCTGCTGTTCTTCAACCGGCTGCCGCTGCACCCGCAGGTCGGCGACATCATCGGCAACTTCTCCACCACCCTGATGCTGGAGATCCGGGACTCGGCCGGCGACGCGTTCGCCACCCGCGCCGCCGAGGTCCAGCGCCAGCTGTGGAGCGACATGGAGCACAGCCAGGTCAGCGGTGTGCGGGTGCTCAGGGAACTGAACCGGGCCCGCGGCGCCTCCGTGCGGGCCGCCGCGCCGGTCGTCTTCACCAGTCTGGTGAACCTCACGGGTCAGCAGGACACCGAGCAGCGCGGAGTCGTGCAGTACCTGGCCGGGATCGGTGAGAACGGCCGTCAGGTGAGCAGCTCGGTCCGCACCCCGCAGGTATGGCTGGATCACCAGGCGGTCGAGGAGGCCGGTGAACTCGTCCTGAACTGGGACGTGATCGAGGAGCTGTTCCCGGCGGGCTGCATCGACGCCATGTTCGCCGCCTATCTGCGGATGCTGCACGACCTGTCCCGCGACCCGGCCGCCTGGCAGCGGCCCAGGCCCGTCCTCACACCGGCCGCCGACCTGGACGTGCGGGCCGCGGCCAATGCCACCGACGGGCCCGTGCCCGACGGGCTCCTGCACGACGCGGTCCTCGCCCGGGCCGCAGCCACGCCCGACGCGCCCGCGGTCATCTCGCAGGCGCTGACCCTGACGTACGCGGACCTCGACCGCAGGTCCAACCAGGTGGGGCACCGGCTGCTCGCTCAAGGAGCCGGCCCCGGCGACCTGGTGGCGATCGTCATGGACAAGGGCTGGGAGCAGGTCGTCGCGGCCCTCGGCATCCTGCGGGCCGGGGCGGCGTACGTCCCGATCGACGCCCGGGTGCCCGCCGAGCGGCTGCGCGTGCTGCTGGACAGCGCCGGGATCAGCCGTGTCGTCACCCAGCCGTGGGTGGACGACACGACCGACTGGCCGCAGGGCGTGGTCAGGACCGTGGTGCGGGCCGACGACGAGGGCGAGGAGCGCCCGCTCGGCCCGTCCGGCGCCAAGCCCACCGACCTCGCCTATGTGATCTTCACCTCGGGCTCCACCGGGCTGCCCAAGGGCGTGATGATCGAGCACGGCGCGGCCCTGAACACGGTGGTCGACGTCAACGAGCGCTACCGCGTCACCGCGGCGGACCGGGCCCTCGGACTGTCCGCGATGCACTTCGACCTGTCGGTCTACGACGTCTTCGGACTGCTGTCGGTGGGCGGCGCCCTCGTCCTGCCCGAACCGGCCGCGCACCGCGAACCCGCCCGCTGGGCGGAACTCGTCACCGAGCACGGGGTGACCATCTGGAACAGCGTGCCCGCGCTGATGGAGATGTTCACCGAGCACGCCCTCGCGAACCGGCTCACCGGGCTGCCGCTGCGGTTGGTCATGATGAGCGGGGACTGGATCCCGGTGACGCTGCCCGGCCGGATCCGGCTGCTGCTCCCGGACGCCGAGCTGTGGAGCCTCGGCGGCGCCACCGAGGCGTCGATCTGGTCGATCCTGCACCCCATCGGGGAGGTCCAGGACGACCGGGTGAGCATTCCCTACGGCAAGGCGATGCGGAACCAGCGCTTCTACGTGCTCGACAGCGCGATGCGGCCCTGCCCCGTGTGGGTGCCGGGCGACCTCTACATCGCCGGGATCGGTCTGGCCCGCGGCTACCTGAACGACGAGGCCAAGACCCGCGCCGCCTTCCTGCACCACCCGGTCACCGGTGAACGCCTCTACCGCACCGGCGACCTGGGACGCTTCCTGCCGGACGGCACGATCGAATTCCTCGGCCGGCAGGACTTCCAGGTCAAGATCCAGGGCTACCGCATCGAACTGGGCGAGGTGGAAGCCTCCCTCACCCAGTGCGAGGGGGTACGGGCCGCCGCGGTCGTCGCGGCGGGCGAACAGCACGGGCCCAAGCGGCTGATCGCCTACGTCGTCCTCGACGACGGGCGCGACGACACCGAGCAGCAGCTCACCGAGGCACTGCGCCAGGTGGTCCCGCAGCACATGGTGCCGCAGCGCATCCTCGTCCTGGACGAACTGCCGCTCAGCGACAACGGAAAGGTCGACCGGGCGGCACTGCCCGCACCCGACGAGGTCGCGGTCGAAGGCACCGGCTTCGTCGCGCCCCGCGACGACGTGGAACGCCGGCTCGCGGAGATATGGGCGGAGTTCTTCGGCGTGACCGGGATCGGGGTGACCGCGAGCTTCTTCGAACTCGGCGGGGACTCGCTGCTCGCGGTGCGGCTGATGGCCAGGATCGCCCGCGGTCTGGGCCGCAGCCTGCCGCTGTCCAGCCTCTTCGCCCGGCCGACCATCGAACTGCTCGCCCAGGCGGTCCGGGAAGCCGACAGCGGCGAGGACCGCCGCAGGGCGCTGGTACCGGTCCGCACCACCGGCTCGCGGACCCCGCTGGTGTTCGTCCACCCGGTCGGCGGCGACGTGCTCTGCTACGCCGAACTCGCGGAACTCCTCGGCGACGACCAGCCGTTCTACGCGCTCCAGCTGCCGGACACGGAACTGCTCAGCGTCGAGGACATGGCCGCCCACTACGCCGCGGCGGTCCGCGAGGCGCTGCCCGACGGCCCGTACCGGCTCGGCGGCTGGTCGATGGGCGGGGTGATCGCCCTGGAGATGGCGGCCCAGCTCACCGCGGCGGGCGCCGAGGTGGACCTGCTGGCCGTGATCGACCTGATGGAGCGGCCCGGACCGGCGGAGGGCGCGCCCGTCTCCGACGAGGTGCTGCTGTCCTGGTTCGCCCGGGACCTGGCGGGTCTGGCCGGAGTGGACTGGGAGCTGCCGCCCGAGGCGTTCGACGGCCGCCCGCCGGTGCAGGTGCTGCACACCGAGGCCCGTGCCGCGGGCGCGTTGTCCGACGACATCGACCTCGACACGCTGAGCCGCATCGTCGGCCGGTTCCGCAACAACTACCGGGCCCTCCTGCGCTACGCGCCCAGCAGCTTCGCCGGGCGGGTGGTGTCGCTGCGGGCCGCGGACGGCGGCGCGACGGTCGAGACCGCGTCCCGCTGGATGGAGTACTTCCCCGGTGACGCCACCCTCGTCGACGTACCCGGCGACCACTACACGGTGATGCGCGGCGAGCGGCTGCGCGTCCTGGCCGGTGAGCTGCGCCGGGCCCTCGGCACCAACTGATCCGAACCGGCCGGGCCGCTTCTGCGGCGGCCCGGCCGGCACACCCCGGACCGGTCCCGCGGGGTCCAGGTCCAAGAAGTGAGGACATCCGGTATGCGAATCGATCAGGCCGATCCGAAACGGCGGCCGACCAGCTTCATCCCCGCCGAGGAGCGGACCAGGGCCGCCGGCCACCGGCCGGCGCCGACCGGCGTCGGCGCCGGAGCGAGCCGATGAGCGCGTTGCCGGCCACCGTGCCGGTCGCCGTCGTCGGAGCGGGCCAGTCCGGACTCGCCGTCGGGTACTACCTGCGGCAGGCCGGCATACGCTGTGTGCTGCTCGACGCGGGGAGCGAGGTCGGCGAGACCTGGCAGCGGCGCTGGGACTCGCTGACACTGTTCACGTCCGCGCAGTTCTCCGGGCTGCCGGGGCTGCCCTTCCCCGGCCACGGTGCGCGCTACCCCGGCAAGGACGAGGTCGTGGCGTATCTGCGCGACTACGCCGAGCGGTTCGGCCTCCCCGTGCTGACCGACCACCGGGTGCTGTCGCTGCGCAGGGACGGTGACGGCTATCTGCTGACCACCGCGCACGGCGACTGCCGGGCCGACCAGGTCGTGATCGCGACCGGCGCGTTCGGCGCCCCCCGGGTTCCGGAGTTCGCCGCCGGGCTGAGTCCGGACGTGCCCGCCCTGCACACCAGCGACTACCGCGACCCCTCCCAGGTGCCGCCGGGCACCGTGGTGATCGTCGGCGACGGCAACTCCGGCCGGCAGATAGCCGTGGAGCTGGCCAAGACCCACAGCGTGGTGCTCAGTTGCAGCGACACCGTCTCGCCGCCCTTGCCGCAGACCGTCCTCGGACGGGACATGTTCTGGTGGATGAGCGTCCTCGGTGTGATGAGCCTGCCGGTGAACATGCAGGCACCCGACCCGATCGTCGGCGACCGGGTGCCCGGGCTTGTCGCGGAGGGCCGGATCCGGACGGTGGGCCGGGTCGTCGCGGCCGAGGGCGCCGAGCTGCTGATCGCGGACGGCGAGCGCGTCAAGCCGTCCACGGTGATCTGGGCGACCGGCTACCGCACCGACTGGGGCTGGCTCGACCCGGAGATGCTCGACGACGCCGGGCAGCCCCGGCACACCGAGGGGGTGGGGGCCCTGCCCGGCAGCTACTACCTGGGCCTGTACCGGATGCGCACCCGCGGCTCGGCGCTGATCGGCTTCGTCGGCCGGGACGCCGAACGCGTCGCGGCAGCGATCACCGCCACCGCCCACGGCACCACGACCGCTTCTCCCACGGCAGAAGGCGAGCCGTCATGACCAGCGTCACCTCCAAGGAACTCGAGGTACTGGGCGCACTGCTGGCGTTCGACTTCATCGGGTTCGCGCAGAAGTCCTCCGCCCTCGACCCCACCGACCCGTGCTACGGGCAGGCGGTCGGCGCCGCCTTCGGGCTCGCGGCCCGTCGCCGCTTCCCGCAGGGCGCGACGCCGCAGGAGATCAGCGATTACGTCGCGGACGTCCTCGGCTCGCTGGAGGCCGGCGCGGAGGACTTCGACCCGGCGTTCCTCGAACGCCTGGTCGCCGACGGCCTGGACGGGGGCACGGCGCCCGGCGGTGACCATCTCGATCCCGAGACGACGATCCAGGCCCGGCTGGTGCTGATTCTCCGGCTGGTCCGGGAGCTGGGCCTCGGCCCCGACCAGCAGCGGGAGTTGCTGGCCGAGGCGGCGCACCGGATGGCGGCCTGAGGCGTACGGGAGGCGGCGCTCCGGGCGATCCGGGGCGCCGCACCGCCGTTCACTCCTGAGGCGGCCCTGACTCCGTGGGCACCTGCGCGCCGGAGTCGCGGGGGAGCCAGACGTCCAGCGCCCCTTCCGCGTACAACGTCCGCACCGACCGCTTGTCGTACTTTCCGACACTGGTTTTGGGCACCGCGTCCACGAACGACCATCGCTCCGGTATCCACCAGCGGGCCACCCGCCCGGCCAGGAACTCCCGCAGCTCGTCCCCGCCGGTCTCAGCGCCCGGCACCAACGACACGCAGGCCAGCGGGCGTTCCTCCCAGCGCGGGTCGGGCACACCGACCACGACCGCCTCCAGCACCGCGGGGTGCTCGGTGATCGCGTTCTCCAGCTCGATGGTGGAGATCCACTCGCCGCCGCTCTTGATGCCGTCCTTGAGCCGGTCACTGACCACCACCCAGCCACCCGGCTCGATCACTCCCAGGTCGCCGGTGCGCAGCCAGCCGTCGTGGAACTTCTCCGGGGACTCCTCGGTGTTGAAGTACGACCCGGTGACCCACGGCCCGCGCAGCTCCAGTTCGCCCACCGAGGTCCCGTCCCACGGCTGCTCGCTGCCGTCCTCCGCGATCACCCGCACCTCGACGTAGGGCATCACCCGGCCGCTCTTGGCCAGCCAGCCGACCTCGTCCTCGTCCGGGGTGCCGTGCGGAGGGACCGCGAAGGTGGCCAGGGGGCTGGTCTCGGTCAGTCCCCAGCCCTGCTTCAGACGGACCCCGTAGCGGTCCTTGAGCTGCTGGAGGAGGGCACGCGGCGGGGTCGCGCCGCCGCAGCCCGCGAGCCGTACGCTGCTCAGGTCCAGCGGGTGCTGCTCGCCGTGGTGCACCAGGCTGTTCCAGATCGTGCAGATCGCCGCCACCGCGGTGGGCCGCTCCTCGTTGATGATCCGGGCCAGGTCCGGGGTGTGCAGCAGCCGCCCGTTCATGATCAGGTCGGAGCCCGCCAGCCAGGCGGCATACGGCCAGCCCCAGGCGTTGGCGTGGAACATCGGCACGATCGGCAGGACGCGGTCGCCGTCGTGCATCGCGAAACCGGCGCTGGCCGAGACGCCGAGCGTGTGCAGGGAGATCGAGCGGTGGCTGTAGGCCACGCCCTTGGGGTTGCCGGTGGTGCCGGTCGTGTAGCAGAGCGCCGCCGCTTCCCGCTCGTCCAGGTCGGGCCAGACGAAGCCGGGCCGCTCGGCCGCCAGCAACTCGTCCCAGCGGTGCACGGTGATGTGCCCGGGCAGGTCCACCTCCGGCGCGCCGCCGATGACCACCACGTGCCGTACGCTGCCCAGCCGGTCCCGCAGGGGTGCGAGCATGTCCAGCAGGGTCGCGTCGACCAGGAGGAAGGCGTCCTCGGCGTGCTCGACGATGTACCCCAGCTGGTCGTGGTGGAGCCGCAGGTTGAGGGTGTGCAGTACCGCGCCCATGCTCGGTACGGCGAGATACGCCACCAGGTGCTCGGGAGTGTTCCAGGCCAGCGTGGCGACCCGCTCACCGGGCTGCACGCCCAGTCGGGCCAGTGCCGCGGCCAGTTGCTCGGCCTGGCCGGCGATGTCGGCGAAGGACTGTGAGGACCGTGCGGCCGGCCCGTCGGCGCATCGCACCACCCGGCTGTCCCCGTAGACGCGTTGCCCGTGCGCGAGGATGTCGCGGACCAGCAGCTCACGGTCCTGCATCGTGCTCTTCATGGTGCGGCCCCCTGGAGGTGCGCAGTCAGAAGGTGCCCCCGGCGTCGAACGGCGGCTGCCACGCGTGCAGGAACGCAGTCTTCGGGGGCTTCGGAAGCGGCGGCCCCGCTCCCCGTTCCGCGCCCGGGCCCACGAAGGCCGGAACACCGGGGGCGGGAAAGGAGCGGGGACGCCCACGCGCAATGCCGGCCCCGGCGGCGGAGTCGGCTCCGGCGGCGGGTGACGGCACCACGCCGTCACCCGCCGCCGCCTGACCATCGGTCAGGATCAGCCCAGGTACTTGATCTCTCCCATCAGTCTGCAGGAGACGTTGTCGTGGTCCAGCAGGTTGACCCAGGCGTTCATCTTGCCGCTGCCGGTCGCGAACTGGTACTCGCCGGTGCCGCCAGTGATCTTGAACGTGCCGGTCGGGTAGACGCGGGTGTCCCCCGTCATCGGCGCGGTGAGCTGGTAGCTGACGTTGAGCTCGTCGCCGTCGCTCTCCGTGATCGTCGCCGTTCCCTTGATGTCGTACTTGCCGGGGACGGTCACGGTGCACGCCTCCTCGTCCTGCGTCCAGGTGCCGCTGTCGATCGGTTTGCCGGTGGCGGTCCCCGTCCCGATCACCTCGAAACCACCACAGCCCTCGGCGTCCGGGTGCGTGGTCGCGACCACCGCGTACTGCGCGGTGACATCGAACGTGGGCTCGTACCCATCGGCGCGAACGGCCGTGCGGTCGGTCTCAGCGGCGAATGCGGTGCCGGCCGCACTGCCGACGATCAGTAACGCCGCGGTCGCCGCACCTGCTGCGCGCGCCGACCAACGGTGGGCAAGTCCTGTCATGTTCTCCCCCGTACTTGTGTTGGTGTTGCCCAACGAGGCCCATGCGAAGGCCTGTTGAGGAAAGTCTCCCCGATCGGTGACCCTTCCGTCCAGGCATTCGGCCTATTTTCGTATTTTCAGTTCGGGTACTAGGACTTATTATTCGCTCACGCGAATGCGCCTCTCGTGCGCATGGCGGCGCACTGACGGGTCCCGGAGGGAACACGACCGGAGGGGCCCCCGGAGGTTCCCTGATGGGCGAAGTCGGGGGGAAGTGCCGCGGCTGTCCTCGGTCGCGGGCCGAACGGTGGGACCCGGGCCCTCCGCACCCGCACCGGTGAGAAGCGCGTCACGGATCCACGGCCGGACCGGCCGGTGACGCCGCCTCCCCCCGGGAGCCACCCGCTCCGTCGCCTCGCCGGCGGCGCCGACGGCAACCGGACGCAGCCGGGAAGCCGCCGGGTCAGCACGGGTCCCGCCACACCCCCAGCTCCGGCTTCTTCCGCATGGACGACAGCTTCAGCTCGCGGGAGGCGGCGCAGAACTCGCCGGTCGGCTCCGCGTACTCCACGTGGAAGACCGCCTTGCCGGCCTCGATGAACGGGATGAGATCGGCGCACTCGCCGTACTGCGCGCACTCCTCGTTGACGGCGAAGTCGAAGTCGTCCACGAGCTGCGGGATCTGCGGCAGGTCGTTCTTGAGGCCCACCGACAGACCGCGTTCGTGCGCGATGTCCGCGATCATGCGGTTGTAGCGGAGCTGGTCGGCGGCGGTGAGCGGGAACCCGGTGTCATGGCCGTAGCCCTCCACCAGGTCCGGCTCCACCGCGTCGAAGCCCTTGTCCCGGCACATGTCGAACCGCCGCTCCATGATCGGCCTCAGCACGGGGATCCGGCGGATGTCCAGCCAGCGCTCGCCCTGCCAGCCGTTGGGCCGGCCGAGGACGGAGCGCGGGAACGCGTCCCGGTCGGGCCGGAAGTCCTCCCGGGCGCCGACGTTGATGTAGCAGATCACCTTGCGGCCCTCGCGGTGGAGGCGGGCCACGTCCGCCGCGGTGTTCTCGAAGCCGTCGATGTCGTAGACGGGCACCTCGGCCGACGGGTCGACCCTGCCGTCGAGCTGCCACTGCCAGGCGAGCCCGGGGCGCGGGCGCCACAGTTCCTCGCCGGGGGTGTGCGAGGTGCGGGCCGGACCGGGCCGGGCGTCCGTGTCCTTGCCGTCGCCCGGACCGGAGCACCCGGTCAGGACCGCGGCGGCCAGCACGGCCAGGAGGGGCGCGTACGGCGGGGGCGTCCCTCTCATCCCCGCCCCTCGGACGTGGTCATGGTCAACGCCGGGGTCAACCCGGCCCACGGGTTGGGCAGGTCGCCCGTCACGGGGCCGCATACCCCCGCACCGCGGTCCTGCGCGGTACGTACGGCCA
The DNA here is from genome assembly GCF_031181555.1 of Streptomyces sp. Classification (GTDB taxonomy): domain Bacteria; phylum Actinomycetota; class Actinomycetes; order Streptomycetales; family Streptomycetaceae; genus Streptomyces; species Streptomyces fimbriatus. Next base: position 41,974 of record NZ_JAPSKQ010000023.1, on the reverse strand, counting down.
GGGGCACGAGTGCTGCGGGCACGCCGTAGACGAGGTGGCAGAGCCGTTCCGGTGGGTGCCGCTCCGCCCGGGCGGAGCGGCTGAACGCGGAGACGTACGTGGACCAGTGGCCTTCGAAGGTGACGGTCAGGTCGGCGAGGCGGACGTAGCCGGGCGCCGGTTCCACGCCCGGGTTGAGCACCACGGTCCGCGCACCGGTCCGGCGGAGGGACCGGACCAGCTTCCTGCAGCCCGGCAGACCGTCCGGCCCCGCGGTCACCCGGTCCAGGAAGCAGCCGTCGACCGCGTACCACTCCCTGTGCCGGCGCGCGTCGGTGGTGACCGCGGACGGGTCCCGTGCGCCGTAGTCGGTGTCGACGTAGCCGAGCAGCCGGGCGCCCGCCGCCCGCAGCGCGTCCGCGGCCGCCGCGAAGGCCCGGTCCGGGGCGGTTCCGGGGCCGCTCGCGGGGTTGAGCACGACCGCGTGGGTGCGGGCGGCGGCCGTGACGAGCCGGTGCCAGGCGCCGGGGTCCTCGGCCGGGTGGACGTACAGGGGGATCAGCAG
>NZ_JAPSKQ010000023.1:0-41330 GCF_031181555.1 Streptomyces sp. | reverse complement strand
TCCGTGCCGCCGTCCGCCCACAGCGCGGCCAGCGACTCCTCGAGGGTGTACGAGGGGCGCCAGCCCAGCGCCTCGCCCGCCGCCGTGATGTCGGAGCACTGCCACGACACCGCCGTCGAGCGGGCCGACCCTCCCGCGTCCTCCTCGATCCGTCCCCCGAAACCGGCCCGGTGGGCCAGCCGGTGCACCAGATCGCGCACCCGCACCGCCTCACCGCCTCCGATGTTGAGGACGGGCGGCAGGGGCCCGGCCGCCGTGACGGCGAGCACCGCCGCGCGCGCGACGTCGCGTACGTCGACGAAGTCGCGGTACGCGGACAGGTCACCGAGCCGCAGCACCGCCTCCGGGTCCGGGCCGGCCTCGCGCAACAGGGCGGCGACCCGGCCGGGCAGCCCCGTGGGTGGTGCGCCCGGCCCCACCGGGTTGCCCACCCGCAGCACCACCGCGTCCAGGCCGGAGGCGGCCACCGCCACCGTGCCCGCGAGTTTGGTCGCGCCGTACGGTCCGAGCGGACGGGTGGCCGCCGCCTCCGTCGCCCTGGTGCCCGGCTCCCCCGGGCCGTACTCGGCGGCCGACCCCAGGTGCACCAGGCGTGCCCGGGGAGCGGCCTGCCGCAGTGCGGCACACAGGGCGGCGGGGCCGCGGGCGTTGACCTCGGCCAGGGTGACCGCGTCCCCGCCGGTCGCGCCCGCGCAGTTGATCACGGCGTCGGGCGCGGCCTCCGCCAGGGTCCCGGCCAGCCGGTCCGGGGGGTCGCCGGCCAGGTCGATGCGCAGACCGGCGCCGGGTGAGCGGCCGGCGCCGGGCAGCTGTGTGTCCGGCAGGTCGCGCAGGCGTGCGACGACATGACGGCCCAGATAGCCGGTACGGCCCAGGACGAGAACGCGCATGCGGGCTCAGGCTCCCTTGAGCAGCATGGACTTGCGGGTGGTGAACTCCGCGTTCGCCCGGTCGTAGTCGTCGGGGCGTCCGATGTCCAGCCAGTATCCGTCGAACTCGTAGGCGTGCGGCGGGTCCTGGGCGGCGAGGAGGTCCAGGACGAGTTCGTCGAAGCCCAGCGGAAGGCCGGGCGTGTAGCCCTCGAGTGTCGAGCGGGACAGCCCGTAGACGCCCATGGAGACGCGGTAGTCCATGCTGGGTTTCTCGGTGAAGGCGACGACCTTGCTCGCCCGCGTGGTCAGCACGCCGAAGTCGATGTGGACCTTGCGGGCGTAGGTCGCGATGGTCAGCGGGGCGCCGGACTCCCGGTGCCGGTCCAGGACGTCGGCGTAGTCGAGGTCGGTCAGGACGTCGCCGTTCATCACCAGGAAGGTCTCGGGCAGCCGCTCGCGCAGCGTGAGCAGGGGGCCCATGGTGCCCAGGGGGCTCTCCTCGACGGCGTAGTCGATGTTCATGCCCCACTGGGAGCCGTCGCCGACATAGGCGCGGATGATCTCGCCGAGGTGGCCGATGGCGACGGTGCAGTGGGTGAAGCCGGCCGTGGAGAGCTGGCGCAGCACGATTTCCAGGATGGCGTGCTGGTCGCCGATGGGGACGAGCGGCTTGGGAAGCGCCGTGGTGTAGGGCCGCAGCCGGACGCCCTTGCCTCCGGCCAGTATCACTGCGTGCATGGGGCTCCTCCTTCGGAATGCTTCGTGTTCCCCGGGGACGTGCCGGAGGCCGGTCAGATGTTGTAGATGCCGGTCTTGTAGCGGGCCAGGTTGGCCGGGTCGCGGAAGAACTCCACGGTCCGGGCGAGTCCTTCCTCCAGCGTGTGGGCGGGCCGCCAGCCGGTGGCGGCGGTGAGCCGGGTGGCGTCGGCGACCAGCCGCATCACCTCGGAGCCCGCGGGCCGCAGACGCGCCGTGTCCTCCCGTACGTCGAGGGCGGTGTCCATCACCTTGCCGATCAGCGCGACGAGGTCGCCGACCGAGATCTCCCCGCCGGTCCCGGCGTTGAGGGTGCGGCCCACGACCCGCTCGGCGGGTGCGGTGCCGACGGCGAGGAAGGCCCGTGCCATGTCCTTCACGTAGGTGAAGTCCCGCGTGGGCCGCAGGTCACCGAGAGTGATGGTGCGCTCCCCCGCCGCGACCTGGCCGATGACGGTCGGGATCACCGCGCGCATCGACTGGCGCGGCCCGAAGGTGTTGAACGGCCGCAGCGTCACCACCGGGGTGTCGAAGCTCGCGTGGTAGCTGTCGGCCAGCCGGTCCCCGCCCGCCTTCGAGGCGGCGTACGGGGACTGGGTGTTGATGGGGTGGTCCTCGGTGATCGGCACGGTCCGCGCGGTGCCGTAGGTCTCGCTGGTGGAGGTGTGCACCAGCCTCGGTGTGCCCAACTGGCGTACCGCCTCGAGCACGTTGAGGGTGCCGGTGACATTGGTGTCCACGTAGCTGTGCGGCGCCCGGTACGAGTACGGGATCGCGATGAGCGCGGCCAGGTGGTAGGCGCAGTCGGCCCCTTCGAGCAGGCCGCGCACCGAGCCGGGGTCCCGGACGTCGCCGAGGACGATCTCCACTTGGTCCAGGACGTCGGGGGACAGGGTCTCCAGCCATCCGTAGGAGGAGAAGGAGTTGTACTGGGCCATGGCCCGGACGCGGTGCCCGGAGGCGACGAGCGTTTCGGTGAGGTGCGAGCCGATGAAGCCTTCGGCCCCGGTGACGGCGGCGAGCGGTGCGGAGGTCAACTCGGGTTTCCTTCCGGTTGCTTGAACGGGTGGTGTGAGGTGGTGCCCGTCGGCCTCACGGCACGGCGGTGCGCACGGGCGGTCAGGCGTGCACGGCCGGCCGGCCGAGCCGCAGCAGCACGCACACCGACAGGCACAGGGCCGCGGCGCCGCAGCACAGGGGCATGACGGCCGGCCCCGGTGGCAGACGCAGCAGGGTGACCACCGCGGCGCAGCCCGCGGCGGTCAGGCAGATCAGGGCGGAGGGCCAGGCGACGCCGAACGCCTGGAGCAGCAACGCCGTCCACAGCGTCGCGGCGAGGAGCAGCAGCGCGGCCGGGTCGGCTCCGGTGAGGAGTGCCGCGGGCGTCAGCGGCAGGAGGTAGGCGAGCAGGCAGAGGGCCAGGAGGCCGGCCGACCGCAGGAGGAAGGCGGTGGGCGTGGCGGTCACCCGCAGCGCCGCGACCGACCGGCCGCGGTAGCGGTACAGCAGCCACTCGGCCGGTCCCATGCTCACGGTCAGCACGATCACGGCGTACGGGTGCCGTCGGCCCTCCAGCAGGACCAGCAGCGCCGCGGCGAGACCGAACAGCCCGTAGGGCAGGGAGGCCGTCAGCGGCGGGCGGCGCGCGTCGGCGGCGGGCGGCGCGCCGAGCACGCCCCGCAGCGACCGGCCGGTGGCGGCGAGCGTGGCCGCCAGCGCCAGCAGGGGCAGGCCGGCGCGCAGCACGGGGCCGGGCTCCCACCACGGCAGCACCGCGGCGCCGGCGGCCAGCGGGGTCAGGGCCGCCAGCAGCAGCCGTTCCCGGGCGAGGACCAGCAGCACCCCGGCGGCGGCCAGGTACAGCGACTGTCCGGCGGCGGCCAGGGTGACCGGTCCGCCGCCGGCCGCCACGGCCGCGGTCGCCGTGGCCAGGGCCGCGCCGAGGACGCCTCCGGTCAGCAGGGTGCGGCCCGCCTCGCGGTGTCCCGTCGCCAGGCGCAGGTGGGCGCGGTGCCCGAGCGCCTGCCCCCAGGCCCAGGAGACGACACCGGCCGCGATGAGGGCGGGGGCGTGCCGGGCGGCCTGCCACAGCGGTGCGGCGAGCAGGTAGGCGAGGCCCGGCAGGGCGAACAGCACTCCGCGCAGCAGGCAGCGCACGGTGTCGGGACGCCAGGGGTCGGGGGTGGGCGCGGGCTCGGGGAACGCCCGGGGGACGCGCTCGTACAGCGCGGAGGCCAGGGAGAACAGGTTCGGATGGCCGTACCGCTGTCTGATGACGTCCGCGGACAGTCCCTCCGCCTCCAGCAGCGCGGCCACCTCGTAGGGGTGGACGGCGGGGCCGATGCGGTCGGCCATGCCGGCGGCCAGCCGGTCCACCTCCTCCTGGTGCGGGGTGGGCCGCGGCAGTCGCACGACGAGGGTGGGGTCGTCGGCGGGACCGGTCCGCGGCAGCCGTGTGGCGGTTCCGGCCAGCCGGAGCGCGAGGGTGTCCTGTTCGGCCCCGCCCGGTTCCAGCGCCATGGGTCCGCTCATATGGCCACGCTCCTTGCCGCCGTGGGTGCCGGGACGTGCGTGCGCCCGTTCGGGGGCCGGACGGCCGTGACGACGGAGCCGGCCGACCGCGGCGCGGGGGTCCCCGCGCCGTCCCGTGTCCCCGCCCCGGCCGGCTGCCGCCGAGTGCCGGACAGCTCCAGGTAGATGGTGCGGAAGGTGTCGACGGTCCGACGCAGGGTGAACTGCTCGATCACCCGGAGCCGGGCCGCCTCCCCCATGGCCCTGCGCCGCGCGGGATCGCCGAGCAGTTCCAGCGCGGCGGCGGCCATCGCGGCCGGGTCACGCGGCGGTACGACCAGACCGGTGTCCCCCACGGCCTCGCGCACTCCGCCGACATCGGTGGACACCGTCGCCCGCCCGCAGGACATGGCCTCGATCAGGGTGAACGGGAAGCCCTCGCTGATGCTGGAGAGCATCACGACGTTGCCGGCGGCGTACGCGTCCTTGATGTCGTCGACGCGGCCCTCGAAGGTGACGGCGTCCCCGTGACCGAGTTCGGCGGCGAGGGCTTCGCACCGTTCCCGGTAGGCCTCCCCGCCCCGCGGTGTCCCGCCGAACAGCCGCAGCCGGACGTCGGGACGCTCCGCCCTGACCAGGGCGAGGGCCCGGATGAGGGTCTCCAGGTCCTTGATCGGGTCGACGCGGCCGGCCCAGCTGAGGGTCGGCACGTCCGGCTCGGGTCCGGCCGGCGGGAAGGCGTCCGGGTCCACCCCGTTGTAGACCGTGCGGATCGACGCCGGATCGGCACCGCCCTCCTCCTCCCACAGCCGGTTGTAGCGGTTGCCGGGCGTGATCAGGGCCGCCCTGCGGTAGCTCTCCTCGGCCAGGAGCCGGAAGAAGCCCAGGACGACCGCCTTGACCGGCCACCGGTAGGGGGCGGTGCGGTAGCCGAGGTAGCGCTCGCGGAGGTAGACGCCGTGCTCGGTGAGCAGCAGGGGAACACCGTGCCGTTCCAGGGCGGCCAGTCCGGGCAGTACGGCGACGCCCCCGCTGACCGCGTGGGCGACCCCGTCCTCCGGCAGCGGCGCGGCCAGCGGGCGCAGGGCGTGCTCGAGCAGCCCGGTGGCGGTGACCGCGTCGTGCAGCGTGGGCCGGGCCTCGCGGACGACCAGACCCCGGCGGTTCCACACGGCGGTCAGGACGGCGACCGCCCGGTCGCCGCGCAGGAAGGGGCTCAGCGTTCCGTCGGTGGCGGCCCGCGCCATCGTGTGCAGGGCCGGGGCGAACCCGTTCTCCGCGCACGGGTCGAGCAGCGCCGTCAGGAACTGCTCGTAGGCGCCGGCGAGGCGGTCGCGCAGGCGTCTTCGCGGCGGACGGCCCTCCGGCGGGGCTCCCCACATCGGGACGGTCAGGACGTTCGAGACGTGCGCGGGCAGGTCCCACACGACCGGTTCGCGGCCGGTGCCGGTGACGGCGAGGACGTCGAAGTCGATGTCGGGCATGCCGCGGACGAGTTGGTCGCACCAGACGCTCACACCGCCGTGGCTGTGCGGATAGGTGCCTTCGGTGAGCAGGGTGACGTGCGCCGCGCGGGGGCGTCGCGCGCCGTGGTGAACGTGCATCGGTGTGCTCCACGGCCGGGGTGTGGGGTGGTCGTGCCGGTCCCGGCCACGGGCGGGCGGCCGGGACCTCGGGGCGGTGCGCCGTTCAGCTCTGCGGGGTGTACGGGACGCGGTCGCGCACGCCGGCGGGGACCCGGGTGTCGGGGGCCGGCTTCGTGGGCCGGGTCTTCGCCGCCGGGGCCGGTCCGTCGTCGGCGGTGGCGGCACCGGTCGTGGCGGACGGCGGCAGCGTGAAGACCAGGGCCTGGCCCGCCGACGGGGTCCAGCCGGACGCCCGGCCCGCGTACGCCTCGCCGAACGCCCCGCCCGCGAGGGTGGTTCCGGTGGGCACGGTGGCGGTGACGGCCGTGCCGTCCGGTGCCTCGACGGTCACCGTGCCGCCGATGCGGTGGGCGGTGACCCGGCCGTCGCGCAGGGCGGCGGTCCAGGCGGCGCGACGCCGAAGTTCGCGGCCGATGTCCTTCATCCGCAGGTTCACCACGGGGGTGTTGTCGGCGAACAGGGCCTCGTAGCCGTCGAGGACGCCGTTCAGGACCGGATAGGCGATGCGGTCCTCGGCCAGGTTGGACTGGTGGATGAAGTGCGGCTTGGGGTCGTTGGCGAGGACGTGGCCGAGCGCGGTCCGGGTCTCCAGGGGGACGATGTGCTCGGTGTACCCCGTCGCGGTGTCCAGCGGGGCCGGCAGGCACGTCGTGGTGGCCGGGTTGTCCTCGCAGATGCCGCTTCCGCCCTGGGCGCGGCCGGTGTAGATCCAGTTGTACTCGTCGACCTGCTCGGCGACCCGCCCGGCGTTGTAGAAGACGTTCACCGGGTAGCGGGACACGGTCGTGGCCGGGCCGACCCGACGCTGCACGGGGTCACGGGAGTTGTCCGAGGCGAGCCAGGCGATGTCGTTGTCGGCGAGGGCGGGCGCCAGGTTGGGGTTGTCGTCGGGCTGCTGCGGCAGCACCTTGAGGCCGGAGTGCTCACCGGTCACCAGCTCGTCGTCGTGCAGGGGCAGCCCGGTGGTCCGTCCCCAGGCGCGGTTGGTGGCGATCTCGTCGGAGATGGTGGTGCGGTCGACCCACCTGGTGCCGCCGTCGGTGTCGGTGGCGCACCGCCAGGGCACCACCGTCGTGTCCTGCTCGCAGCCCAGGAAGGCGTGCGTGTAGGTGTGGTTGATCCAGCGGAACTCGTCGCGCTCGGCGATCAGTCTGTCCGCGAGGGCGTCGGCGCCGTCGTTGTCCTGACGCTGGTCGACGCTGCCGGCGCCGTTGTAGGCGAGGTCGAGGGTGAAGTTCCGCCCGCGCTGCCAGGAGGTGGCGTGGTCGACGTCGGCGGGGGTCATGCGGATCGGGTCGGGCGTGCCCTCGCCCTCGGGGCAGTCGACGTCGCCGGGGGTGCAGTTCAGCCGCGTGTCCCAGCGGTCGTCGGCGGCGAAGACGTCGTCGACGTGCACGGCGAAGTAGTTCCTGGAGGCCCCCAGGTGCACGCCGCCGGTCATCCAGTCCACGATGCCGCGGGCCAGCAGTCTGAACTGCTGCTGGTGCCGGTTGTACACGAAGGTGACGACGAGTTCCCGCCGCCCGTCGTGCCGGTACTCCCCCACCAGCGAGCCCCGCTGGGTCCGGCCGGGGATCACGGCCTCGACGTACGGGGTGAAGTCCGCCCCGGGCGCGGGCGTCGACAGGTAGGCGTAGCTCTCGCCCACGGTGGGTGAGTTGTCCTCGAAGGGAACCCGGCCGTCCAGGTAGCCGAAGGGGCCCGCCCGGCCGGCGGCGGTCACCTCGGCCTGTGCCCCGTCGACACTGCCGGCGTAGCCGCCGTGGACCGGGTACTGCAGGCCCGCCTCGGGACGCGCGTAGGTGTAGGCGTCGACCTGCGGGATGTCGTAGGTGCGTTCGTAGGTGGCGAGGGCCGTCATCTCGGGCGAGTCCGCCGGGAACGGGTTGTCGTCGGGCAGGACCACCGCCTGGTACTTGGCGCGCGGTCGTCCGTCCACGGTGTCGGCGAGGAAGCCGGCGTCGATGGCCGGCCGGTCGGGCCGGGTCAGGTCCACCTCGGTGTACGGCGTGCCGGCGGCCTCCAGTTCGGCCGCGATGGCGTCCACGGCCGGACCGCCGTCGCTCACGACCAGGACGCGCAGGTCGACGCGGGGCAAGGCGTCCTCGGCGTGTGCCGCTGCGCTCGGCACACCGAGCGTGGCGATGAGCGCGCCCACCGTGAGCACGGCGGTGCGTGTGGTCCGCTTCATGCGGTGCAGTCCCCTCCCGCGGGCAGGGGTGGGCACCGCTCCGATGGAGCCGACGCACCCCCTTGCGTGACGCCGGCGTCCCCCTCAGAAGCCGGTCGTCGACGCATCCGTCGCGTCACATGGTGATGTCCTCGTGTGCTTTCCGTGGGCGAGTTGCGAAACCTGACGGAAAAGCGCGGGTGCCCGCCAGAACGTCGGCGGTCCGGAAGCGACCGGTGCGGCGCCCCGGGACACGGGAGGACGTAGCGGGCGCACACGGCGTCGGAGCAGGTCGGAGCCGCGCGGGGAGCACCGGCGGGCCGGGGCGGCCCGCCGGTGCGACCGCCGGAGGTCTGGACCTCGCGGCCGGTCCGGCGCCGGAGCGGAATCGGTCATCGGTCGACGGCGGCGGGGCCGGCCGGGCCGTCAGGCGCAGAGCACCCGCGTCTCCGGCGAGTGGACCGGGCCGCCGCTCGTGTTCGCGCTGTCGCTGAACTCGGCGTAGTAGTACGAGTAGAAGCCGATGTTGCCGTTGCAGCCGGAGTCGGGCGCGATCTGCAGGGTCAGCGTGACGGTCCGGCTCTGCCCGGGCGGGACGGTGGTGCCGTAGTTGGCGCCGAGGTCGGCGGGCCCGGTCCCCGAGCAGGGGGTGCTGCCGGTCGCGGTGGTCAGGGCGCAGCCGGTGAAGCTGTACTTCAGGTCGGGGCGCTGGGTGGTGAGCCAGGTGGGGTCGATCGTCTGGTAGACGAACCAGATGTCGTGCGTCCTGTTGTTGGTGAGGGTCATCGACAGCTGGACCGTGCCACCGGGCACGGTGGTGGCGGTGTCGGTGGTGAACGTCAGCTCGGCGGGCGCGGGCTCGGCCGCGGTGGCATGGGGAGCCATGCCGAACAGGGCGAGGACGAGGCCGAGAACGGTGGCGGGCCCAAGGCGTCTCAGTGGTGATCGCATGACCCGGGAGGCTAGGCACGCGGCACGGGAACCGTCTTCTCCACGGCCGCCCTCCCGCCCGCCCGCCGACCGAAAGCGCACCTCCCGTGAAGAAGGCGTGAGGAAATCGTGACGCCCGTCGACCTGCCGCATCACCGCACGGCACGGACGGTTCGGTGGCGGGGCCGGGGGGAGGGGCGGGGCGGAGGGGCCGCGCTGCCGCGCCCGGGGATTTTGGCGCGTACCGCTTCGGTGACCGCCCGGGACGACGGCGCCGGCGCGCGCCACGGGCCGGCCGGCGCGACGAGCGCCACGCCGGGACGCGGACACGCGGGCGTCGGCACCGGCAGCCGGACCGCAGGGCGTCCGCGGTGCCGCACCCGCACCCGCGACCGGATGCGCACCGGCGCGACGAGGGCCGCCGGCCGGCCACCCGCCCGTGAGGACCACCCGGAGAACAGTCTCACCGGGACCGGACCGTGCCGGCGTGGTTCCCTTCGCCGCGCGGCGGACCGCGCCACCGTGCCGGGGCCGGGGCCGGGGCCGGGGCCGGGGCCGGGAGGACAACGGCCGTCGCATGCTTCAGACTCGTAGGAAGACCGCCGGGATCGCGTTGGAGAGGTCGGACCCGTGCATGACGTGCCCGTGTGGCTGTGGCTGGCGTTCGCCGTCACCGTCGTGGTGTCGCTGGCGGTCGATCTGCTCGCGCACCGCCAGGCACATGTGATCGGCTTCAAGGAAGCCGCCGCCTGGAGTGCGGTCTGGGTGGGACTGGCGATCGTCTTCGGCGCCGTGATCTTCCTCGTGGTCGGCACGACGGCGGGGGTGGAGTACACCACCGCGTGGCTGCTGGAGAAGAGTCTGTCGGTCGACAACCTCTTCGTCTTCGCGCTGATCTTCGGCTACTTCCAGGTGCCCCGTGCCTACCAGCACCGCGTGCTGTTCCTCGGCGTCCTGGGTGCCCTGGTCTTCCGCGGCGTCTTCCTCGCCGCCGGCGTGGCGGTGGTCAGCCGCTTCACCGCCGTCCTGTTCGTCTTCGCGGCCGTCCTCTTCTACAGCACGTACAAGATCCTCAAAGAGGAGGAGGACAGCTTCGACCCCGGCAGGAGCATCGCCGTCAAACTGCTCCGCAAGATCGTCCCCGTGCGCGACGACTACGCGGGAGCACGGTTCTTCGTCAGGGAGGCCGGAAAGCGCGTGGCCACGCCACTGCTCGCGGTCGTCGCCGCGATCGAGGCCGCCGACCTCGTCTTCGCCGTCGACAGCGTGCCCGCCGTCCTGGCCGTCAGCAGCGACGCCTTCATCGTCTACACCAGCAACGCCTTCGCGATCCTGGGCCTGCGCGCCCTGTACTTCATGCTCGCCGGCCTGCTGGACCGCTTCCACTACCTCAGCAAGGGCCTGGCGCTCATCCTCGCCTTCATCGGCGTCAAGCTCATCCTCCAGGCGTCGCACGAGACGATCAGCACCGCCGTACCGGAAATCCCCTCCCCCCTCAGCCTCGCCGTCATCGTCACCGTACTGACCGTTTCCGTCGTGCTCAGCCTGGTCCGCCCCGTGCCGTCCGGCCACGCCGGCGAACGACCGCGGACGGACGCCGGCGCCTCCCGGGAATCCGCTCCCGCCGAGGAGGGCTCCCGTGCGGCCGACCCGGACCCACCGGCGGATCCGCGCGCCTGACGCCCGGCGTCCCGCGGGAGACACCGGGTTCCGCGGGCGCCGGTCCGCAGCCGTATCGCCGCCTTCAAGGGACTATCAAAAACGGTTAAACCGGTCGTAAAGTGAACATATGAGCAGCGGAAAGCGGAGCAGGACGGCCCCGCCGTCCGGATATGCCTGTCCCTCCTGCAAACAGCCCGTGGACGCCGTCGTGGAACGGCACAAGACCATGGGCATCTTCGTCCCCGTGTGGATCGCGGGCCCGTGCCACAACCCGCGGTGCCGGGAGTACGTACCGCAGCAGGCGCCGATCGACTCGGTGCGCGCTGCCACCTGGCGCAGCCTGGCGGGCTGGAAACGCCACTGAGCAAGGGCCGCGGCGTCCCGGCCGGCACCGGCCGCGCAGGCGTTCCGGGCCCGGACCCGCCGCCCTCACTCCGGGCCCTCACGGATCGCCCAGTGTGTCGAGGCCGGTCAGCGCGCCGACGGGGTCCGGGTCGGGGGTGCCGCGGGGCCACCAGTCGTCGTGGCCCGGTTCGGACTCGTAGGCGTACCACAGGTTGTCGCGGCCGAGGCGGAGCTGGACATGGCCCCGGGGGTGGGTGAGGCGGTTGTGCCGGGGGCGGAAGGCGGGGAGGTCGGCGGCGAGGAGGAGCGGGCGGGCGCGGTCGAAGCGGCCGGCCGGCGGGTCCCACGGCTCCTCCAGGACGGCGAGGCCCGTCGGACCGCCCTGGCGCCAAGCGGCGACCGCGCGCGCCAGCTCGGCGGGGGTGCGCCCGGCGGCGGTGGCGAGGGAGGAGTACAGCGCGCGCGTCGCCGCGGTCAGGCCGGAGCCGGGGCGGCCGGCGGCGAGCCGCACCGCGTCCTGCCACAGGGTGAGCCCGCCGACCGGGTCGCGGCCGGTGGTGAGCAGGGCGTGGGCGCGGGCGGCCGCGTCGGTGGCCAGCTGGTCGAGCGCGAACGGGTCCGGGCCGCCGGGGGACGCGGGGTACACCGGGGGCGGTCCGGGATGCGCGGGCGGGGGCAGCGGGGCCGGGAGCGGCGGGAGGGCGCGCGGGGCGAGGGCGTCGGCGGCCCGTACGCCGGGCAGGGGCTCCGGTTCCTTCTCCCGGGCGGCGCGGGCCGCGCGGGCGGCGCTCAGCCGGGACAGGGCGTCGATCACCTCGCGCTCGCCGCGTCCGCGCAGCAGGAGCAGCACGAACGGGTCGGCGTCGAGCAGCCGGGCGGTCTGGTAGCAGAGCGCGGCGGCGTGCTTGCAGGGGTGACCGGAATCGGGGCAGCTGCACCGCGGGTCGAGGTCGCCGGGGGCGGGCAGCAGGGGGGCTCCGCAGTCGGCGAGGGACTGGGGCATCTCCTTGTCCAGCAGTGCCGCGATGTGGCCGGGCCGGTCGGCGGCGGCGTCCAGGAACCGCTCCCAGTCGGCGTCCCCGAACGTGCGCAACCGCACCTGTACGCGGTACGGCCGCGGTCGGCTGCCCCGCACGTACGCGAGGACGAGCCCCGGGGTGACGGTGATCGCGTCGACGTGGCCCTGCTCGGCGTACCCGCGCCCGCGCGCCAGCCGCGCGGCGTCCAGCGCGCCCTCCTCGAGCGCGGTGACCCACGCGTTGCCCCACCAGGTCTCGGCGAAGCCCTCGCCGTCCCGGGTGCGGGGCGGGAAGGCCGGGAAGGTGCGGCGCAGGTCGCCGTCGCGCGCGGGGGCGGCCATGGAGCGGGGGACGGCGTGCGGCGCGGCGTGGGAGGCGGGGGGCGCCGGCGGTGCGGTGCCGGGTCCGGTGTCCCGCCGGGTTCCGGGTGAGCCGGGGGCGCCGGGCGCCGGCGTGCTCCGGTGGGGGCCCGCGCCGGGTGCCTGCTCCGGCTCGTCCGCCGGGTCGGGCATGCGGAAGGCGCCGGTGAGCGACTCCCGTACCCCACGCGCCCGGACGTCGGCGGTGCGGTCGCCGCGGGTGGTGCGCGGGACACGGGGGACGGGGGACGGTGCGCGCCGCCGGCGGGGCTCGGCCCGCCTCTCCCGGTCGTCGGTCTCCGTGCGTGCGCGCTCCTCGCGGGCGGAGCGCAGGGCCTCCCGGGCGATGTCCCCGGGGCGCTGTGCGGGGCGGTGCGCGGCCCCCTCGGCTCCGTGCCCGGCGGCGGTCGGCGCGTCGTCGGACGGTGCGTCGCCGACCGCCGGGGAGACGGCGGCCGGGGAGACGACTTCCGGAGAGGCGACTTCCGGAGCGTCGGCCGTGCCCCGCTCCACGGACGCGTCGACGTTCTCCCCGCCGGGGTCGCCGGCCTCACCGGCCGCGGGTGCCACGCCGCGCCGGGACCGCACCGCGCGGCGCAGCGCCTCGCGGGCCGCGTCACCCGGGCGGTGCTCCCGGTCCGCCGGCCGCTCGGACCGCCCGGCAGCCGTGCCGGGGGTGGTCCGCCGGTCGGGGGTGCCGGCGGTGGCCACGGGCTCGCGGTCCGCCCGCTCCCGCGCCGCGCGCAGGGCCTCGCGGGCCTCGTCGGACGGACGGGGCGTCATGCCGGCCTCCGCAGGGACACCAGGTCGGACAGTTCGCGGTCGGACAGTTCCGTGAGGGCCGACTCGCCGGAACCGAGGATCGCGTCGGCGAGGGCGCGCTTGGACTGGAGCATCTCGGCGATGCGGTCCTCGACGGTGCCCTCGGTGATGAGGCGGTGGACCTGGACGGGCTGGGTCTGGCCGATGCGGTAGGCGCGGTCGGTGGCCTGCTCCTCGACCGCCGGGTTCCACCAGCGGTCGAAGTGGACGACGTGGCCCGCGCGGGTGAGGTTCAGGCCGGTGCCGGCGGCCTTGAGCGACAGCACCAGGACGGGGGTCGCCCCGCTCTGGAAGCGGTCCACCAGGCGCTCCCGCTCCGGCACCGGCGTACCGCCGTGGAGGAGTTCGACCGGGACCGCGCGTCCGGTCAGATGCGCGGTGATCAGGCGGGCCATCCCGACGTACTGCGTGAACACGAGGGCCGAGCCGTCCTCGGCGAGCAGGGTGTCCAGCAGCTCGTCCAGCAGGGCGAGTTTGCCCGAGCGGGCGGCGAGCCGGTCGCCCCCGGCCCGCGCGTGCTCCTCCTTCAGGTACAGCGCCGGGTGGTCGCAGATCTGCTTGAGCGAGGTCAGCAGTTTCAGCACCAGGCCGCGGCGGCCCATGCCCCGTGCGCTCTCGATGGCCTGCATCGACTCGCGCACCACCGCCTCGTAGAGCGCGGCCTGTTCGCGGGTGAGCGGTACGGGGTGGTCCGTCTCGGTCTTGGGCGGCAGCTCGGGGACGATGCCCGGGTCGGACTTCCTGCGCCGCAGGAGGAAGGGGCGGACCAGACGGGCGAGGCGTTCGGCCGCCTCCTCGTCCTCGCCGGTCTCCACCGCGCGCGCGTGCCGGGCGCGGAAGGACTTCAGGGGACCGAGGAGTCCCGGGGTCGTCCAGTCGAGCAGGGCCCACAGCTCGGAGAGGTTGTTCTCGACGGGGGTGCCGGTCAGCGCCACGCGCGCGGGGGTCCCGATGGTGCGCAGTGCCTTCGCCGTGGCCGAGTGGGGGTTCTTGACGTGCTGGGCCTCGTCGGCGACGACCATGCCCCACGTCCGCGCGGCCAGGGCCGGTGCGGCGGAGCGCATGGTGCCGTAGGTGGTGAGGACGAAGCCGCCGTCCAGGTCGTCCAGGGTGCGGTCGGGGCCGTGGAAGCGGCGGACGGGGACGCCGGGTGCGAACCGGTTGATCTCCCGCTGCCAGTTGCCGAGCAGCGAGGCCGGGCAGACCACCAGGGTCGGTTCGGTGCGGGCCCGTTTCAGGTGCAGGGCGATGACGGTGACGGTCTTGCCGAGGCCCATGTCGTCCGCGAGGCAGCCGCCGAGGCCGAGGGAGGTCATGAGGTCGAGCCAGGCCAGGCCCCGCAGCTGGTAGTCGCGCAGGGTGGCGTTCAGGCCGGGCGGCGGTCCGGCGGGCCGTACGCCGGCGGTCAGGCGGTCGCGGAGGGCGGCCAGGGCACCGGTCGGCACGGCCTCGACCGTCTCGCCGTCGACCTCCGCCTGGCCGGTGAGGGCGACGGACAGCGCGTCGACCGGGTCGAGCAGCCCCAGGTCCCGTGTGCGGGCCTTGCGGACGAGGGCGGGGTCGACCAGCACCCACTGGTCGCGCAGCCGGACGACCGGACGGTGGGCCTCGGCCAGGGCGTCCATCTCGGCCTCGGTGAGCGGGTCGCCGCCGAGCGCGAGCTGCCAGCCGAACCGCAGCAGGTCCTCGCTCTCGAAGAAGCCGGTGCCGTCGGTCGCCGAGCCGGGAGCCGGGCGGATCACCGCCGTGGCGGTCAGGTCCTGGGCGAGGTCGCGGGGCCAGTGCACCGCGACCCCGGCCGCGGCGAGCCGGGTGGCCGCCACGCCGAGCAGGTCGTTCACCTCGTCCTCGGACAGCGCCAGCACGTCGGGCACGTCCTGGTCGCAGAGCCGGTCCAGCGGCGGCCAGACGCGGGCCGCGCGGCGGACGGCGAGGGCGGCGTCCACGCGCGCGCGGGGGCCGAAGGCGCCGTCCGCCCCGCCCGCCCACAGGGCCGCCGCGTCGGCCACGAGCGTGGGGTCGGCGAGGCTGTGCACCTGGACGATCGCCGCGCCCGCGCCGCGCGTGCCCGCACCGTCGCCGTCCCCGCCGGTTCCCGGGCCGTCGCTGTCGAAGAGGTCGTACGCGGACAGGTCGAGGCGCAGCGAGATCCGTACCCCGGCGTCCATTCCGGCGGCGACCTCGGCGGCCCAGTCGTGGGCACCGGGCAGCCGCTGGGCCTTCCGGGCCGCGAACGGCAGCCCGGAGGCGTACGGCGCGGCCGGGGTGCGGGGCAGGGTGTCGGCGACCGCGTCCAGGAAGGCGCGCACCAGCGCTTCGGGCTGCGGCAGCCGGAGGGGGCCGGGGCCGGGCAGCGGAACGGCGTGGCCCTCGTACGGCAGGGCGGCGGCCACGGCGCGCAGGTGCGCCACGTCGTCCGGATCGAGCGGGCCCGCGCGCCAGCTGTCGTGGCCGGTGGCGGTCAGGCCGGGCAGCAGCCGGCCGCGCGCCGTGAGCCGCAGCGCGTGCAGGGCGGCGGCGCCCCAGCAGGCGGTGGCGGGGTGGGCCGCGGGGTCGTGGCGGGCACGGACCAGCAGGGGCAGTGCCTCGTCGACGGGGAGCGAGAGCGCCGGGGTCGTCCGCCGGCGCACTCCGGCGCCGTGCGGGCGGACGACGGTGAGGTCGGTGTGCCGCGCCGGGGCGGGTCCGGTCGCGTCGTCGAGCGGTCCGGGGTGCTCCTGCCCGACGGGGCCGCCCTCGGGGTCGTAGAAGGCGACGCGTCCGTCGCGCGGGAGGGGCGCGGGCAGGAAGACGGCCGCGAACCGGACGGGGGCGTCCGTCCCGCCGGTGCCGCCGGTCCCGGTCGTGGTCCGTTCGGCCGTCGCGGTCCGCTCGCCCATACGCCTCGTCACCTCCCGCCCGCGTGTCCGATCAGTCGCCTCCGACTCTACGGGCGGGGTCCGACAACCGGCCCCGGAGACCTCCTCGCGCACACCGGGGCCGGGGGCGGCGCGGGGTCAGGGCACGGTGCGGGAGACCACGTACACCCTGGGGTAGCCCGGCTTGTCGTGGTTGACGACGACCTCGTGGGTGGGTGCCGGGTCCTTCTGCTCGTGGACGAGGCCCGACCAGGTGCCGGGGCCGTCGAAGGTCCAGCCGGTGACGTCCCGGTCGCGTTCGCCGATGGGGATGTCGCCCGGCTTCAGGTCGTCCGGCTGCACGCCCATGCTGGTGAGGAAGGCGCTCAGGCCCGCGTCGGTGGTCTCGAACTCGACGTAGAGGCGACTGGTCTTCCAGTTGTTCGTCTCGTAGTACGCCACCCACCAGGCGGGGTGCGGGACGGGCACCTGGTAGAGGCGGCGCTGCAGCTTCGACGGCCAGCCCTCGGTCAGACCGGTCGCGGAGTACTTCGCCTCCTTGTCCTTGCCGCTGGCCCGGCTCTGGTTCGCGGAGATCACCAGGTACCCGGCCGGGATGCCGATGAGCAGCACGATGATCAGCAGGGTGAGCGCCCTGCGGCGGATCACGTGCCGGCGGCCCTCGGCCGGGCGCGCCCCGTCCGGGAACCCCGCCTGCTGGGGGAACTCGCCCGTCACAGCGCCTCCCGGATGGTGCGGCGGACCTCCGCGTACCGCTCGTAGCGCTCGTACCGCTCGACCCGGCGGCGCTTGGCCCGGCGGAAGCGGCGGGCGACCAGGCGGGCGAGGTCGGCGGCGCCGACCATGCCGGCCTCGGGGCCGAGCTGGGCACGGACGATGCGGGCCTCGGGGCGGTAGCCGCGGCCGGTGAGGTGGCGTTTGAAGGCGTCCCGCGCGGGGCCGATCAGCAGGTCGTCGGCGGCCGAGACCCCGCCGCCGACGACGAAGCAGGAGGGGTCGAGCGCGGCGGCGAGGTTGGCGATGCCGACGCCGAGCCACTGCCCGATGTCCTGGAGCAGCTCGGTGCACATGGCGTCGCCCTCGCGGGCCAGCTCGGTGATCATCGGCCCGCTGATGTCGGCGATGTTGCCCTTGACGTGCTCGATGATCCCGAAGGCGACCGGCGAGTCGGCGGCGGCCAGCTCGCGCGCCTCGCGGACCAGGGCGTTGCCGGAGCTGTACTGCTCCCAGCAGCCGCGGTTGCCGCAGGGGCAGCGGTGGCCGCCGGGGACGACCTGCATGTGGCCGAACTCGCCGGCGACGCCGTACTTGCCGCGCTTGACCTGCCCGTCCTCCAGGATCGCGCCGCCGATGCCGGTGCCCAGGGTGATCATGACGAGGTGGTCCTCGCCGCGCCCGGCACCGAAGCGCCACTCGGCCCAGGCGGCGGTGTTGGCGTCGTTGTCGACCAGCACGGGCACGGACAGCCGCCCGGAGAGGCGGTCGCGCAGCGGCTCGTTGCGCCAGGACAGGTGGGGGGCGAACAGCACGCGGTTGCGGTCGGCGTCGACCCAGCCGGCCGCGCCGATGCCGACCGCGTGCACGTCGTGCCGGTCGGAGAGGTCCAGCACCAGTTCGACGATGGTGTCCTCGACGACCTTCGGGCTCTTGGACTTGTCCGGGGTCTCCGCGCGGAGCTTCTCCAGGATGTTGCCGTCGGCGTCCACGACGCCCGCCATGACCTTGGTGCCGCCGATGTCGATGCCCACCGTCGGGACACGGGGTGCCGTCAGGTGGGAGCGGCGCTCCCGCGTGCCGACGGTTCTGAGGACCGGGGCCCGGCGGGATCCGATGGGGGCGGTGAGGTCGCGGTAGGTGCTCATCGAGCCCGATTCTGCCGCACGCGTGCGCCGATCGCGGTACGGGGCGGGTGGGGTGGTGCGGATCGTTTCCGGGGGCGGGTGCGCCGTGGTCACCCGCGCCCGGGCGGCAGAGCCGCGGACCGGCGCGGCCCCGCGTCCCGGGCGCGCCGCGGTTCGTCGTCCTGGGCGCGCCGCAGTTCGTGGCGCAGGCCGTCCAGCTCCGCTCCCCCCGCCATCTGCCGGGTCAGCTCGTCCAGGGCGACCTCGTCACGCGTGTGCTCACCGGTCATCGTGCCCCGCTTCAGGAGCACGAATCTGTCCCCCACCAGATACGCGTGGTGCGGGTTGTGGGTGATGAAGACAACACCCAGGCCCCTGTCGCGTGCCGCCGCCACGTACTTCAGGACCACTCCGGACTGCTTCACGCCCAGCGCCGCCGTGGGCTCGTCCAGCACCAGCACCTTGGCGCCGAAGTACACCGCGCGCGCGATCGCCACGCACTGCCGTTCGCCGCCGGAGAGGGTGCCGATCGGCTGGTCGACGTCGCGCAGGTCGATGCCCATCCGGAGGAGTTCGGCGCGGGTGGTGCGGCGCATGAGGTCGACGTCCATCCGCTTGAAGGGGCCGACGCCCCTGCGCGGCTCGGAGCCGAGGAAGAAGTTCCGCCAGACCGGCATGAGCGGGACGACGGCCAGGTCCTGGTGGACGGTGGCGATGCCGCGGTCCAGGGCCTCGCGCGGGGAGGACAGGCGCGTGGCCTCGCCGTCCAGGGCCAGCGTGCCGCCGTCGTGCCGGTGCAGCCCCGCGATGATCTTGATCAGGGTGGACTTGCCGGCGCCGTTGTCGCCCAGCACGCAGGTGACCTCACCGGCGTGCACCTGGAGGGAGACCCCTTCGAGGGCGCGCACGTTGCCGTAGTGCTTGCTGACGCCGGACAGCTCCACGAGCGGCGTCCGTCCTGCGGTCCGGGTCATTTCGTGGCCTCCGCGCGGCGGCGCACCCAGGTGTTGAGCAGGGTCGCGAGGAGCAGCATCGCTCCGAGGAAGAACTTGAACCAGTCCGGATTCCATTCGGCGAAGACGATGCCCTTGCTGGTCATGCCGAACAGCAGCGCGCCGACCGCCGAGCCGACGGCGCTGCCGTGGCCGCCGGTGATCAGGCAGCCGCCGATGACGGCCGCGATGATGTAGATCAGCTCGTTGCCGACGCCCTCGCCGGACTGGACGACGTCGTAGCTGAAGAGCAGGTGCTGGCCGCAGATCCAGGCGCCGAGGGCCACGCCCATGTAGAGGCCGGTCTTGGTCCCGGCCACGGGGACGCCCACCGCGCGGGCCGCCCGCTCGTTGCCGCCGACCGCGAAGATCCAGTTGCCCGCGCGGGTGCGCAGCAGGATCCAGCTGCCGAGGGCGACCAGGGCGAGCCACCACACGACGGTGACCTTGACGGGGACGCCGCCGACGGTGAAGGTCGAGGCGAACAGGGCCCGTGCGCTGTCGAAGCCCTCCATGTCGGCGATCGTCCTGGTGGAGACGGTGCCGCTGATCAGCTTGGTGAAGCCGAGGTTCATGCCGGTCAGCATCAGGAAGGTGCCGAGCGTGATGATGAAGCTCGGCAGCTTCGTGCGGGCCAGCATGACGCCGTTGAAGGCGCCGACGGCGAGCGTGACCAGCAGGGACACCCCGACGCCGACCCAGACGTTGGCGGTCATCTGGTAGCTGAACATCGACGAGAGCAGCGCCGACGAGGTGACCAGGACCCCGGCCGACAGATCGAACTCGCCGCCGATCATCAGCAGCGCCACCGGGACGGCCATGATGCCGATCGTGGAGGACGCGTACAGCACGGTGCCGAGGCTGGAGGCGCGCAGGAAGCTGTCGGCGGCGAGGGCGAAGCAGCAGAAGACGGCGACCGCGCCGACGACGGAGCCGAGCTCGGGACGGCTCAGCAGCCGCTGGAGCGGGGACGAGCCGCGCAGAAACCTTTCTTCAGTGGTCGCGCTCATCGCGTGCCCCGCTTCGTGTACGCCTCGAGCGCGGCCGCGTCGTCCTCGGTGATGATCTGCGGGCCGGTGAGCACCGGGCGGCCGCCGCCCAGGACGTCGGCGTTGTACCGGTACAGCCACAGCAGGTCGACCGCCTCGTAGCCCTGGAGGTAGGGCTGCTGGTCGACGGCGAAGCCGAGGCTGCCGTCCTTCAGTCCGGCGGCGACCTTGGCGTTGAGGTCGAAGGTGTCGATCTCGGCGTCGCTGCCCGCGCCCTCCCGGGCCTTCACCGCGGTGTCGGCGTAGGGCGCGCCCAGCGTGACGACGGCGTCCACGTCGGTGTCGGACTGGAGCCGGGCCTCGATCGCCGACTGGACGTCGGGCATGCTCGTGCCGTTGACGTGGAGCCGGACCAGCGTGCCGTCGAAGGTCTTCCCGATGCCGTCGCAGCGCTGCTCGTGGCCGACGTTGCCCTGCTCGTGCAGGACGCAGAGGGCCTTCTTCCGGCCCCGCTCGTTCAGCTCCTCGCCGACGGCCTCACCGGCGATCGTCTCGTCCTGCCCGATGTGGGCGAGCGCGCCGAACTCCTCGGACGCGGCCGAACCGGAGTTCACGGTGATCACCGGGATGCCGGCCTCGCGGGCCCGGGCGAGGGCCGCCTTCATCGCGTCCGGCTTGGCGAGGGTGACGATGAGCCCGTCCACCTCCTTGTCGACGGCGGCGTCCACGAGCTGCGCCTGCTGCTGGGCCTCGTCGTCGTGGGAGTACAGGAAGCGGACGTTGTCCTTCACGGCGGCCTGCTTCGCGCCGTTCTGGACGATGTCCCAGAAGGTGTCGCCGTCCCCCGCGTGGGTGACCATCGCGAAGGTCCAGCGGGGGGTGTTCACCGCCGCCCTCCCCTGGGCCGCCGCGGCCTCACGGGCGTCCTCCGCCCGTTTCCCGCCGGTACTGCTGCATCCGGCGAGCGAGAGGCTCAGCGCCCCCGCCACCGCGACGCTCACCCAGGTCCAAAACCGTGCCACGAGGCCGTGCCCTTCTTGCTGTGTTCTGCCGTGCGTGGGACTGATGACCGCACCAGCCCCAAACGCCCCATTCTCGAACACGGGCATCAGGCGTCCCCGCCCGGGGAGCGGAAAACCGGTCATGTTGTCCGGACATTGCGACGAAGAGCCGCGCGCCCGGCCGCGCATCCCGCGCCGCGGAGGGACCGTCAGGACCGGACGAGCAACTGGAACTCGAAGGAGTAGCGGGAGGGCCGGTAGGTGTGGGTGCCGAACTCCACCGCACGGCCGGTGTCGTCGAAGGTCACGCGCTGCATGGTGAGCAGCGGGGCGCCGGTCTGCTCGCCGAGCCGCTCGGCCTCGTCCGCGGTGGCGGCCCGGGCGCCGATGGTCTGGCGGGCGCTGTGCAGGGTGATGCCGGCGGCCCGCATCAGCCGGTACAGGCCGGTGGCCTCGAGCTGTCCGGTCTCCAGGTCGAGCAGGCCGGGCGGCAGGTGGTTGCACAGGTACGCAATCGGCTCCCCGTGCGCGAGCCGCAGCCGCTCGATCCGGTGCACCTCGCCGCCCTCGGCCACCCCGAGGGCGGCCGCGACCTCGGCGGACGCGGCGACGACGGTGTTGACCAGGACCTTCGTGGCCGGGCGCTGGCCCGCCGACTCCAGGTCGTCGTAGAGGCTGCTGAGCTCCAGGGGGCGCTTGACCTGGCTGTGCACCACCTGGGTGCCGACTCCGCGGCGGCGTACGAGGAGGCCCTTGTCGACGAGGGACTGGATGGCCTGGCGGACGGTCGGCCGGGACAGACCGAGCCGCGCGGCGAGCTCGATCTCGTTGCCCAGCAGGCTGCCGGGGGTCAGCGTGCCGTGCTCGATAGCGGCCTCCAGCTGCTGGGACAGCTGGAAGTACAACGGCACGGGGGAGCTGCGGTCCACGCTCAGCTCCAGCTGCACGGTCGGGTCCACTTCTGGTTTCGGCACGGCCCGAGCGTAGCTCCGTGCGCTGTTGACGGGAAGTTGTGTAGTTCGGTTGTCCGGACATACGCATTGACAGGAGGGGGCGCGGACCGCACTTTGTTTCCATGCGCATCGGGGTCATCGGTACGGGTCGCATCGGCACCCTTCACGCCCGCACGCTCAGCAGGCACCGCGACGTCGGCTCGCTGATCCTCACGGACGCGGACCCCGCGCGGGCCCAGGCGCTCGCGCAGCGGCTCGGTGAGACGGCGGCGCCCGGGGTGGACGAGATCTTCACCTGGGGAGTGGACGCCGTGGTGATCGCGACGACCACGTCCGCCCACGCCGAACTGATCGGCCGGGCGGCGCGCGCGGGGCTGCCGGTGTTCTGCGAGAAGCCCATCGCCCTGGACCTCGCGGGCACGTTGCAGGCGATCACGGAGGTCGAGGCCGCCGGAACCGTCCTGCAGATGGGCTTCCAGCGCCGTTTCGACACCGGTTACACGGGCGCGCGCGAGGCGGTGCGCTCGGGCCGGCTCGGGCGGCTGCACACCGTACGGGCGACGACCGGCGACCCGGAGCCGCCGCCGGCCGGGGACCTGCCGCAGTCCGGGGGACTGTACCGGGACACCCTGATCCACGACTTCGACATCCTGCGCTGGGTGACCGGCCGGGAGGTCGTGGACGTCTACGCCGCCGGGTCCGACGCGGGGCCCGCGATGTTCCGGGAGGCGGGCGACGTCGACACCGGCGCGGTACTCCTCACCCTCGACGACGGCACGCTCGCCACGGTCACCGCGACCCGCCTGAACGGCGCGGGCTACGACGTGCGCATGGAGCTCGCCGGGGAGCGGGACCAGATCGCCGTCGGCCTGGACGACCGTACGCCGATCGCGTCCACCGAGCCGACCGGGCCGCCGCCCGCGGACAAGCCGTGGACCGGGTTCCTGGAGCGGTTCGGGCCCGCGTACGAGGCGGAGCTGAACGCGTTCGTCGAGGTGGTGCGGGGTGAGCGGGCCAATCCCTGCGACGGGCGCGAGGCCCTGCGGGCGCTGCGGATCGCGGAGGCGTGCGAGCTGTCCCGGCGGGAGCGCAGACCGGTCCGGCCGGTAGAGCCCGCGGGCGGGACGGACGCGGCGTTCGACTGACGGGGGCGGGCAGGGCGCGTCCGCACGGCGCTATCGCCCCTCGGTGTCCTCCAGGAGTCCGGCGTCGTGGGCGAGCAGGGCGATCTGCACGCGGTTGTTGAGATCGAGCTTGGCCAGGATCCGGGAGACGTGGGTCTTGACCGTGGCCACGCTCATGAAGAGCCGCGCGGCGATCTCGGCGTTGGCCAGGCCCCGGCCGACCGCGACGGCG
The DNA here is from genome assembly GCF_031181555.1 of Streptomyces sp. Classification (GTDB taxonomy): domain Bacteria; phylum Actinomycetota; class Actinomycetes; order Streptomycetales; family Streptomycetaceae; genus Streptomyces; species Streptomyces fimbriatus. Next base: position 18,248 of record NZ_JAPSKQ010000023.1, on the reverse strand, counting down.
ACCTCGCGTTCCCGGTCGTTGAGGGCGGTGATGCGCTCACGCGCGCGCGTGCGCCGGGTATCGGCGGCGGTGCCGGCCGCGTGCTCCATCAGCTGACGGGTGACGGCGGGCGACAGGACGGGGTCGCCGGCCGCGACCCGGCGCACCGCGGCGAGGATCTCGGCGGGCGGTGTGTCCTTGAGGACGAAACCGGCGGCGCCCGCGCGCAGTGCCCGCAGCACCTGCTCGTCGGCGTGGAAGGTGGTGAGCACCACCACCTGCGGGGCGTCCTCGCGCCGGCGCAGCATCTCGGTGGCGGCGAGCCCGTCCACCGTCGGCATCCGGATGTCCATGAGGACGACGTCCGGGCGGGTGCGGTCGACGAGCGCCTCGACCTCGCCGCCGTCGGCGGCCTCGCCGACGATCTCGATGTCGTCGGCGCCGCCCATCATGAAGGACAGCCCGGCCCGCACCAGTGGGTCGTCGTCGACGAGGAGCAGTCTGATCGCGGTCATGGGGTGTATGTCATCACGGCGGGGCGGGGCCGGGACACGCCGAGCGGCCGATCCGCCGGGCCCCGTGAGGGGGTTTTCCACCGGCACGCCCGGCACACGGCTCACCGCCGCTCCCCGGCCCCGGCGGCGGCCCCCGCCCGTCCCCAGGGCAGCCGTGCCCGCACCTCGAACCCGCCGTCGGACGTGGGCCCGTGGTCCAGGGTGCCGCCCGCCAGGGTGGCCCGTTCGGTGAGGCCGATCAGGCCCTGCCCGGCGCCGGGCACGGGCGGTACGTGTCCCTCGGGCGGGGGATTGCGCACGGTCACGGTGAGGCCCTCCCCCGGGCCGCCGGTGACCGACACGGTGACCTCCGCACCGGGGGCGTGCTTGCGGGCGTTGGTCAGGCCCTCCTGGACGATCCGGTAGGCGGTGCGGCCGGCGGAGGCGGGGACGGCGGCCGGATCGGTGACGCGCTGCTCCAGGGTGACTTTCATACCGGCCTGCCGGGACTCGGCGACCAGCGTGCCGAGCGCCGCGAGCGTCGGCTGCGGCCGGCCCGCGTCGTCGGACTCGCCGGCCCGCAGCACGCCGATGATCTCCCGCAGGTCCTGCAGCGCCTCGTGCGCGCTCTCCCGGATGACACCCGCCGCCCGCGCGATCTCCTCACGGGGCGCGTCGGGCCGGAACTCCAGGGCGCCCGCGTGCACGCTCAGCAGCGTCAGCCGGTGCGCGAGCACGTCGTGCATCTCCCGGGCGATGGCCTCGCGCGCGAGCCGCTGCGCCTGCTCGGCCCGCAGCCGCGCCTCCGTCTCGGCGCGCCGGGCCCGGTCCCTGAGGCTCAGCATGAGCTGCCGCTTGGACCGCACGAACATGCCCCAGCCGACGACCGCGACCGCCAGCACCGTGAAGAGGACGAGCGAGGCGAGGTACGGCAGATCGGGATCGGGGCGCCACCAGAAGTAGAACGGGACGAGCACCACGTGGGCGCCGCCCACCCACGCCACGTACCGGAAGGGGCGGTGCACGGCGAGCGTGAACAGGGCGATGACGGCCACGCCGCCGGAGGTCTCCGAGACGAAACTGACCGGGACCATGACCGCGGCCAGTCCGAGCGGCCATCTCCGGCGCAGCCAGATCGCGGCGCAGGACAGCGCGCCGAGCACCTGGTCGACGAGGGCCAGGGACTCCGGGACGGCGGAGTTGCCGGCGAGCGCTTCGGCGCCCGTCAGGCCCACGAGGACGGCCAGCAGGAAGCAGGAGAAGTCGATGACCCAGTCGCGCGCGGTGCGCCGGGGCCGGCGCCCGGAACGGGCCGTGTCGGGGTCGAGTTCGTGGATGAGGGCGGACGGGAAGAACCATCTGCGCCCCGTGAACACCGGGGCGGTCTGCGCCGCCTTGTCACCAGTCACAGTCGGCAAATCTACGCACGGGGCATCCGCGCCACCGCGCCGCGGGCTCGATCGCCTACCGAAGTCGCACCGCCGCAGACTTCCGGCGCACCGGACGGCGCGGACCTCGGTCTTCCGTCGGGCCGGTCCCGCCCCGCGGCCGATGCGGGCGGGGGGTCCGTGGGGCGAGGGTCGACGGCATGAAGCAGTTGCTGGGATTCCTGGGTTTCATCGCGGTGGTGCAGGGCGTGGCGGGTCTGGTGACCGAGTTCTCCGACGGGCACTGGGGGCTGGTGCAGCGGATCGGTTTCCTCGACGGCCACGAGGTCTACGCGAGCGTCGCCCTGCTCGTGCTGGGCGTCGCCCTGTTCGCCGCCGCGGAGAGCCGGAGGTCCGGCTGACCGCCGACCGGCCCGCCGTCCGGGGCGGCGCCCACCGGCCGGCCGCCGTCAGGGGTTCTCCGGAAGCTCGTACGAACCGTACTCGGGGCGGCCCGCCAGGTCGTAGGACTGGACGGAGACGCCCGCGGCCGTGACCTCCCCGCCGGTGTGCCGGAACGCCGTCGCTGCCGAGCCCTCCGGGAACAGGCGGCGTCCGGCGCCGAGGACGACCGGGAAGGTCAGCAGGTGGAGGGTGTCCACGAGGTCGAGCGCGAACAGGGACCGCGCGAGGGCGCCGCTGCCGTGCACCTGGAGCTCGCCGTCGGTGCGCTCCTTGAGGGCGGTGACCTCCTTGGCGAGGTCGCCGCCGATCACGGCGGTGCCGGCCCACCCGGGGTCGGTGAGGGTGCCGGAGACGACGTACTTCGGCAGGGCGTTCAGCTTGCCGGCGATCGGGTCGTCCGGGTCGGTCACCTTCGGCCAGTACGTGGCGAAGATGTCGTACGTGCGACGACCGAGGAGGAAGGCGCCCGCGCGGGAGAAGACCCCGCTGACGAAGCGGCCGAAGTCCTCGTCGCCGTACGGGACGCTCCAGCCTCCCTGCCCGAAGCCGTCCCTGGTGTCCTCCCGGGGGCCGCCGGGGGCCTGGTAGACGCCGTCGAGGGAGACGAAGGTGGTGACAACGAGCTTGCCCATGGCGGGTTCCTGCCTCTCGGTGTCCGGGGCGTGCGTGGTCATCAGTTCGGACTCCGGCGGCGCCCGCGACTCATCGGTCGTGCGCCAGGTCGGCGTCCGTTCGCCGCCAGCACCCCGGGGCCCGGGCCGCTGGAATGGACGCATGAACTCACTGACGAACTCTTCGGGAACCCTGTACGGCAAGGCGGCCCTGGTGACCGGCGGCAGTCGCGGGATCGGCGCGGCGACGGCGCTGCGGCTCGCGCGGGAGGGCGCGGACGTGGCCGTGACCTATGTGAACGGCAAGGATGCGGCCGCGGACGTCGTACGGGCCGTCGAGGCGCTGGGGCGCCGCGCGGTGGCCCTGCGCGCGGACGCGGCGGACGCGGCGGAGGCCGCCGGGGCGGTGACGGCCGCGGTGCGGGCGCTGGGCCGGCTCGACATCCTGGTGAACAACGCGGGCGTCGGTCTGCTCGGCCCGGTGGAGACCCTGTCCGCCGCCGACGTCGACCGGGTTCTCGCGGTGAACGTGCGCGGGGTCTTCATGGCCTCCCGGGCGGCCGCCGCCCACCTGCCGGAAGGGGGGCGCATCATCACCGTCGGCACCTGCATGACCCAGCGCGTGCCCGGTCCCGGCGGGACGCTCTACGCGATGAGCAAGTCGGCCCTGGTGGGGCTGACCAAGGCCCTGGCGCGGGAACTGGGCGGGCGCGGGATCACGGCGAACATCGTCCACCCGGGCCCGATCGACACCGACCTGAACCCGGCGGACGGCCCCTACGCCTCCGGCCAGGCGGCCATGACCGCGCTGGGCCGCTTCGGCACGGCCGACGAGGTGGCGGACACGATCGCCCATCTGGCAGGGGCGGCGTACGTCACCGGCGCGGAGTTCGCCGTGGACGGCGGCCACGCGGCGTGAGGCCGACGCGCCGCACGGGGTGGTGATGTGCCCGCGGGGTGACGCTCCCTCCCCGCGGGCTCTCGTCGTGTCAGCCGCCCAGTTCCCGGTGGCGGGCGGCCAGGGTGCTCGCGCCCTGCTCGGTGAGGGTGCCGAACAGGCGCAGGCGGGAGATGCCGCCGTCGGGGAAGATGTCCACGCGCGCGTGGGTGCCGACCGCCGGTTCCGGGAGGACGAAGCGGTGGTTGGTGTCGGGCTGGAGGCGGGTGCGGGGCAGGACCTCCCGCCACTCGCCGGTCCCGTCGGCCGCGGTGTCCTTCACCGACACCGAGGCCCAGCCGGCGCTGTTGCCCTTCAGATACGCCGTGTCGATCTCCAGGGCGCGGATCTGCGCCTGGGCCACCAGCTGGTAGCGGATCCAGTCGTGGCCCCGGTCGCGTCGGCGCCGGGTCTCCCAGCCGTCGTCCATCTTGCGCGAGCGGCCGGGCTGGATGGTGTTCGTGGCCGGTGAGTAGAAGAGGTTCGACGCGTCCTCGACCCGGCCGCCGTTCTCCAGGGCGACGACGTCGAAGGTGCCCAGCGCCTCCAGCCACGCCGGGTCCGGGACGACCTCGCCGTACACGCGCAGGCGGGCGATGCCGCCGTCGGGGTGCTGCTTGAGGCGCAGGTGGGTGAAGCGCTGTTCGGCCGACACGGCGAAGCCGTTGGCGGCGTGGCCGCCGACCGGCGTGGGCGGGACCAGGGTCGTCCACTTCACCCGGTCCGAGAGCAGTTCCTCCGGGGCCGGGGCGCCCGGCACCGAGGTGCCCTCGACGGACACGGCCTGCGGATAGTTGCCGCGGAAGTGGGCGGTGTCCACGACGATGCCGCGGACGACTCCGGGCGCGCCGAGCCGGATCAGCGCCCAGTCGTGGTCCTCGGCGGCCGGCCAGGGGTGCTCGGCGGAGGTGCCGCGCCTGCGCCGGGTCTCCCAGCCGTCCATGACCTTGCCCTTGTGCCCGAAGTGCTCGGGGTCGAACTCGGCGCGCCCCGGCAGCAGCAGGTTCTCGCGCTGGGCGAAGAACTCGTCGTTGGCGGCGATGACACCGGCGCCGAGCCGGCGGTCGGCGAGATCGGCGAGGTGGGTGAAGGGGAAGTCGGCGGTGCGGTAGTCGGCGTACGGGTCACCGCCGCCGTAGGGGTTCGCGTCGCCGGTGAAGCTCGGGATCGCCGTCACGATGATCTGGTCCTGCCTTTCGGGGTCGGGGTCAGTGGGAGCGGGTGAGCAGATGGCCCTTCGGTTCGGTGAACTCGCCGTCGGCGACGATGCGCCGGCCGCGCAACCAGGTGGACCTCACGACGCCGTACAGGGTCCTGCCGGCGTACGCCGTCACGGGGTTGCGGTGCTGGAGGGCCGCCGGGTCGACGGTGAAGGTCTCGTCGGGGGCGAGGACGGCGAAGTCGGCGTCGCGGCCGGGTGCGATGGCGCCCTTGCGCGCCTCGAGTCCGACGAGTTCGGCCGTTCGCGTCGACATCCAGCGCACGACGTCCTCCAGGCCGTGGCCGCGCCTGCGGGCCTCGGTCCAGACGGCCGGCAGGCTCAGCTGGAGGCCGGATATGCCGCCCCAGGCGGTCGAGAAGTCGTCCGTCTTGAGGTCGGCGGTGGACGGGGAGTGGTCGGTGACGACGCAGTCGATGGTGCCGTCCGCCAGTGCCTGCCAGAGCAGGTCCTGGTTGGCGGCCTCGCGGATGGGCGGGCAGCACTTGAACTCGCTGGCGCCGTCCGGGACCTCCTCCGCGGTGAGGGTCAGGTAGTGGGGACAGGTCTCGACCGTGACGCGCACGCCGTCCGCCTTGGCCGCGGCGATCAGGGGCAGCGCGTCGCTGGAGGAGAGGTGCAGCACGTGCACGCGCGCGCCCAGGCGTCTGGCCTGGTCGACGAGGTGGGCGATGGCGGTGTCCTCGGCGTCGCGCGGGCGGGAGGCGAGGAAGTCGGCGTACTTCGGGCCGGCGGGCTGCGGGGCGGCGGCGAGGTGGTGCGGATCCTCGGCGTGCACGATCAGCAGCCCGTCGAAGGCGGCGATCTCGGCGAGGGAGCGGGCCAGTTGCTCCTGGTCCAGGTGCGGGAACTCGTCCACGCCGGAGGGCGACAGGAAGGCCTTGAAGCCGAAGACGCCGGCCTCGTGCAGCGGGCGCAGGTCCTTGACGTTGTCCGGCAGGGCGCCGCCCCAGAAGCCGACGTCGATGTGCGCCTTGTCGGCGGCGACCCGCTGCTTGGTGCGCAGGTGGTCGACCGTGGTGGTCGGCGGGAGGGAGTTGAGCGGCATGTCGACGAGCGTGGTGATGCCGCCGGCCGCCGCGGCGCGCGTGGCGGTCCAGAAGCCCTCCCACTCCGTGCGGCCGGGGTCGTTGACGTGTACGTGAGTGTCGACCAGGCCCGGCAGCAGGACGTCGTCGCCCAGGTCCGTCAGGCGGGCGGTCCGGGGGACGGGCGCGTCGTGCGGCAGGACGGCCGTGATGATGCCGTCGGCGACCGCGACGGACGCGGCGCGCGTTCCCTCGGGAGTGATGACACGCGTCGAGCGCAGCACCAGTTCGGCGTCGGACACCCGGATCCTCCTGACCTTCCAGCCGGCCTGGACTTGACGTCCACCTGCGAAATTCAACGTTCTGTTGAAGGAGTCTTCACTCCCGGCCCCACCCCGTCAAGGGCGCGCTCCCCCTGCGGCCGCCCCGACGGGCACACCCTGGACGATTCCACGAAGTGGAAATATAATTTCGGTGAGCAGAATGTAGCTATGCACAAGCGGGCAGTCAACCGGCCGCCGGGTAGGCTTCTGCCCTTCCCGCCAGCCCCGAAAGGAACGCGCCGTGCCGACGTCCAGCGCCAGCACCACCGACTCCGCCCGGTCCGCCGCCAGTGGTGGCGTGCAGTCCCTCGAGCGCGCCTTCGACCTGCTCGAACGGATGGCGGACGCGGGCGGCGAGGTCGGCCTGAGCGAGCTGTCCGCGAGCAGCGGACTGCCCCTGCCGACCATCCACCGCCTGATGCGCACGCTCGTGGCCTGCGGCTACGTACGCCAGCAGGCCAACCGCCGGTACGCGCTCGGCCCGCGCCTGATCCGGCTCGGCGAGTCCGCCTCCCGGCTGCTGGGCACCTGGGCACGCCCGTACCTGGCCCGCCTGGTGGAGGAGACCGGCGAGACGGCGAACATGGCGCTGCTCGACGGGGACGAGATCGTGTACGTGGCGCAGGTGCCGTCCAAGCACTCGATGCGAATGTTCACCGAGGTCGGCCGGCGCGTCCTGCCGCACTCCACCGGCGTGGGCAAGGCCCTGCTGGCCGGTTTCCCGCCGGAGGAGGTCCGGGCGCTGCTGGCCCGCACCGGCATGCCCGCCGCGACGGACAAGACCATCACCACCCCGGAGGGCTTCCTCGCGGCGCTGGAGGACGTACGCCGCCGGGGCTACGCCGTCGACGACAACGAGCAGGAGATCGGCGTCCGCTGCCTCGCGGTGCCCGTGCCGGACTCCCCCACGGCTGCGGCGATCTCCATCTCCGGTCCCGCGGGGCGGGTCACGGAGGCGGCGACGGAGAAGATCGTGCCGGTGCTCCAGCAGGTCGCGGCGGAGCTCTCCGAGGTGCTCACCGCGTCGGGCACCGGTCCGGCCGCCTGACCGTCCGCAGCCCCCGGCCCCGGCGCAGCGGCGGCAGCCCCCGGCCCCGGCGGGCCGGGGGCTCGTCACCACCCGGGCCCCGGGGCGTACGTGCGGGTGCGCGTCAGTTCCGCGGCGGCTCCCCGAACAGCTCCACCGCGTCCCGCACCTCCCGCACGCCCCGTCCCAGCGCGCTCACCGAGCCGATCGCGCCCGCGATCAGCAACAGCGAACGGCGCAGCCGGGGCACTTCGGGGCTGCCGTCCGCGACCAGCGAATCCAGCACGGCCAGCTCCTCCTCCGCGATGCCCCGGTCCGGGAACTCCGCGGGATGTGCGGCGAGTTGCCGGCGCAGCCGGGACACGGCGGAGCGCAGCTCCGTCACCCGTGGGTCCACGTGACTGCCGGGCATCCGCCTCTGCTCCACGCTCCGCACCACAGTCCTCCCCCTGGCACGTCGTTGTGCGCCTCCCCGCCCGGCCCCAGCACACCCCGCCGGTCGGTGCGCGCCAGTAAACGCCAACCCGGCCCCCTCGCGCCAGTCCGCTGCGTCATCGACTTGTTCCACAGCGTGACATCGTAGCCCGGGGCACCCATACCCCGCGGCGCCCCGGCGCCCGCCGGCCGGTGCGGTATGCAGGACGCATGACGACGCATCACACGGGCCGTGACATCCCGGCGGTGGCGGGACTGCTGCTGGCCGCGGGCGGCGGCCGGCGCCTCGGCGGACGGCCGAAGGCACTGCTCACCCACCGGGGCCGGCCGCTCGTGGAGCACGCGGTGCGGGCGCTGCGCGCGGGCGGCTGCGCGCGCGTGCACGTGGTCCTCGGCGCGCGGGCGGACGAGGTGCGCGCCCGCGCCGCGCTGCCGGGGTGCGTGCTCGTCGACAACCCTCAGTGGGAGCGGGGCATGGGCACCTCCCTGCGGGCCGGGCTGGACTCACTGACCGGTACCGGCGCGCGCGCCGCGCTGGTCTCGCTGGTCGACCAGCCCGGGATCGGGGCGGAGGCCGTCGCCCGGGTCCTCGGCGCGTACGTCTCGATCGAGTCGCTCGTCTCGGCCGCCTACGACGGCGTGCGCGGCCACCCCGTCCTGTTCGGCGCCGCGCACTGGGCCGGGGTCGCCGCGACTGCGACCGGCGACCGGGGGGCACGCGCCTATCTGAGGGAGCACGCGGAGCGTGTCGCGCTCGTCGAGTGCGGGGACGTGGCCGCGGCGTACGACATCGACACCGAGGCGGATCTGGCGCACCTCGAATGAGCCGGGGCGGCGGCGAGCGAGCGGTGGGGGCGCCTCCCGCTCGAGCGAAGCCGGGAGTGGGGGAGGCACCGAGAGCCACCTTCCCTCGACCCGGAGAATCTCGACATCAACAAACCATTGAACTTCCACCATGAGGAAACTACTATCCACTGCTCAGAAGCGCCCGGCCCTTGTGCGGGCGTCCACCGCTGTACCCGGGTCGACCGGCACCCGGTGCCATGCACGCCGAAGGAAGTGACAGCTGATGTCCGCTCCAGCGCCGTCCCCGCTGGCCATCGTCGACGCCGAGCCCCTGCCCCGGCAGGACGAGGTCCTCACCGACACGGCACTCGCCTTCGTGGCCGAGCTGCACCGCCGGTTCACGCCCCGGCGTGACGAACTCCTCGCCCGCCGCGCGGAGCGCCGCGCCGAGATCGCCCGCACCTCCACCCTCGACTTCCTCCCGGAGACGGCCGCCGTCCGCGCGGACGACTCCTGGCAGGTGGCCCCGGCCCCCGAGGCCCTGAACGACCGCCGCGTCGAGATCACCGGCCCCACCGACCGCAAGATGACCATCAACGCCCTCAACTCGGGCGCGAAGGTCTGGCTCGCGGACTTCGAGGACGCCTCGGCGCCCACCTGGGAGAACGTGGTCCTCGGCCAGCTGAACCTGATCGACGCCTACACCCGGAACATCGACTTCACCGACCCGAGGTCCGGCAAGTCCTACGCCCTGCGCCCGAACGAGGAGCTGGCGACGGTCGTCATGCGCCCGCGCGGCTGGCACCTGAACGAGCGCCACCTCACCGACCCGGACGGCACCCCGGTGCCCGGTGCGCTGGTCGACTTCGGCCTGTACTTCTTCCACAACGCCAAGCGGCTGCTGGACCTCGGCAAGGGCCCGTACTTCTACCTCCCCAAGACCGAGTCCCACCTGGAGGCCCGCCTCTGGAACGAGGTGTTCGTCTTCGCGCAGGACTACCTGGGCATCCCCCAGGGCACCGTCCGCGCCACCGTCCTCATCGAGACGATCACGGCCGCGTACGAGATGGAGGAGATCCTCTACGAACTGCGCGACCACGCCTCCGGACTGAACGCCGGCCGCTGGGACTACCTGTTCTCCATCGTCAAGAACTTCCGTGACGGCGGGGCGAAGTTCGTCCTCCCGGACCGCAACGCGGTCACCATGACGGCCCCGTTCATGCGCGCGTACACCGAACTCCTCGTGCGCACCTGCCACAAGCGCGGCGCGCACGCGATCGGCGGCATGGCGGCGTTCATCCCGTCCCGCCGTGACCCGGAGGTCAACAAGGTGGCCTTCGAGAAGGTCCGCGCCGACAAGGACCGCGAGGCGAACGACGGTTTCGACGGCTCCTGGGTCGCCCACCCGGACCTGGTCCCGATCGCCATGGAGTCCTTCGACCGCGTGCTCGGCGACAAGCCGAACCAGAAGGACCGGCTGCGCGAGGACGTCGACGTCAAGGCGGAGGACCTCATCGCCATCGACTCGCTGGACGCCAAGCCGACGTACGCGGGCCTGGTCAACGCCGTCCAGGTCGGCATCCGCTACATCGAGGCCTGGCTGCGCGGACTCGGCGCGGTGGCCATCTTCAACCTGATGGAGGACGCGGCCACCGCCGAGATCTCCCGCTCCCAGATCTGGCAGTGGATCAACGCCGGCGTCGTCCTCGACAACGGCGAGCAGGTCACCGCCGAGCTGGCCCGCAAGGTCGCCGCCGAGGAGCTGGCGAACATCCGCGCCGAGATCGGCGAGGAGGCGTTCGCGGCCGGCAACTGGCAGCAGGCGCACGACCTGCTGCTGAAGGTCTCCCTCGACGAGGACTACGCCGACTTCCTGACCCTGCCGGCGTACGAGCAGCTCAAGGGCTGAGCCCTCCTGTGACCGAGTGGCCCGGGGACTCCCCCGGGCCACTCGGCCGTCCGCCGCGTACGGCCGTCACCCCAGGTGCACCGACCAGTCCTGTTCCGCCGCCGGCTTGCCGTGCAGGTCCGGGACCCGCTTGAGCCAGTCCGGGCGGCCCTGCCGGGTCCGCGCCGCACGCCGGGCGTTCTCCTCGGCGAGCTCCTGGGCGCTCGGGAAGTCGGTGGGCAGCCAGGCCTCGGACGCCCGCGCACGCGCGTGGAGGTACGTCACGTACGCCTCGCGGGCCTCGTCGGGCGTGGCGAAGTCCGGCTCGTCGGCCAGCCAGGCGTCGGGCACCTCCGCGGTGATCGACCGCAGCAGCTCCTCGGTCACCCGGGGGGCGAGTTCGGCGTCGGCGGCGCGGACGTCGGGGCCGTAGTGGCCGAGGGCGTGATGGCGGAAGTCGTACGCCTTGCGCGGGTCGGTGCCGTCCCAGCGGTGGTGGAAGACGAGTGCGGCCCCGTGGTCGATCAGCCACAGGCGCGGGGGTGCGACGCCGAACGTCGGCCAGACCATCAGGTTGGAGCTGTGGACGGTGCGGTCGACGTTGACGGTCAGCGCGTCGAGCCAGACGATCCTCCCCGCCTCCAGCGGATCGACGGGGAACACCTGCGCGACCTCGGGGGTGAAGTCGCGCGCGCCCGGCAGGTAGTCCATGCCGAGGTTGAGCCCGGCGCTGGAGGCGTGCAGCTCCCGCACCTCCTGGTGCGGCTCGCGCTCGGCGACCGCCGGGTCGAAGTGCACCAGGACCAGCTCGGGGAAGCGCAGGCCCAGGGCGCGGGCCAGCTCACCGACGATCACCTCGGCGACCAGCGCCTTGTGCCCCTGCGCGGAGCCGGTGAACTTCACGACGTACGTGCCCAGGTCGTCGGCCTCGACGACGCCGGGCACGGAGCCGCCGGAGCGCAGGGGTGTGATGTAGCGGGTCGCGGTGACCTCTCTCAGCATCTTCCAAGGCCCCACAGGTCGTTTGCCTCATATCCCATGACCAGCTCCGAGGCGGTGCGCCGCTTGCGTCCGGCCTCCGGCATGAAGTGAGCATAGTAACCGAGTGTGACAGCCGGGGAGGAGTGCCCGATCCGGATCCCGGCGAGCGCGGTGCCGCAGGCGTGCCGAGCCGGACGAGCTGCGGCGCGGGCGCACGGCAGCCGCCGCCGTCGGCTGCTTCGCGGCGGGCTCAGCCGGCGAGGTCCGCCTTGCCGAACAGGACGGCGTGGCTGGAGGGGAGCCGGCTGATGACCTGGTTGAGCTCGCCGCCGGGGACGGCGTCGGCGACCGTGGTCAGCACCGCGCCGTCGTCCCACAGGGCGGTACGGGGCCGGGCCCCGGTGCGCTCCGCCACCCGCCGGTGGAACTCCTCGCTCCCGAACTTCTCGGGCTGCTCGTGATCGGCGGACGTCAGCGCCTGCTGCAGCGGGCCGGGCGGCTGGGGCGCGAGGTCCTCGGCCTCGCCGGGTGTGATCCGTTGCGGCGGCACGGCGAGGACCTCCTGCGTGATGGCCAGGGCCTCGTCCTGGTTGGTGTACTCGCCGCGCTCGCGCACCCGGGCGAGGAATTCGTCGCGCTTCATCGCCGCCTCGCTTCCTCCCGCGCCGTACTGGCGCACGGGCCCCCCTGCCGGGTTCGGTGTCGTGTACCCCGGTCGTCCTCCGTGGCACGGCATCCGGCCCGGATGCCTCAGGGCCCAGGCGGCTGCCTGGGCCCTGTCCTCAGTGACCTGCCGAAGGGGGAGTCGGCTTCGGGTCAGCTGTCGAGTTCCTTGCGGCTCTCGCCGCCGCTGATGGCGATCTTGCGGGGCTTGGCCCGGTCGGCGACCGGGATCCGCAGCTTCAGCACGCCCGCCTCGTAGGAAGCCTCGATCCGCTCGGGGTCCAGGTTCTCGCCGAGGAACAGCTGCCGGCTGAACGTCCCCGTGGGCCGCTCGGTGATCACCGTTTCGGTCTCGTCGCCGTACGCCGGCTCGCGTTCGGCCTTCACGGTCAGGACGTTGCGCTCGACGTCGAGGTCGATCGACTCGGGCGTCACGCCGGGCAGGTCGAGTTCCGCGAAGAACGTGTCACCCTCGCGCCAGGCGTCCATCGGCATGCCGACCGGGCGGGCGGCCGTGCCCCAGACCCGCTCGACGAGCCGGTCGAGCTCGCGGAAGGGATCCGTACGCATCAGCATCTGCACCCCTCCTTCACGTGGTCGTCCCTGTCCTTCGCTCTCCTTCTTATATACCTCACATCGAGAAAGTTGACACCCCTCGACTCAAGATTTATGGCGTTCTCCTGCCGCGCGGCGCAGCCATGCGGCCGCGGCCCCGGGGTCGTCCGTCGACAGTGCGAGGCGGGTGAAGGGCGCGTCCCCGCCGAAGGCGGTCACCACCAGGACCGGGCCCCCGGCCCGCAGGGCGACGAAGTCGCGGCCCCGGACATGCTCCAGTTCGCCCACACACCAGCGCCCGGGACGGAAGCGGTAGCGGCGACCGGGCCGCGGCCGCACGGCCCGCCACCAGTCCGGCTCCACCCTCACCTCGCCCACGCGTCCGAGCGGCAGACGCACGGTGCGGCGCCGCGCGGCCCACGCCCACCGCCACGGCAGCCGCACCACCAGGTCACCGCCGTCCTCGCGCAACCGTGTCATCGACGCTCACCTGCCGTGTCCCCGCATCCGCGGCGCGCCGCAGGCGCCGCCCGCAGCTCCGCGCCACCGGTGATCGGTGCTCCGGCTCCGGCGGCCATCACCGGGATCGGTGCCGTCACCGGCGGCCTCCCTTCGGAGCCCCGGGCCGCGCCGACCGCGCCGCGTGACGTCATTCAGACGGTCGACGCGCTCGTTCGCGCATCCCGATGACTACTTGAGTCGAAGGCTGTCAATTTCAGCTAGTCGCCACTTGTCAAATCTACTGCGATTGATTATATGAACAACGCGTGCCCATGCCGCCGGGCCCCAGGCGACCGCCGACCCGGCGCAGGAGTGAAGGGAGAAATGGGGACATGCTCGTGCGCACCGGAGCTCTCGGCGATCTCGACCGGTTGACGCATCAGCCGACGCACGCCGCCGCGGGGGCGGCCGACGCCGTCATCCCGGTGGATGCCTGGCGCGATGACCAGGCCCTCTACCTGCAGTTCGACCTGCCCGGCGTGGACCCCGCAGACATCGACCTGACCGTCGAACGCGGCACCCTGACCCTGACCGCCGAACGCCCCTCGCCCATCCCCGCGGGCGCCGCCCCGGTGCTGACCGAGCGTCCCACCGGCCGGTTCACCCGCCGCCTGGCCCTGTCCGACGCCCTGGACAGCAGCACCGTCGACGCCCGCTACGACAACGGCGTCCTGACGCTGCGCATCCCCCTCGCCGACCACGCCAAGCCCCGCAAGATCGCCATCACCGGCGGCGCGCACAAACAGCTCACTTCCTGAGAAGACAGCCGTCACGGTTTCACGCACACCGGTCAACGACGTGGAGGAGGTCCGATCGTGAGCGCCCTGCTGTGGCTGCTCGTACCGCTCGTCACCGGCATCACCGCCAGCGTCTGGGCCTGGAACACCGGGCGCCGCAGCCCCGGTCCGCCCCACCACGACACGTGGGAGGACCTCGACCGCCACCAGCAGCTGCGAGCAGCCCTGGGCGGCCGCTAGCGCGTCCGTCCGCGGCGGTCCCGGCACCGGCGCGCAGGACCGGGACCCGCCCCCTGACGCCCGCGTGCGCGGTGCCGGCTTCGCCCGCGTCCCGGTCGTCGTCGGCCCCGGCCTGCGCGCACGCCGGCGCCCGTCTCCCCGGCCGTTCCACCGCGGCGCGTGAACCGACGGCCGGCTCGGTGTCCGCGGACCCGAGGCGTCCTACCGGCGGGCCGGTGGTTCGGCGATCTCCGCCTGAGCGGGCCGCAGGAGCCGGTCGCCGACCCGGTAGCCGGGGCGCAGGATCGCGGTGCAGGTGGGCCGGTGGACATGGGCGGAGCGGGTGCAGGAGACGGCCTCGTGCAGCACGGGGTCGAAGAGATCGCCCGCCGTGCCGAACGACCGCAGCCCCAGGGCCGCGAGTTCGGTTTCCAGTACCTCGACGACGCGCTGGAAGCCGCCGGTGACATCTCCCTGCCTGCGGGCCTCGTCAATGGCGTCGAGGACGGGGAGGAGTCCGGTGAGCACGTTGGCCACGGCGGCCTCCCCGACCGAGCGGCGGTCCCGGCGGACCCGCTTGCGGTAGTTGTCGTACTCGGACGTCACCCGCTGCAGGTCCGCCGTGCACTCACGCAGTCGCGTCCGCAGCAGGTCGGCCTCGTCCGCGGTCCCGTCGGCCCGCCGGGCGGGCTCGACGTCGCCGCGGCGGCGGGGCTCCAGACTGGTTCCCGAAGCCGGCCGCGGGTTGCCCCGGACGATCGACAGCGGGTGCCCGACAGGGCGGTCCGGGTCGCTTCGGCGGGTCATCCGGTGCCCTCCTGCCGCGTGTCGTCGTCGACGATCTCGGCGTCGACGACCTCCTCGTCCTGTCCGGCGGCGCCTTCCTCGCCGCCGCCCGCGCCACCGCCGGCCGCCTGCCGGCCCTGGGTCTGCTGAGCCTGCGCGTACATGACGGTGCCCACCTTCTGGGCCGCGGCGGTGACCTTGTCGGCGGTCTGCCGCAGGGTTGCCGTGTCGGCCGACTCGCTCTTCAGCGCCTCCTTCAGCTCCGCCAGGGCGCTGTCGACCTCGCCCCTGACGTCGGCGGGGATCTTGTCGGCGTTGTCGGCGAGCAGCCGTTCGGTCTGGTAGGCGACCTGCTCGGCGCGGTTGCGGGTCTCGGCGGCCTCGCGCCTGCGCCGGTCCTCCTCGGCGTGCTGTTCGGCCTCGCGCATCATGCGGTCGATGTCCCCCTTCGGCAGGGAGGAGCCGCCGGTGACCGTCATGCGCTGCTCCCTGCCCGTGCCGAGGTCCTTGGCGGAGACGTGCATGATGCCGTTGGCGTCGATGTCGAAGGAGACCTCGATCTGCGGGACGCCGCGCGGCGCCGGGGGCAGACCGGTCAGCTCGAACATGCCGAGCTTCTTGTTGTAGGCCGCGATCTCGCGCTCGCCCTGGTAGACCTGGATCTGCACCGACGGCTGGTTGTCCTCGGCCGTGGTGAAGATCTCCGAACGCTTCGTCGGGATCGTGGTGTTGCGCTCGATCAGCTTGGTCATGATGCCGCCCTTGGTCTCGATGCCGAGGGACAGCGGGGTGACGTCCAGCAGCAGGACGTCCTTGACCTCGCCCTTGAGGACACCGGCCTGCAGGGCTGCGCCGACGGCGACGACCTCGTCCGGGTTGACCCCCTTGTGCGGGTCCTTGCCGGTCAGCTCCCGCACCAGACCGGTCACCGCCGGCATCCGCGTCGAACCGCCGACCAGGATGACGTGGTCGATGTCGGACACCTTGATCCCGGCGTCCTCGACCGCATGGTGGAACGGGCCCTCGCACCGCTCCAGCAGGTCGGCCGTCAGCTGCTCGAACTGGGCGCGGGTGAGCTTCTCGTCCAGGTGCAGCGGGCCCTCGGCGGAGGCGGTGACGTACGGCAGGTTGATCGTCGTCTCGGAGGACGACGACAGCTCGATCTTCGCCCGCTCCGCGGCCTCGCGCAGCCGCTGCACGGCCATCTTGTCCTTCGTCAGGTCGACGCCGTAGTGGTTCTTGAACTGCTCGGCCAGGTGGTCGACGATCCGCTGGTCCCAGTCGTCGCCGCCCAGGTGCGTGTCACCGTTGGTGGCCTTGACCTCGACCACGCCCTCGCCGATCTCCAGCAGCGACACGTCGAAGGTGCCGCCACCGAGGTCGAAGACCAGCACCGTCTGGTCGTTCTCCTTGTCCAGGCCGTAGGCCAGGGCGGCGGACGTGGGCTCGTTGATGATCCGCAGCACCTTCAGCCCGGCGATCTCCCCCGCCTCCTTGGTCGCGGTGCGCTGGGAGTCGTTGAAGTACGCCGGAACCGTGATCACCGCGTCGGTGACGTCCTCGCCGAGGTACGCCTCCGCGTCCCGCTTCAGCTTCTGCAGCACGCGTGCGGAGATCTCCTGCGCCGTGTACCGCTTGCCGTCGACGCTCCCCGTCTCCGGGAACCGCCACTGCGCCTCGCCCATGTGGCGCTTCACGGAACGCACGGTGCGCTCGATGTTGGTGACGGCCTGGCGCTTGGCCACCTCACCGACCAGCACCTCGCCGTTCTTGGCGAAGGCGACCACCGACGGGGTGGTCCGCGCCCCTTCCGTGTTGGTGATGACCGTGGGCTCTCCGCCCTCCAGCACGCAGACCACCGAGTTGGTGGTGCCGAGGTCGATTCCCACCGCGCGTGTCATGGTCCTCTCCTCCATCTGCGTCCCGGAACCGGAGCAGACACACCTCGCTAAGAGTCTGGATAAAGTGCGCATCTCGGTTTGTCAATGAGTCACGGTTTCCACCTCTTTGGGGGCTTTTGCGACCCGCAACGGGCGGAATCCGGTCCCCGGGGACGTGCGGTCCCGCCCTGCGCCTGCCGAGCGCAGCCGGCCACCGGGCGGCCTTGCCCGCACATTGCCAATATGCCTGGTGTGGGGTATATGGGGCGGTGAAAGCGGTTCGTGGAAGCGGCCGTCGAGGACGGCCTGTCACCATCCGAGAGGAGTGTGACGGCGATGCTGCTGCGCACCGATCCCTTCCGTGAACTGGACCGTCTGGCCGAGCAGCTCCTGGGTGCCGCGGGCCGGCCGGTGACCATGCCGATGGACGCCTACGAACGCGAGGGTGCGTTCTGGGTCCACCTGGACCTTCCCGGTGTCGACCCGGACAGCATCGATCTGAGTGTCGAGCAGAACGCGCTGACCGTGCACGCCGAGCGCCCCGCGCCGGGGATCTCCCAGGCGGAGATGGTCGTGGCCGAGCGGCCGCACGGGGTGTTCCGACGGCAACTGTTCCTCGGCGAGACGCTGGACGTGGAGCGCATCGAGGCCGGTTACGACGCCGGGGTGCTGACGGTGAAGATCCCGGTGGCCGAGGAGGCGAAGCCCCGCAGGATCGAGGTCGGCCACGCCGGGGAGAAGAAGGAAATCACCGGCTGACGGCCGCGCGTCCGGACCGTGCTCCGGACGCGGCGTACCCGTCGGCGCTCGGGTGGGCCCGGTCCGCGGGGACGTGCGGCCGACGGCCCTCCGGAAGGAGACAGGCATCCGAGAGGAGACAAGCCGATGATCACCGAACTCGCTGTGGAGCGCGTGGAATTCACCTGCGGCCACTGCTGGCACAGGTGGAGCGCCGACTACGACGTGCAGTACTACCGCGACGAGAACGGGGACGAATGGGAGTACTTCACCCGCGACGGTCACGGCGTGCCGTCCCCCTATGACCCCCAGGGCGCTCCGCCCTGCTCCCTCTGCGGCCGTCGCTGGGTGGGTCGTCTCACCGCTCGCCGGTCCGTCCCCGTCCCACCCGGCCCCGTCGGCACCCCCCGGCACAGGATCACCACGTCCCGCGAGCTCCACCGCACCGACCGGCATGCCGCACCACCGCTGGAGGCGAACGCCCATGAGCAGCCCCAGCAGGACACTCCCGCCGCCTCGTCCGGACGGGCGGGGCACGGATGACGTGCGGGGCCGTCACCGGTGGCCGGAAGCAGCGGTGACGGCCCGCCGCGGCAGGGGCCCGCTCCGCCTCCACCCGTGGATCGTCC
>NZ_JAPSKQ010000322.1 GCF_031181555.1 Streptomyces sp. | reverse complement strand
CGTCGCAGCACATGCCGAATACCGCTGGGCGACGGAAAATCGGACAAGAGACAGATCGAGAACGGAGTCGGCGGACATCCGGTCGGCAGGCCAAGGCCACAAGCCGTCGGACAGGCGGCGGGCCGGGCTGACCGCACAGCTGCCGGGCGGCCACGGCCCGGGGCGGAGCGGGGCGCGAAAACGGCCGCGTGCAGCCGTGGAGGTGGGAAGGGGCAGCGATGCGAGGTGGACCTCGGGTGCTGGGAATCGTGCTCGCGGGCGGAGAGGGCAAGCGGCTGAAGCCGCTGACGGCCGACCGCGCCAAACCGGCGGTCGTCTTCGGCGGTTCCTACCGCCTGGTCGACTTCGTCCTGTCCAACCTGGTCAACGGCGACATCCTCCGGATCTGTGTCCTCACCCAGTACAAGTCGCACTCGCTCGACCGGCACATCACCACCACCTGGCGGATGTCCAGTCTGCTGGGCAACTACGTCACCCCCGTCCCGGCACAGCAGCGCCTCGGCCCACGGTGGTACCAGGGCAGCGCGGACGCCATCATGCAGTCGCTCAACCTGATCCACGACGAGCGTCCCGACCACGTCGTGGTATTCGGCGCCGACCACGTCTACCGCATGGATCCGCGCCAGATGCTCGCCCAGCACATCGACAGCGGCGCAGGGGTCACGGTCGCCGGCATACGGGTGCCTCGGGCCGAGTCCTCCGCCTTCGGCATCATCACGCCCGGCTCCGACGGCGTCTCCGTCGAGCGTTTCCTGGAGAAGCCCGCCGACCCGCCGGGCCTGGCCGGTGATCCCGACCACGTCTTCGCGTCCATGGGCAACTACATCTTCACCGCCCGGGCCCTGGTGGAGGCGCTGCTCGAGGACACGGAGAACGAGGACTCCGCACACGACATGGGCGGCTCGATTCTGCCCATGCTCACCGCGCAGGGCGAGGCGCAACTGTACGACTTCGGGGAGAACCGCGTGCCCGGCGCGACCCCGCGCGACCATGGCTACTGGCGCGACGTCGGCACCCTCGACGCGTACTACGACGCCCACATGGACCTGCTCGCCGAGCGGCCCACCTTCAATCTCTACAACCGCAGCTGGCCCATCTACACCAGCCCCGGCAGCCAGCTGTCGCCCGCCCGGTTCAATGCGAGCGGCATCGCGAGCGAGGCGATCATCAGTCCCGGATGCCTGATCCGCGGACAGGTCTCCCGCTCGGTGCTCTCACCGGGGGTGATCGTGGAGGAGGGAGCCGTGGTCCAGGGCTGCGTACTCCACGACAACGTCCGGGTCGGGCGCGGGGCGGTCGTCAGGAACGCCATCCTGGACAAGAACGTCGACGTGCCGCCCGAGGCGACGGTCGGCGTCGACCTGGAGCGCGACAAGAAGTTCTACTCCATCTCCGCGAATGGCGTCCTGGCCCTCGGCAAGGGGCAGCGCGTCTCCTGACGCCACCCCGGACCGGTGAGCGTGCCGCGGTCGGCAGCCGCACGGGAGGCATCTGCCGTGCGCGTCGGGGTGTCCGCGCACGGCTGCGGCGCGGGTTTCGCGGCAGGACGGAGACAGGGCGCGGGTGCCCGCGGCCGTCAGGTGCCGTGACCGCGGGTGGCGAAAGGTGATCCGGCCACGGAGATCACTCCGGTGGTGCTGATCACCGTCGTGGGACCGGCCTCCGACTCCACCAACGGCTTCCACGACGCCACGAACGCGATCGCCACCTCCGTCTCCACCCGGGCCCGCACACCCCGCATCGCCCTGGCCACGGACGCCGTCATGAACTTCCTCGGGGCCTTCCCGGGCACCGAGGCCGCCAGGACCGTCGACAGCGGCACCATCGGCGCGCCGGAGGAACTGTCGGATCCGCTGCTGGTGATGTGCGCGCTCATCACCACCCTCGGCCGGCGTATCGTCCACCTGGACCCGCCGCGCGGCTTCGCCGCCGGGACCGCCGCCACGGCCGTCCCGTACACCACCGCGTTCGTCTTCGAGGCCCCCTCTCCACCACCCAGTGGTCACCGAAGGAGCCGGTGGCGTTCCTGATGATCCGGTTGAGGCGTTCCTCCCCGCTCCGCGGCCAGGGAATGTCCCCGGGGGGCGACGGTGTAGGTCTTGGCGGGGTCCTTGTAGCCGCAGGTGCTGGCGTCGTCGGGCAGCAGCGCGGGGTGGCCGACCGCGATGACACCGGTTTCCTCGCCGGCCTGGGCTCGTTCGGTCCGGGTAGGCACCGGCGCCCGTCCCCCCGAAGGCTTCGCCGGATCGGCCGCTCCGGGCCCGAAACCGATGGGGGGCTGCGACTCTCTTGCGATGTGAGGAACCGCGGCATTGCGGCAGCTGACGTTGCGCAGC
>NZ_JAPSKQ010000170.1 GCF_031181555.1 Streptomyces sp. | reverse complement strand
CAACCCCCGGTGGTCGGCAGTGCGTTGGTGGTCCAAGGAAAGACGCCCCGCTTCCTGCGGGGAGATGCAGGTGCAAGGCCTGCCCGGCGCTCGACGAGAACCCCGGCCCCGCTCCCGCGGGACCGGGGTTCTTCCGTGTCCGCCGCACGGCGCCGTCTCCCCGGACCGGGGCGGGCGCGTCCCCCCGGTCCGCGGCAGGGCGCGGGTCAGCCGAGCTTGGCCTCCTGCGCCTCGATGACGGCGGTCGGCTGCTCGAACGCCTCGCCCCGGCCGACCGCCGCGATGTTGAAGGACGAGAATCCGGCGAGCGTGGTGCCCTGCCGGAAGACGACGACCTTCGTCTCGGCGGGGGTGCCGTCCAGCTCGGTCCCCACCGTCCAGGCGACGGCGTCCTCGCCGACGGCGAGCTTCTCCTCGGTGACCTTGGTGACCTGCTGCTTCTCCCCGTCGGCCGTCATGGCGAAGCCCCCGGCGCACTTCTTGCCGGCCTCCCTCAGCGTGTCGAGGGTGCGCTCCGCGCCGTCGGCGTCGTAGGACCAGAGGGAGGTCATCGTCTTGGTGATGTCGAGGGAGGCGAGCGCGGCCTCCTCGGCCTCCTCCTCCGTCATCTCCGCGAGCTCCTCCATCGAGGGCATGCCCTTCCCGGCCGCCTCGGACTCCTGGGTGACGAGCCGCTGGGCGCTCGCCGCCGGCTCGCCCGCCGGCTGGGCCGACAGCACCCGGGCGACGGGCTCGCACTCGGCCTGCTCGGCGGAGACGGCGCCGGGCTCGAAGACGTCGTCCTTCCCCGGCTTCCGGACCTCGTGGTCCTCGAGGTCGCCCGTGGTGAGCACGAGCTTCTCCAGTTCGCCGGCGGTCAGCGCCTTCGCCGCCGGCTTGTCGGACCCGCCGTCCTTCGCCTTCGTGTCGCCACCGTCCTGGTCGCTCCCGCCGCAGGCGGTGACCACCAGGGCGAGGGCGGCAGCGGAAGCGGTCAGGACGGTACGCCGCACGGCGGTGGTTCGCATGGTTCTTCTCCCGTGTTCAGCGTCCTGCGCCCGGGAACGGCACAAGATCACGAGAGCAAGACCGTCATGACCGGGTCAAGGTTGTACCGGCGACGGCCACGTCGCCGGCCGTCCCTCACCCCCGCACGGTCACACCTGCACGATCGGCTCCCTGGTGAACAGTGCGCCCAGTTCCGGGGCGTTCACCCGGCGGTCGGCCAGGCGCAGGCCCTCCCAGACCGTGACCTGGTTGGCGGTGAGGACCGGCTTGCCCAGTTCCTTCTCCAGGGCCGGGATGTGGGCGACCGTGTGCAGGGCCGTGTCCGGCAGGAGCAGCGCCTGGGCGTCCGGGGTGTCGGCCCCGCGGGCCAGGGCGAACAGCTCGGCCTCGCCCCAGGTGCCGACCTCCGCCGCCGTGACGATCCCGGAGCTGCGCACCCCGGTCACCTCCGCCCCGGCGGCCCGCAGGAAGTCGGCGAAGAGCGCGGCCACGTCGTCCGGGTAGGTGGCTCCGACGGCGACCCGCAGCGCCCCGATCTCCCGCAGCGCGTGCACGAAGGCGAAGGACGTGGACGACGCGGGCATGCCCGCCGCCCGGGCCAGCGAGCGCACCTGCTCGTGGGCTCCGTCCCAGCCGTGCACGAAGCTGCCGCTGGTGCAGGCCCACACCACGGCCTCGGCACCCGCGAGCCGCAGTTCCTGCAGCCCGGTCGCCAGCCGTTCGGGCGAGCCCATCTCGCGCAGCACGTCCACCTGATGCGCGTCCACGCCGATGTCGGTGTGCACCAGGTCCACCCGGACGTCGCTGCCCAGCAACTGCTCGATGCGCGGATAGTCGTCCTCGGCGGAGTGTCCCGGGTAGAGGAATCCCAGTGCGGTCATGACCAGCCTTCCTGCTGCTTCTCTTCCTCCGGCAGTACGGCGCCGGGCGTCTGGCCCGGCAGTGCGGTCCCGGAGCGCGCCGACCTGTCGATCAGCGCCTGATACGGTCCCACCGCCCGGGTACCCAATCGGCGCAACGCCGCCCACATGGTCACCTGGTTGGCCGTGATGACCGGTATGCGTAGTTCCGCCTCCAGTTGCGGGATCGCGTCGCAGGTCGGCAGGTTGGTGCACGACAGGAACAGCGCGTCCGCCGCGCCGGGCCGGCCGCGCACCACCGCCCGCCGGGCCATGTCCACCACCTCCCGGTAGGTGACCTTCCGGATGTGCCGGGTCAGGCCCATGTACGCGCAGCCGGTCACCGTGACGCCCGCCCGCGCGACGTACCCCTCCAGCGCCCGGGTCACCGACACGGTGTACGGCGTGACCAGCGCCACCCGCCGTACGTCCAGTTCCACCAGCACCTCCAGCAGCGCGCCCGAGGCGGTGATCGCCGGTACCGCGCCGGCCCGGCTCATCGCCTCGCACATCGCGCGCTCGCCCACGACGCCGCCGACGAAGCCGCCCGACGTGCAGGCGTAGGCGACGGCCTCGGGCGCGACCGCGGCGAGCGTGCGCACCGCCTCCCCGAGGGTCTCGTGCTCGCTGATCAGCCGGGCGAGGCCGAGGCTCACCTCGACCGGCACGTACGGCGTGCGGGTCAGGTGCGGTGACACGTCGTCCGGGACCCAGCGCCACAGCTCGCGGCCCAGCGCGAAGTCGAACGGGACGACGGCACCGGCCCCGCGCTGCGGGCTCGGGCCCCCGAGGAAGGAGCGTCCATGTCAGCACCGGCCTCACGCCGGGAGACGAGCACGCAACGGACGGCGGGAACGACCGTGTTGACGACGGTAGGTTCGGGTGCGAGCGTGGTCAATCCGCGCATCACGGACTCTCTCGGACTCCCGGAAGACCCGGCCACCCCGGAGGAACGGCGGCCCATGACCACCCCCACGCTGCTCGTCCTGGACGCCGACCCGCCCCCTCGCCTCGGCCGGCTCACCGGCCGGGTCCGGATCGAGCACGCCGACGCCTCGACGCTCGCCGAGCGCCTTCCGCACGCGGACGTGCTGCTGGTCTGGGACTTCACCTCCCACGCGGTCCGCGAGGCGTGGCCCGCCGAGGGCCCCCGTCCGCGCTGGGTGCACACGGCGAGCGCCGGCGTGGACCATCTGCTCGGTCCGGAACTGGCCGCCTCCGACACGGTGGTCACCAACGCGCGCGGAATCTTCGACCGGCCGGTCGCCGAGTACGTCGCGGCCCTCGTCCTCGCCTTCGCCAAGGACCTGCCGCGGACGCTGGAGTTCCAGCGGGAGCGGACCTGGCGGCACCGGGAGACGCGCAGGGTCGCCGGGACGCGGGCCGTCGTCGTCGGCTCCGGGCCGATCGGGCGGGCGATCTCCGGCACGCTCTCGGCGCTCGGCGTCACCACCGCCCTGGTCGGCCGCGCCGCGCGCACGGGCGTGCACGGTCCGGGCGACCTGGACCGGCTGATCGCCGGCGCGGACTGGGTGATCGCCGCCGCACCCCTCACGGACCGGACCCGGGGCATGTTCGACGCCCGCCGCTTCGGCGTGATGCAGCCCTCCGCCCACTTCGTCAACATCGGCCGCGGGCAGCTGGTCGACGAGGAGGCGCTCGCCGAGGCGCTGCGGCGGCGCTGGATCGCGGGCGCGGCGCTGGACGTGTTCGCGTCCGAACCGCTCGCCCCCGACAGCCCGTTGTGGCGGGTCCCGGGGCTGGTCGTGTCGCCGCACATGAGCGGGGACACGGTGGGCTGGCGGGACGAACTCGCCGCCCAGTTCGTGGAGTTGTACGAGCGGTGGGCGGCGGGCAGGCCGCTGGTGAACGTGGTCGACAAACAGCGCGGGTATGTACCCGGACACTGACGTCCCCGGGAGGATGGATGACCGAGCTCGCCGGCCTCACCGAGCTGAGTGCCGTACGGCTCCTCGACGGCTACCGCAGGGGTGAGTTCAGCCCGGTGGAGGTGACCCGTGCGGCGCTGCGGCGGGCCGGGGAGATCCAGCCGGAGCTGAACGCGTTCGTCCGCCTGCTCGCCGAGGACGCGTCGGCGCGGGCCCGGGCGTCCGAGGAGCGGTGGCGGCGCGGGGAGCCGTGCGGCCTGCTGGACGGGGTGCCGGTCACGGTGAAGGACATCCTGCTGCTGCGCGGCGCCCCCACCCTGCGCGGATCGCGGGCGATCGACCCGGCGGGCGGCCGCTGGGACGAGGACGCGCCCTCGGTGGCCCGGCTGCGGGAGCACGGCGCCGTGTTCCTCGGCAAGACGACGACCCCCGAGTTCGGCTGGAAGGGCGTGACGGACTCCCCGCTCAGCGGCGTCACGCGCAATCCGCACGATCCGGCGCGCACCGCCGGCGGCTCCAGCGGGGGCGCGGCGGCGGCCGTGGCGCGGGGCGCGGGTCCGCTGGCGCTGGGCACGGACGGCGGCGGCAGCGTCCGCATCCCGGCGGCGTTCTGCGGGATCTTCGCGTTGAAGCCGACGTACGGGCGGGTGCCGCTCTACCCTGCGAGCGCCTTCGGGACGCTGGCGCACGTGGGCCCGATGACCCGGGACGCGGCGGACGCGGCGCTGCTGATGGACGTGATCGCCGCACCCGACTCACGCGACTGGTCGGCGCTCGGACCGGCGCCGGAGTCCTTCTCCGCGGGGCTGACGGGCGGCGTGCGCGGGCTGCGGGTGGCGTACTCGCCGACGCTGGGCGGGCAGGTGGCGGTGCGGCCGGCGGTCGCGGCGGCGGTCCGGCGGGCGGTGGAGCGGCTGGCCGGGCTCGGCGCGTACGTCGAGGAGACCGACCCGGACCTCACCGACCCGGTGGACGCCTTCCACACCCTGTGGTTCGCCGGGGCCGCCCGCGTGGTCCAGCGCCTCTCCCGGGAGCAGCGGGGCCTGCTCGACCCCGGGCTGCGGGAGATCTGCGCCGCCGGCGCCCGGTACTCGGCGCTGGACTATCTGGCCGCGGTGGACGTCCGCGTGGACCTGGGGCGCCGCATGGGCCGCTTCCACGACCGCTACGACCTGCTGGTCACCCCCACCCTCCCGATCACGGCGTTCGAGGCGGGCGCGGAGGTGCCGAAGGGGTCCGGCCACCGCCGCTGGACGGGCTGGACCCCGTTCACCTATCCCTTCAACATGACCCAGCAGCCCGCCGCGACCGTCCCCGTCGGCACCGACGCCGACGGGCTGCCGGTCGGCCTCCAGCTCGTGGCCGCCCGCCACCGGGACGCCCTGGTCCTGCGAGCGGCCCACGCGCTGTACGAGGCCGGGGTGACGACCGGGTGACCACCGGGACGGCGGCCCGCGTCACGCGCGCCGGAAGCCGAGCGTCTCCCCCGCCGCGCCGGTGCGCCACAGGTCGTTGCAGGCGTCGGCCATGTCCGCCAGTCCCTCCGTCACCTGCCCCCAGACGGTGCCGGGGACCCAGCCGACGTCGCCGTTGAGGAGCAGGTTGTTGCGTTCGTAGAACAGGGCCAGGTCCACGACCGTGGTGCCGGGGCGGACCTCGCGGTCGTAGCCGTGGGCCCGGGTGCCCAGCTCGGTGCCCGCGAAGGAGAAATAGCAGAGATCTCCCGGGAGGGGAGTGACGGTCGGATTCTCCAGGGGTGGCTCGGATTCCGCGAAGGGCGGGAAGAGGGCGTAGATCTCGTTGCGCGCGTATTTGGCGTGGTAGACGTCCCCGGACAGCGGGAGGGAATTCCAGACAGCGGCGCAGGTGACGGGCGCCCGGTCGTCGAGCAGCCGGGCCGTGCAGGTGATACCGCGTTTGACCAGCGCAACCTCGAGATATCGGTCAGCCATGCGTTCCATCGTCCCGCGCCGGTCAAGACCGCCCGACCGCCGAACGGGGCCGAAACCGGCCGGAATAAGTCGCATCGCATCGGGTAGCCGCGCCGCCATGGCTCCACCACTCAACCCGTTCAGACGACATCAGGAGACCTCCGGGCCCTCACGTCGATCGCTGCTCGCGGGGGTCGCGGCGCTCGGCGTACTGGGGGCCGCGGGCTGCTCCCGCGTGCCCACCGAGGCGAGTACCGACGGCGGTGACCTGCTGGACCGGCTCAGGGCGGCGGGCGTCGTCCGCCTGGGCATCGCCGGCGAGATCCCCTTCGGTTACATCGACAAGGACGGTGAGCTCACCGGCGAGGCGCCGGAGCTGGCCAAGGTCATCTTCAAGCGGCTGGGCGTGGACCGGGTCCAGCCCGTGCCGACCGAGTTCGGCTCGCTGATCCCGGGGCTGAACTCCCAGCAGTTCGACGTCGTGGCCGCCGGGATGTACATCAACCCCGAGCGTTGCGAGCAGGTGATCTTCTCCGACCCCGACTACCAGATGCTCGATTCGTTCATCGTGCGCAAGGGCAACCCGCTGGGGCTGCGCGACTACCGGGACGTCGTCGAGAAGAAGGCGAGGTTCGCCACCGGCACCGGGTACGCGGAGATCGCGTACGCGGTCGAGGCCGGCTACAAGGAGAGCGACATACTGATCGTCCCCGACCAGGTCGCCGGGCTGAACGCCGTGGAGGCCGGGCGCGTGGACGTCTTCGCCGGTACCGCGCTCACCACCCGCGAGGTGGTGAAGAAGTCGGCCAGGGCGGAGGTCACGGAGCCGTTCAGGCCGATCCTCGACGGCAAGCCGCACGTCGACGGCGGCGGCTTCGCCTTCCGGCCGACCGAGACCAAGCTGCGGGACGCCTTCAACGTCGAACTGCACAAGCTCAAGGAGAGCGGCGAGCTGCTCCGCATCCTCAAGCCGTTCGGTTTCACCGAGGACGAGATGACGGATCTGACCGCGAAGGAGCTGTGCGGCGGATGACCTCAGGACTCTGGGAACTGGTACTGCAGGGCGTCTGGGTCACGATCCAGCTGCTCGTGCTCAGCGCGCTGCTGGCGACGGCGGTGTCCTTCGTGGTCGGCGTCGCGCGCACCCACCGGCTGTGGATCGTCCGTTTCCTCGCGGGCCTCTACACCGAGGTGTTCCGCGGGACCTCGGCCCTGGTGATGATCTTCTGGGTCTTCTTCGTGCTGCCCCCGGCCTTCGGCTGGCAGCTGGTGCCGCTGTGGGCGGGCACGCTGGCACTCGGCCTGACCTACGGGGCGTACGGCTCGGAGATCGTGCGCGGTGCGCTCGCCGCGGTCGACCCGGCCCAGCGTGAGGGCGGTATCGCGCTGAGCTTCACGCCCTGGCAGCGGATGCGGCTGATCCTGCTGCCGCAGGCGGTGCCGGAGATGGTCCCGCCGTTCTCCAACCTGCTGATCGAGCTGCTCAAGGGCACCGCCCTGGTGTCGATCATGGGCATGGGCGACCTGGCGTTCAGCGGCAACCTGGTGCGCCTCGCGCTGCAGGAGAGCGCGGAGATCTACACGTACATCCTGCTGATCTACTTCGTGATCGCCTTCCTGCTGACCCGTCTCATGCGCGGGCTGGAGAGGAAGCTGAAGGCGGGGATCGGCAGGGCGCCGACCCGCAAGCCCGACCTGGAGCTGAAGCGGCCCGAGACCACCAACGTGGGAGGCGCGATCTGATGAAGTGGGACTGGAGCGCGGTCGCCGACTTCATGCCGCACTTCTGGGACGGGCTGCTGGTCACCCTGCAGATCCTGGTCCTGGGTTCGCTGATCTCGTTCGTGCTGGGTCTGGTGTGGGCGCTGCTGATGCGGGTGCCGACGCGCTGGGTGACCTGGCCGGTCGGGGCGGTGACGGAGTTCGTCCGCAACACCCCGCTGCTGGTGCAGCTGTTCTTCCTGTTCTACGTGCTGCCCGAGTGGGGGATCACCTTCTCGGCGCTGACCACCGGCGTCTTCGCCATCGGTCTGCACTACTCGACGTACACGATGCAGGTCTACCGGGCCGGTATCGAGGCCGTGCCGGCGGGCCAGTGGGAGGCGGCGACGGCGCTGAACCTGCCCCTGCGCCGGACCTGGACCGCGGTGATCCTGCCGCAGGCCGTGCGCAGGGTGGTGCCCGCGCTCGGCAACTACGTCATCTCGATGCTGAAGGACACGCCGATGCTGATGGCGATCACCGTGCTGGAGATGCTCGGTGAGGCACGGCTGTTCGCCCAGCAGAACTTCCAGTTCACCGAGCCCCTGACGGTGATCGGCTTCGCCTTCATCGTCATCTCCTACCTGGCCTCCCTTGCCCTGCGAGCCCTGGAGCGACGCCTTGTCCACTGAAACGCACCCCACCGACAGCAAGCCCGACCCCAGGCGGAGCACCGGCGAGCTGATCCGCCTGGAGCAGGTCACCAAGCGGTTCGGGGACCACACGGTCCTGGACCACCTGGACTTCTCCGTGGACGCCGGCAAGCACGTCACCCTGATCGGGCCGTCCGGATCGGGCAAGACCACGATCCTGCGGCTGCTGATGACGCTGCTGAAGCCGGACGAGGGCACGATCACCGTCGACGGGGAGCGGCTGTTCCCCGCGCCCGAGAAGCAGGTCCGCGAGATCCGCAAGAAGATCGGGATGGTGTTCCAGCAGTTCAACCTCTTCCCGAACATGACGGTGCTGAGGAACATCACCGAGGCCCCGGTCACCGTGCTCGGCATGTCCAAGGACGAGGCCGAGGAACGGGCCCGGGAGCTGCTGGAGCTGGTCGGCCTGACCGAGCACGTCGACAAGCACCCCGCGCAGCTGTCCGGCGGTCAGCAGCAGCGGGTGGCGATCGCGCGGGCGCTGGCGATGCGGCCGCAGGTGCTGCTGCTGGACGAGGTGACCTCGGCGCTGGACCCGGAGCTGGTGGCGGGCGTCCTGGACGTGCTGCGGGACATCGCCCGCTCCACCGACATCACCATGCTCTGCGTGACCCACGAGATGAACTTCGCCCGGGACATCTCGGACCAGGTGCTGATGTTCGACTCGGGCCGGGTCATCGAGGCGGGCCCGCCGGAGAAGATCTTCAGCGAGCCGGAGCACGACCGGACACGGGAGTTCCTCAGCGCGGTCCTGTGACCACGGGGCGTGCGCGGGCCGATGTCCCAGGTCCCCGCTCTGGTGCATGCCTCCGGCATATGCCAGGGGGTCTGCCGCGCAGTTGAGAGGGCCGCGGTCCTGTCAACCCCCACTTCCGCGGAGCCGCCCGGCGGCTATCGTGGAGGGGATTCGCCGACCGGATTGCGGCCCCGAGAGCGCACAGGGGGAACCGTGGCGCTGCAGCACGAGCCGACCGCCCCGCACCACTCGGTCCAGGACGCCCTGCGCGTCCTGGAGACGGTGGCGCGGCGCACCACAGGAGTCACCGGCACCGAACTCGCCCGCGAGACCGGCCTCGGCACGGAGCGGCTGACCGCGCTCCTGCGGATGCTGCGCCGCGAGGCCTACGTCGAGCAGACCGCCGACGGCGCGTACGTCACCGGGCAGGCCTTCGCCCGTCTCGGCGCGGCCCAGGGACACGAGGAGGCCCTGCGCGACAAGCTCCAGCACACCCTGGACCGGCTGCGCGACCGCGTGGGCGCCGCCGTCTACATGAGCCGGTACGTGGACGGCGAGGTCAGGGTCACGCAGTACGCCGACAGCCCGGCCGCCCCGAAGGTGAACGAGTGGGTGGACTTCCGCTGCTCGGCGCACGCCACCGCGGCGGGCAAGAGCCTGCTCACCCAGCTCGACCACGACGGGCGGCGCGACCACCTCGCCCGGTACAAGATGGCCCGGCTCACCTCGCGCACCATCACCAGCGACAAGCTGCTGCTCGCCCGGCTGGAGGCGCAGCCGCCCACCGTGCCGGTGCTGGACCTCCAGGAGTACGCGGTCGGCACGGTCTGCGCGGCCGTCCCGATCACGGCCGGCTCCTCGGTGGGCTGCCTGGCCCTGTCCCTGCCGGTCCGGCACGCCCACCGGCTGCGCCAGGCCGCGGACACCCTCAACCGCAACGCGGCCCCGGTGCTGCTCTCGCTGACGATCTAGAACCGGCCCGTTCACCGCGCCGTGGTCGGGAGCACCCCCGGGGACCAGGTAGTATTTACTCCGTCGCCGCCCGCGAGAAGCGGACGGCGGGAGTCATGCGCCGCTAGCTCAGTTGGTTAGAGCAGCTGACTCTTAATCAGCGGGTCCGGGGTTCGAGTCCCTGGCGGCGCACACCGAAGGGCCTCTCGTGGGAGCGAGAGGCCCTTTTGCGTACCCGTCCGACGCCCGGGGGCCCGGGGAGGGGCTCAGAACGTGACGTCCGAGCACGCGTAGAACGCGTTGCCCGTGTCGTGGACGGTCCACACCGCGAGGACGACGTGGTGCCCGCTCAGCCCGGACGGCAGCCGGCCGCTGTGCGAGAGCGTCTGCGGCGGCCGCTGGCCGTTGTAGGGCACCGTCAGGAACGGGGTGAGGTTGAGGTCGGACCGGGACAGCTTGTGGTTCTGGTTCCAGCCCGGCTTGGTGATGTAGTACCTGAAGTCGGTGGTGGCGTGCATGGCCGTGAACTGCCACCGGAAGGTGTAGTTCTGGCCGCCGGTCACCCGGGTGGTGGGCCAGGCCCCGCCCGACGGGGTCTTCGGGCTGTCGAGCTGGGCGAACCGCGTGTTGCCCGCCGAGCAGATCTGCCCGTCGGCGGGGCCGGAGGCGGGGAAGCCCTTCGGGCCCTCGACGCTCTGCGGCTCCCACTGGATGGCGCCGCAGTTGGTCACCGTGCCGTTCTGGCAGAGCTTCTGCCGGCTGATCGGCAGGTCGGTGTAGCCGTGGCCGCTGGCACCACCGGAGGAGAGCGCGAGCGCTCCGGTCGTGGCCAGTCCCACCGCGGCTGCGTACAGCTTGGTCCGTGTGCGCATGCTGCCGCTCCTGGAGAACGTGGGGGAATGTCAGTGAGCCGTGCAGGTAGGTCTAGACCAAGTCACAGAGTATGGGTGCCGACTGAGCATGTCCATACCAATCGCGGGACCTGTTCCCCGGCCGTTCACGGCCCCGTCTCCCCCCGTCCCGCGCAGAACGCCACCGTCAGGTCCTTCACCAGCACCTTGCGCTCGTAGTCGTCCAGCTCCACCAGTCCCCGCATGGTCAGCCGGGTCACCGTGTCCTCCACCGAGTCCACGACCGAGGTCAGCACGCTCGCCCGGTGCTGGGCGTCCAGCGCGGCGATCCGGCGCCGGTGCATCGCGGCGGCCACCTCGGGCGCGTACTCCACCCGGACCGGCCGCACCGCGAACACCTCCAGCCCCACCGGCGCGGTGTCCGCCGCCACCAGCCGGGTCAGCGCGTCCTGCGTCGCGTCCATCGCGTCCCGCGCCGCGCCCCGCTCCGTGCCCGGCACCGCCACCGGTACCCGGAGCAGCGCCGCCTCGACGCACTCGCGCAGGTACCTCTCGTGGTCCTCGACCACCAGCGTCGCCCGCGCGGTGTCCCGCACCCGCCACACCACCAGGACGACCACCCGCAGCGCCACCCCGCTGCGGTCGGCCGCCTGCACCGGCTCGCTGCGCCAGTGCCGCAGCCGCACGTCGACCCGGCGGCGCAGCAGCAGCGGGTTGACCCACAGCAGCCCGGTCCGCCGGACCGTCCCCCGGTAGCGGCCGAACAGGCCGAGCACCCAGGCCCGCCCGGTCCGTCCGCGGGCCAGCCCGCCGAAACCGAACAGCCCGAGGGTCCCGGCCGCCGCGTACGCCGCCCACTGCGCGGGGCCGAGCCCGGCCGCGCCGCCGCGCGCCGTGCCCCCGAGCGCCTCGGCGGCGAGCGGCGGCAGCACCCCCGCCCACCACGAGGTGGCCACGCAGCCCGCCGCCCCGCACACCCCGGCGAGCACCCCGGCGAGGCCGGGCAGCACCCGGGCGGGCCGCTCCACCAGCTCCGGGTCCACGCGGGGCACGGACTGCCGGGGCCGTACGGCGGCCGGGCGCCGCAGGCGCGGCTGCTCCCCCGGCCGCCCTTCCGGCCGCCGCCCCGGCTGCTCCCCCGGGTCCGGCCGGCGGCTGACGACCGCGGGCCGCAGCCGCACCGGCGCCGGACCGGGGTCGTCGCGGAACAGCAGGTGGACGGGGATCTCGGTGGTGGACCCGGTGTGGATGAGCCGGACCGGCCGGGGCGCCGCGGCACCGTCCGCGGGCGGCCCGGACTCGGGGACGGGGGAAGTGGTCGTGGTCACGCGTGCCTCCAGCCTCCGCGCCAGATGCGTCACATCAGGGGTGCTCGGGGCCCGGGTCCCGGGCCCCGACGGTCATGAGAAGAGCCGCCGCCAGGTCTCCGGGCCCGGGTGGCCGTCCGCCGCGCCGCCGCGCCAGCCCTGGGCGCGCTGGAAGGCCTCCACGCTGCGGCGGTGCGCCTCGCTCCAGCGCGGTCCCGGCTCCCCGGTGAAGTGCCGGCCGAACCCCTTCTCCACCAGCCGCCGCCCCAGCCGGGCGACATGGGCGTTGTCGGCGCCGGGCCGCAGCAGCGCCCGGCCCGGATAGCCCGGCACCCCGTGCGAGGGGGGTCCGGACAGCGGCGCGGGCGATGCGGGCGGTACAGGCGATGCGGGCGCGGGCGGGGCGGGCGCTCCGGCCGGGATGTCCCTGCCCCTGCCGGTCACCAGCAGGTCCCAGGTCAGCGGCCCCGGCAGCCCGTCCGCGGCGGCGCCCCGCCAGCCCTGGGCCCGCTGGAACGCCCGGGTCGCCCTGCGGTCCGCGTCCGTCCAGCGCGGTCCGGGACCGACGGTGTAGAAACGGGCCCCGCCGCGGCCGGCGAGCATGCGGCCGAGCTCGGTGACGTACCGGTTGTGGGCACCGGGGCCGAAATACGCCGCTCCGGGGAACGGGGTCCGGCCCTGCGCGGCGGGCGGCCCCGCGCTCTGCGGCCCGGTGTCCGCCGTCCCCTCGGTCACGCCCTTGTAGCGGTACGGGACGTAGCCCGCGGAGTTGTTCCAGTAGGCGTACGGCGTGGTCGCGCGGCGGGTGTGCGGGCGGGTCTGCTCGTAGGCCACGTAGGAGGTGCGCCCGGCGTCCGCCCAGCCGCCGAACAGGACGACGTGGGACTCCCCGAAAGGGTCGGCCGGATTGTGGAACAGCAGGATGTCACCCGGTTGGAGTTCGTCCTCGGTGATTTTCTCCGCGTACTTCACGAGGCTGCCGGTCCATTCGTTTCCGGGCAGGTTCCACGCCATCGAGACGTAACCCGAACAGTCCTGCCGGTAACCGTCGGACCAGTACGAGGTCATGCTGTACGGGACCTTCTCCGCGACCCATTTCCGGGCCCGTTCGACGATGGCCGCGCGGGTGATCGCGGGTGCCTGCGCGGGGCTCCCGGGCAGGGCCGCCTGACCGCCGGGGCCGTACAGCGGAGCCCTCGGACCCTGAGGGGTACCGGGCCCGTCACCTGCGGAAACGTAGGGAAGGGCCGGGACGGCCGCTGGTCCGGAGGCGTGCGGCGCGGCGAGGGCGGGCGCCGCGTGCGCGCCGATCGCCGTGGCCGCGGCGGCGGCCACGGCCAGGGTCCGGTTCGCCGCCGGATGGCCGGGGGAACGGCCGGCCGGGGAATGCGGCAGGACGCGCCGCCAGTGAACACAACCGGGGCAGTCGCAGTCGTCCGCCGGATCGAATTCCTCGAATACCGGTGACCTCATGCGTCGCCCCTCACACTGTTGCCGAAAAACTCCGCGCCTG
>NZ_JAPSKQ010000169.1 GCF_031181555.1 Streptomyces sp. | reverse complement strand
AAAAAGCGGCCCGGTGCCTGATGTGCGACGAATCTATGTCAACTCGGCTCTCTGTCCGGCCCGTCCCGCTTCTAAGCTGTTCCGATATCCGAAATCCATTCTCCGATGCAGAAGGAGCGTCCCCGACCCATGCGTACAGATCAGACATCCGCGGGCCGCCCGGCGCCCGGGGGCGGCGGGGGCACCCGTGCGGCGGTCCTCGGATCGCCGATCGGCCACTCCCTGGCACCCACGCTGCATCGTGCCGCCTACGCGGCCATGGGGCTGGACCGGAGCTACGAGGCGATCGAGTGCGACGAACCCACGCTGCCCGCGCTGTTCGACTCGCTCGGCGACGACTGGGCCGGGCTCTGTCTGGCCGTGCCGCTGAAGCGGGCCGTCCTGCCGCTGGTCGACGAGGTGTCGGACCTGGCCCTGGACGTGGGCGGGGCGGACACGGTGGTCTTTCGGCACGGCCGGAGCTTCGGCGACCACACCGGAGTGCACGGCATCACCACCGCCTTCCACCAAGCCGGACTCAGGGCGCCGGGATCCGCCGTGGTGCTGGGCGGCGGGGCCGCGGCCTGCTCCGCGCTGGCCGCCCTGCGGGAGGTCGGCGTCAGGGAGCCGGTCGTGGTGGTCCGGGAGCGCGATCACGCCAGAGAGGCCGAGGCGGCGGCCGGCCGGCTGGGCGTCTCGGTCGAGCTGCGCCACTTCGGCGAGCTGGACCGGTTGCTCCGGGGCGTCGCGGTGGTGGTCTCCACCCTGCCCGCCGGTGCCGCCGACACCCTCGCCCCGGCCGTCGCCCACTCCGGGGCCGCCGTCCTCGACGCGGTGTATTCGGCCTGGCCGACCCGGCTCGCCAAGGCGGCGGGCTTCGCCGGCAGCACCGTGGTCGACGGCCTGTCCGTGCTGCTGCACCAGACGGTGCGGCAGATCGAGCTGCTGACCGGCCTGACCGACGTGCCGGTCGCGGAGATGCGCAGGGCGGCCCGGGACGAACTGGTCCGGCGGGCGGCCCGGGAGACCGAGCCCGCCGTCTCAGGCGGAAAGCTCCTCTGACGCGCCGAGGCGCTGGTGGCGCGCCGAGGAGAGCACCAGGATCGCGTGGGCCACGGAGCAGAGCGTCACGTGGCGGTGCCAGCCCGCGTAGGAGCGCCCTTCGAAGTCCCGCATGCCCACCCGTGTGCTGACTTCCGCGAAGTCCTTGCTCACCCGCCGGGTCAACCGCCCCAGTCGCAGCAGCGCGGCCGGGGGCACCTCCGGCAGATTGGACAGCCAGAGCTCGCGCGAGCGGCCCTTCTGCATCGGCCAGCCGCCGACGAGCGTCAGCGCCCGGCCGGGCAGCGGCGGCACGCCCGGCCTGCGGACGGCCGGCACGGTCACTCGGGTGCCGCTCACCAGGACCGATCGCGTGATCGAGTACTCCGGGTCGACCCAGCTGACCGGCTTGGACAGCTTCTTCCCCCGCTCGGCCAACTGCTGCGCCTGGAACAGCCGCTCCCCCGAACCGGGCCGGCCGGGGTCGAAGCCGACCACGCGGGTCGCCCCGTCGACGCGCATGACGAACGGAATGCCCCTGCGCGTGAACTGCTCGACGAGGGCGAGCGAGTCCAGGGCGCGGGCGTCCAGGACCACTGGCCGACGGCGCAACCCCCAGGCCGTGTCGGCGAGTTCGGCCGCCGTGTGCACGATCCCCGTCTCCACGCTCGTGGCCACGACGTCGTCCGGGATCCGGGCCCGCCGCCGCCGCTCCTCGTTCTCCAGCCACTCCGACGGCAGGTTGAGGCCCCAGTTGACGGGTGCGCTCAGCTGTTCGTTGGCCAGGGAGACGCCGTAGGCCTGCTGGCTGTTGACGACACGGCCGAGGTCGGAGCGGAAGGACTCCTCGACCCCGACGGAGTGCGCTCCGGCCTTGGGGATGGCCATGGAGTCGATCACCCATGCCTGCGGCAGCAGCACCCGGTCCAGATGACGGGCGAGCGCCTGCCGCACGGGCCCCCACACCCAGGAGGAGTCGCTGATGAAGTGGTGCAGACTCTGCTCGGCGGCGCCGTGGTCGGCCACGGCGGCCAGGGCGCGCATGGACTTGCGTCCCGGCACCGACAGCAGCCCCGAGACGTACCACTCACCCCTGGTCCGCTGGTCGCGTCGTCTGAGCGAGGCCAGCATCCGCCGGCAGAACTCGGTGACGAAGTCGTCCGCGACGTCGCCCCACGTCTGCGCCAGGGCTTCCCTCTCCACGTCTTCCATGGCTCCCCTCCATCTCCTCCGGCCGCCATCGCTGACAACCCCCCGTAGGCGGCACCGCAGGGGCCGCACGCGGAACGCAAACAGGACGCCACCGGGACGTCGACAGGACCATACAATACCGGACGGTTGGTTTTCTATACTCCGTCACGTCGTCGTGCCATCTCGGGGAACCGACCTGACAAGGAGGTAACATACCGCTTGGTTGGTTTGTTAGGGTGTCATTCGTCGGCACACTCGGGCTCCGGTCCGACGATGTCCGCAGCGGGACCCGGTCGGACCCGAGCGATTCGCACCTGCCGCCGACCCGAGACCGCCGCGACGAGGGAGAAGCCATGTCACGTCAAGAACGAGCCGAGCGCACTCGCGAGTTGGTCGTCCGGGCCGCAGCCGTGTGCTTCGACACGACGGGCTTCGCGGCGACCAGCCTGAGCGACATCGTGGAGACGGCCGAGGTCTCCAAAGGGGCCCTGTACTTCCACTTCAGCTCGAAGGAGAAGCTGGCCGAGGCCGTCGCCGCACAGTCGGGCGCGGACTGGCGCGGCATCGTCCGGGCGGCCAGGTCGCCCGGAGGACCGATGCTGCAGGCACTGATCGACATGACCCACGGCCTGGCCCACCGGATCCACCACGACGTCGTGTTCCGGGCGGGCCTGCGGCTCTGCGACGACCACTGGCCGGGCGAGGACCGGTACCCCAGTCCGTATCCGAGCTGGGAGCGGGCCGTGGCGCTCCTGCTCGCCCGCTCCGACCGCCGGGGTGAGCTGCTGCCCGGCCTGGACCTGGGACAGGCCGCCCGCATGCTCGCGGCGACCACGGCCGGCATCGAGATGCTCTCCCGCCAGGACCGGGGCTGGCTGACCGCGCCGGTCGTCGCCGGGGTGTGGGACGCCCTCCTGCCCGCTCTCGTGCCCGCGGAGCAGCTCGGCCGCTTCCGCCCCGCCGGGGGCGGCGCTCCCCGCCCCGCGACGGCCGTCGGCGTCGTCGGGCCACGGGAGGGCGGGGCGGCGGAGGTCGGCGGGCTCGCCCGGCTGGTCCGAGTGGCCGAGGGCCCCGCGCGCTAGGGGCGGTCCGGCGGACCGCGCCGGAGGAGACCGGCGGCGCCCCGCCGGCACGGGTGAGCGGGGGCGAGGGGGAGCGCCCCCGCGCGGGCGCGGGGGAACGTCCGGCCGCATGCCGGAGGCCGGAGGAGGGCGGCGGCGCCGCCGGGGCCCCGCTCGAAGAGCCCGGGAAGGGCGTGCCGGCCCCGCGTCTCCGGCAGGATCCGCCGGACGGGTCCTAGTGGGGCTGTTCCGCCAGGTCGGCGCTGGACTCCTGGAGTCGCGCGCCCCGGTCGGGGCCGGTGTCCAGCCGGGCCAGCGCGGCCGGGACGGCGACGGACGGCAGCATGTGCTTCCACATCGCCGACACGCGCTTCTCCAGATCCATCAGACCTGAGCTGACCTGGGAGAAGGCCTGGATCCCGGTGAAGGATCCGACGATCAGCTCCGCCGTCTCGCGGCAGTTGACGTGCGGCAGCACCTCGCCGTCGCGCTTGGCCTGCTCCAGCAGTTCCTCGCAGACCTTGGCCCAGGCCAGGAAGGGGCTGTGCGACGCGAAGTCGACGGACCCGCGCTCCAGCGCCAGGCGGCTCCCGGCGCGCAGCATCGCGTCGTTGGGCAGCGCGTGGGCGACGTTCATCGTGAGGTCCACCACCTCCTGCAGCTTGGACACCTGGGGCGGCGTGGGCCGGTGGAGGGTCTGCTCCTCCAGGACCCCGCGCGCCAGGTCCTCCTTGGACGGGAAGTGGAAGTACAGGGCGCCCTTGGTCACCGGCACTCTGGACAGGATCTCCTTGATCGACGCCGCGTCGTAGCCCATCTCGTCGAAGACCATCGCCGCGCCCTGCAGGATGAGCCGCCTCGTCTCCACTGCCCGTGCCTGTTGTGCCATGCGGTTTCTCCTGTCCCTGTGATCACGCCGTCACGGCCGGAGCGGAGGCCGGACCGGTCGGTACGTCAACTTATCAAGCCGTCGATGCCAGCCGGTACAAAAAAAACCGGCTGACCTGTATTGTAGCGACCAGCCGACAGGGGTTCGAATCTCCTTTGGGGGGGAAATGTCCGAATCGTTGCTCTCGCTCGATGTGGAACCGAAAGTCCCGCTTTCCACGTTCCACCAGCTCCACGGCTCTTTCCCGAACGTGTTCATCCCGGCACAGCGGCAGCACCCGCGGTTCACCACCACGGTGCCCAAGGAGTACGTCCACCGCGCCGCCGTGGCCGAGGTACTGCTGACCGGATGGCGGCGCCTGGACGACTCCCGCTTCGTCGCCTCCGCACAGTGGCCGCGCACGCACAGTTACTTCACGTCCCCGTGCGGGCTGCACTACGACTCGACGCTGGTCGCGGAGACCATCCGCCAGGTCGGCACCTTGGTGTCGCACGCCGAGTACGGCGTTCCGCTGAACAACCACTTCATCCTGAACAGCCTTCGGTACGCCTGCGATCCGGCGCAGTTGGAGGTCCTCGGAACGCCGGCCGAACTGTCGCTGTCCGTCACCTGCGCGAAGCTCTGCCGGGGCGGGCGGCTGACCGGGGTGGAGTTCGACGTCGACATCCTGCGCGACGGCCGGCCGGTGGGCTCGGGGCTGGCGAAGGCCACCATGCTCCGGCCGGAGATCTACCGCCGGATCCGTGGCGAGCGGCTGACGCCGGGACCGGACGCCGAGGCGCCGCTGGCCGAGCCGGTCGAGCCCGTGCTGGTCGACCGCCGGTACGCCCCGGACGTCGTGCTCTCCCCCGGCGACGCCCCGCGCCGCTGGCTGCTCCGGGCCGACCGGCGTCACCCCATCCTCTTCGAGCACCCCAACGACCACATCCCCGGGATGGTGCTGCTGGAGGCCGCCCGGCAGGTCACGCGCCTCCTCGCTCCCGGCAGCACGGCGATCGCGACCGAGAACTCCTTCGAGCGGTACGTGGAGTTCGACTCCCCCTGCCTGATCGAGGCGGAGGAGCACGACTCGGCCGATCCGGCGGTCAAGGTCGTGTCCGTGAGGGCCGAGCAGGACGGTCGGACCGCGTTCACCAGCACCCTCACCCTCGCGCTCCCCACCGCGCAGGCCCCGGCCGTGCGGATGTGACGCACGGGCCGGCAGGGTGCGGCGAACGAACACGGCGAACGGGGTCCCGCACGGCGCGGAACCCCGTTCGCCGTCCGGTCACAGGATCGTGAACCCGCCGTCCACCGGCAGGATCACACCGGTGGCGAACGAGGCGCGGTCACTGCAGAGCCAGGCCGCCGCCTCGGCGATCTCCCCGGGCTCCGCCGTCCGCGCCTGCGGCGTCAGCCGGTGGAGCGTCGGCTCCACGGCGGGGTTGTTCCGGAACCACTCGGTCACCATCTCGCTGCGCGTCGTCCCGGGAGCCACCGCGTTGACCCGGATCCCCTGGGCGGCGTACTCCGCCGCCGCCGCCCGCGTCAGACCGACCACCGCGTGCTTGGACGTGACGTAGGGCGCCGCGACCGGCGTCGCCACCAGACCGCCCACGCTGCTGGTGTTGACGATGGCGCCGCCGCCCGTCTCCAGCATCGCGGTGATCTCGTGGCGCAGGCAGTTCCAGACGCCGCGGACGTTCGTGTCCATGATCCGGTCGTAGACCTGGTCGTCCATCAGGTGCAGGGGCGTCTGCTCCACGCCGTACCCGGCGTTGTTGAAGGCCACGTCCAGTCGCCCGAAGTGCTCGACCGCGGCCCGCACCGCCTCCGCGACCTCGTCACTGCGCGCCACGTCGGCGACCGCGTACCGCGCCTTGTACCCGTCCTCCTGCAACGCGTCGGCCAGATCGGCCAGTTGCCTCTCCCGTCGGGCGACGAGCAGCACGGAGGCGCCTTCGCGCGCGAAGACCCGTGCGGCAGCGGCACCGATCCCGCTGCTCGCACCCGTTATCAGGGCCACCTTGTCCGCAAGGAGCCCACTTCCTTGTGTTGTCATGCTCGATTCATAGCGCAGTCCGACCGCTCGTGAATGGGGATCCGACCGTCAACCAGTCGACGGCGTACGGAACTTCGGCCGTCAGTTGCGCCAGCAGGTCCCCGTCGCGGCCTCGGCGTCCAGCGTGCGCAGCAGGTCCTCCCCGATCTCGGCCGGCGACCGCACCAGATGCCGCGCGCCCACCTCGCGCATCGCCTCCCGCTGGAAGCCGTGCTCGAAGTCGCTGGGGTTGCCGATGAAGGGAGCCCCGAGTCCGCGGGCCGTCTCCGCGACCCGTGCCACGTCGTCGATGACGAGCACCTGGTCGGGCCGGAGTCCGAACGTCTCCGTGATGATCTCGTGGATCCCGGGGCGGCGGGCGTCGGTGCAGACGTACCCCGGGTCGTCGAAGAGTCCGGCGTGTCCGCCCAGGGCGCTGTCGAAGTGGGAGCGGTCGAGGCCGCCGTAGCAGACCGTCCGCAGTCCCGACGAGCGGAGCAGTCCGACCATGGCGACCGCTCCGTCGAGGATCCGCACCGGGTGGCGTTCCAGGTACTCGGCCCTTTCGCGGAAGTACACCTCCAGGACCTTCTCCGGCGACCAGTCGACGCCCGCCGCCTCGGCGATCACCTGCGCGGCCTCGGCCTGCCGCTGCGAGAAGATCCGCCGTTCCAGCTCCGCCGTGTAGACACCGCCCCGGCTGACGATGAAGTGGTGGATCACCGGGCTGAAGGTGTCGTTCAGCATCACACCGTCGATGTTCACCGCGGCCGCACGCAGATGCCGGAGCCGTCCGCTTGTCATGTCCTCTCCCCCCTTGGT
This sequence comes from Streptomyces sp., assembly GCF_031181555.1. Classification (GTDB taxonomy): domain Bacteria; phylum Actinomycetota; class Actinomycetes; order Streptomycetales; family Streptomycetaceae; genus Streptomyces; species Streptomyces fimbriatus. Next base: position 6,643 of record NZ_JAPSKQ010000169.1, on the reverse strand, counting down.
TGGCGCCGTCATCCTATGGGCCGTTTCCCCATGGGTGGGCCCACGGCCCGCACCGGCCGCCGCGAGCGGCTGCCCGTCCGCCGTGTCAGCACCGGCGGACCGGGGCGCGCACACTGATCGCGCACCCGAGCGGGCGCCGGGCCACCAGCACGGCGAGCGCGTGGCCGACCGCCGTGGCCGTCACCGCGGACAGGACGGACGCGGTCACCGGGAGGGGCCGGTCGAAGGTGTGGGTCAGGTCGCGCCGATCCGGGCCACGGTCCCGCGCAACGGGGTCCCGTAGGTCGTTCGCGGGCCGGTGCGCGCCCTCAGGGGCGTGGCCTCCGTCGACGGCGCGCTGTTGCGCACCGGCCTGCGCCGGCTCACCCGGGACACCCCGGACCTCTGAGCCCGCGAGGCGGCCAGGCGGACACGGGGACCGGCGCGACGGCGGCCACGAGTGGGGAGACCCGGGCCGGACATGTGCTCCGGCACCGTACGGGGGTCAGCCGGCCTGTGCGGCGAAGGCCTCGTGGGCCCGGTCGTCGAAGAGCACGAACCTCACCTCCTCGACCGCCGTCCGCGCGGCCCGTACCGTCTTCACGGCGATGCGCGCGGCGTCCTCCAGCGGCCAGCGGTAGACGCCGGTGGAGATGGCGGGGAAGGCGACCGTGCGGGCGCCCAGTTCGTCGGCGACCCGCAGGGACTCCCGGTAGCAGGAGGCGAGGAGGTCGGAGCGGTCCTCGGTCGTGCTGTGCACCGGGCCCACCGTGTGGATCACCCAGCGCGCGTCCAGGTCGCCCGCGGTGGTGGCGACCGCCCGGCCGGTCGGCAGGCCCTTGCCGTAGTGACCTGCGCGGAGCTTGCGGCACTCGGCCAGGATCGCGGGGCCGCCGCGCCGGTGGATGGCGCCGTCGACGCCGCCTCCGCCGAGCAGGGAGGAATTGGCCGCGTTGACGATCGCGTCGGCGCTCTGGCGGGTGATGTCTCCCCGGACGAGCGTGATCGTGGTGGTCATGTCTGCCGCAGCCTCCTCCAGACGGCCTTCGCCGCGTTGTGTCCCGACATGCCGTGCACCCCGGGACCGGGCGGGGTGGCCGAGGAGCAGAGGAAGACGGCCGGGTGCGGGGTGGCGTACGGGAACAGGGACAGTCTGGGGCGCAGCAGGAGCTGGAGGCCGGAGGCCGCGCCGGTGGCGATGTCACCGCCGACGTAGTTGGCGTTGCGGGTGGCGAGTTCCGGCGGCCCCGCGGTGGCGCGGGCCAGGACGCGGTCGCGGAACCCGGGCGCGTAGCGCTCCAGCTGGCGCTCGATGGCGTCGGTGAGGTCGCCGGTCCAGCCGTTCGGGACGTGGCCGTAGGCCCAGAAGACGTGCTTGCCCGCCGGTGCCCGGGTGGGGTCGGCGACGCCGGGCTGCACGGTGATGAGGAACGGCGCGTCGGGGGCCCGGCCCTCCCGGGAGGCGGCGCGCAGGGCGGTGCCGATCTCGCCGCTGTCCGCGCCGATCTGCACGGTTCCGGCGACGCGGGCCTCGGGCGCGGTCCACGGCACCGGGCCGTCCAGCGCGTAGTCGATCTTGAAGACGCCGGGGCCGTACCGGTAGCGCGCGTAGTGGCCGCCGAAGCCGGCGATGCGGGCCAGGGCGGTGGGCGAGGTGTCGAAGACGTAGGCGCGGGCGGGCGGCAGGTCGTCGAGGCGCTTGACCTCGTAGTCGGTGTGGACGCTGCCGCCGAGGTCCTTCAGGTACGCGGCGAGGGCGTCGGAGATGGCCTGGGAGCCGCCCCGGGCGACGGGCCAGCCGCGGGCGTGCGCGGCGAGGGCGAAGACGAGGCCGACGGCGCCGGTGGCGAGGCCGCCGAGGGGGGCCATCACATGGGCGACGAGCCCCGCGAACAGGGTCCTGGCCCTCTCGTCGCGGAAGCGGCGCATGAGCCAGGTCGACGGCGGCAGCCCGGCCAGGCCGAAGCGGGCGAGGGTGACCGGGTCGCGGGGCAGCGCGGTCAGCGGCAGGGACATGAAGTCGCGGGCCAGGGTGTCCCACCGGGGCAGGAAGGGTGCGACGAGGCGGCGGTACGGGCCGGCGTCCCGCGGGCCGAAGGAGGCGGCCGTCTCGCCGACCGACCGGGACAGCACGGCCGCCGTGCCGTCCGGGAAGGGGTGCGCCATGGGGAGCTGCGCGTGCAGCCATTCCAGGCCGTAGCGCTCCAGCGGGAGGGCGCGGAACGCGGGTGAGTTGATGCCGAGGGGGTGCGCGGCGGAGCACGGGTCGTGCCGGAAGCCGGGCAGGGTGAGCTCCTCGGTGCGGGCGCCGCCGCCCACGGTGTCCCTGGCCTCGAACAGGGCCACCGAGAAGCCTCGCCGGGCCAGCTCCACGGCGGCGGTCAGTCCGTTCGGCCCCGCACCCACCACGACCGCATCGAGCATCGACGGCACCTTCGGACTCCTTCGTCAGCCGACGGCCACTGGAGGATCAGGATATGCCGGGGCGCCGGCGCCGGGAGATCAGGATCCGTCCGACAGCAGCCCCGCCACCCGGCGTGCCGTGGCCGCGTCGCGGGCCGCGGTGAAGGGGAGGGTGTTGCCGCCCGTGATGCGGAAGGGCTCGCCCGCGCGGGTCAGGTGGGTGCCGCCCGCCTCCTCGACGAGGAGCAGGCCGGCCGCGTGGTCCCAGGCGGCTTCCCAGGAGAAGGCCGTGGCGTCCGACTCGCCGCGGGCGACGGCCAGGTACTCGAGTCCGGCCGAGCCGCAGGAACGGGGTGCCACACCCTCGGTCCACAGGCCGAGCAGGGCGCGCTTCTGTTCGTTCGTGGTGTAGTCCGGGTGGGAGGTGGCCACGCGCAGGTCACGGCCGGGCTCCGGGGAGCCCGAGTGGAGCCGCTCGCCGTCGAGGTACGCGCCCTTCCCCCGTACGGCCGTGGCGAGTTGGTGGCGGGCGGGGGCGAAGGTCCAGGAGGCGTACAGGACTCCGCGCCGGGCGAGGGCGACCAGGGTGCAGAATCCGGTGTCGCCGTGCACGAACTGCCGGGTGCCGTCGACGGGGTCGACGATCCAGACCGGTGCCTCGCCCCGGATCGCCTCGTACGATGCCGGGTTGGCGTGCACGGCCTCCTCGCCCACCACGACCGAGCCGGGCAGCAGGGCGACGAGTGCCTCCGTGAGGTACAGCTCCGCCTTGCGGTCGGCGTCGGTCACGAGGTCGTGCGGGCCGGTCTTCAGGTCCACCTCGTGTTCGGCGAGTCGGCGCCAGCGCGGCATGATCTCCTGCGCGGCGGCCTCACGAATGGATTCCTCCACGTCAGAGGCGTGCCGGGCGAGAAACTCATCGATGGTTCCGCTGTCCTTGATCATGCTTCCATGAGACCACGCGCCGCTGACGGCCCCCACCCGCCAGGTGTGCTCCGGGTGGAACCGGCGTGAACACGGATCACCGGGCCGTGGGTGTGTGGGGTCAGCGGCCCACCGCGTAGCCCTGCATGCCGCGCGGGTTCGCCGCCGCCGAGAGGACACCCGTGGCCGGATCCCGGGCGACCGCGCACAGCCGGCCCTCCGACCAGGCGCCGCCGACCGTCACGTCGTGGCCGCGGCGCCGCAGTTCCTCCACCACCGCGGGGTCCGTGCGGGACTCGACGGTGACGCTGCCGGGGCGCGTGCCGCGCGGGTAGAAGGAGCCGGGGAAGCTGTCGTTGTGCCAGTTCGGTGCGTCGATCGCGCCCTGGAGGTCGAGGCCGCCGCGCACCTGCCCGCGCAGCGCGACCGCGAGGAAGAAGTGCAGCTGCCACTGGTCCTGCTGGTCGCCGCCCGGCGTGCCGAACGCCATGACCGGCACCCCCTCGCGCAGGGCGAGGGACGGCGTGAGGGTCGTCCGGGGGCGGCGGCCCGGGGTGAGCGTATTGGGCAGGCCCTCCTCCAGCCAGGTCATCTGGAGCCGGGTGCCCAGCGGGAAGCCCAGCTCGGGGACGACGGGATTGGACTGGAGCCAGCCGCCGCTGGGCGTGGCCGCGATCATGTTGCCCCAGCGGTCCACGATGTCGAGGTGACAGGTGTCGCCGCGGGTGGAGCCGTCGCCGGAGACGGCCGGTTCGCCCGGCACGGGGGACGTCGGCAGCTTGGCGACCGTCGGCTCGCCGACACCCGCCGGACCGAAGCCGGGCTCGTCGGCGGCCACCACGCGCGCGTGGGCGCTCAGCCGCGGAGTGCGTCCGCCGGGGCTGCCGGGCCGCAGGTCGTGGGAGGCGCGGGGGCCGATCGCGGTCCGCCGCTCGGCGTTGTACTCCGCCGACAGCAGGTCGTCGAGCGGCACCTCGGCCGCGTCGCCGTACCAGGCCTCGCGGTCGGCCATGGCGAGCTTGCAGCCCTCGATCAGCAGGTGGACGTAGTCGGCGGAGCCGTAGGGGGGCAGTTCCGGCGGGAGCAGGGCGAGCTGCTGGAGCAGGACCGGGCCCTGGCTCCAGGGCCCTGCCTTGCACACGGTCCAGCCGTCGAAGCCGTACGTCACCGGGGTCTCGTAGGTCGCGGACCAGGCGGCGAGGTCGGCGGCCGTCAGCGTGCCGGTGTGGTGCTCGCCGCTGGTGTCCAGGGTGGGGCGGGCGGCCTGCCGGACCAGGGCCTCGGCGATGAATCCGGTCCGCCACACCTCCCGCGCGGCGTCGATCTGCGCCTCCCGGTCCCCCGCCCCGGCGGCCTCGGCCAGCAGCCGCTTCCAGGTGGCGGCGAGGGCGGGGTTGCGGAAGAGCTCACCGGGGCGCGGCGCCCGGCCGCCGGGCAGGTACACCTCCGCCGACGAGGTCCACTCCGTCTCGAACAGCTCCCGTACGGTCTCGACGGTCGCGCCGACGTTCTCCACGGGCGCGTGCCCGTGTTCGGCGTAGCCGATGGCGTACTTCAGGACGTCGGCGAGGGACTTGGTGCCGTGGTCGCGCAGCAGGAGCATCCAGGCGTCGAAGGCGCCGGGGACGGCGGCGGCGAGCGGCCCGGTGCCGGGCACGAGGTCGAGACCGAGCCCCCTGTAGTGGGCGGCACTCGCCCCGGCCGGCGCGACACCCTGCCCGCACAGCACCCGCACCTCGCCGCCGGCCGGGGCGAGGAGGATCGGCACCTCCCCGGCCGGTCCGTTGAGGTGCGGCTCGACGACGTGCAGCACGAAGGCTCCGGCGACGGCCGCGTCATAGGCGTTGCCGCCGTCCTCCAGGACGGCCATCGCCGACTGCGAGGCCAGCCAGTGGGTGGAGGACACCATGCCGAAGGTGCCCTGGAGGGTGGGGCGGGTGGTGAACGGCATCTCTCACCTCGGTGTTCGCGTACGCCTGCCGGTCTCGCCCGTACTCGCCCCGCTCCGGAGATCCGGGGAGTTCCGGCTCGGCTCCGGTCGGCCTGGTCAGGCAGCAGGCTACCGATCCCCCGGACGTCCCCGAGTACGGGGCGACGGGACTCGACGACCGCGGCCGCTTCTCGTCGACGAGCGGATCGCCCATCCTGTCCGGCCCGTCGGCGGCCCTGGTGACCGCCTTCACCCACCAAGGTGGAGCGAAGGCGACGAATGAGCGTTTCCAGGCCGACAGGTCGTCCCGTTTGGTTCGTTCGACAGCCTGCGGGGGCGGGGATCGTTGAGCGGATGGTTCCGGAGGCGCCGGCCCGCCCGCAGGGCGGTGGCCGGCGTCACCACGGTGAGCGGGAAGTGCCGGCCGCGATCGTGTTCGTGGCGACGCCGGGCTGCACGCGGCAGCGGAACCGGGCACCTGCGTCCACGTCATCGCCACCGGCCCGGCCGCCCCGCTCGGCCTGCCTGGCCCCCCCTGGCACAGAACCGACCGCTGACGCCCGACGCCCCGGCGAAGGCAACCGGACGACGGCTACAGCGTCCCCGTGCGCCGCGCCCCCGTCGGCCACGGGCCGGCGCCTGCCCGACCGGCGTCCGGTTCGTTCCCCGTCTCGTCGGGTCGTCGGCCGCCTGACGGGTGATTCCGGTGCTTCCGCACTGCCGTGGTCCGGCGGAGGGGTCCGGCCTCGCGACGAGGCGGGCGTCAAGAGATGCGGCCGGAGCAGCCTGCCGCGATGGTGGAAGCATCGAAGCACTGTCATCAGGACGCGAGGGAAACGTTTACGTGGACAAGTCGCAGCTCACCGAGATGACCGCTCGCCGTGCCGCCGACGGCCCGGACGGTCAGCAGCTCACCGCGGACGACATCAGCCGGGTCCTCGACCTGCTCTTCGGCACCGTCGAGCGGGCGGGGACCATCGCCGAGGCGCTCAAGGCCCGGGAGTCCGTCACCCTCGGAAGCTTCGGAAGCTTCCAGGCCGCTGACGGCGTGGCCACGTTCCGGCCGGGCATGGCCCTCACCGAATACCTGCAAGAACAGACCCGATGACCAGCACGCGGTCCACCGGGCCGGCACGGCGGCTCGCCGGATCGTCATGGGGCACCTGACCCCCAGCACCGCCGGTCCGGCTGTCCCGGAGACGGTCCGGTGACGCCGCCCGTACGTCGAGGGACGGGCCTCGTGGTCCCCGCAGTTCAGGGCCCTGCAGGCCGCCGGACGCCGGCTGGTCGCCGGCACGAGCGGCGCGGTGGAGCCGAACGGCGGGCATCCCGCGCCGCGCGTTCGGGGAAGCCGTTGACCGTGGCCGGTGCACGGTCGGCCCGCGCCGCGAGGGCCCTGCGGGCCGG
>NZ_JAPSKQ010000168.1 GCF_031181555.1 Streptomyces sp. | reverse complement strand
CGTCCGCGTGCCGTCCGTCTTGGTGATCGTCTCGGCCTGGGCGTGAGGGCCGCGAACCGAATAGGCTCATGACGGGAGGGACGCCACAAGTTGAGGTTGAGGCGTCCCTCCCGCTGTGCCCGGACTCAGATCTGATGGAGCACGTACACCGGAGCCCCGTTCTCGGCTCCGCCCCGCGAGCGAATGCAGGCGTGCTTGCGCAGCAGCCGGAGGCATTCGTTGACGCGACGCACGGAAAGCCCCGTACGGGTGGCGATCGACTCCAGCGGCTCGCGCAGCTCACCCTTTTCGACGAGCACCGGGGCGATCACCACGGCCACCGCCCACACGTCCTCGGTCACGGACAGCCGCTGCCGCCAAGCGGTCAGCACCGACTCCGTGGTGGGCGGCGTGGTGAGGTGGCCCCGGGGTGCCCGACGTTCGAGGGCGAGGTTGTCGAACCGGTCCGCGATGCGCTCCATCGCCCGGACCATGGCCTGTTGCACGGCGAGGGTGGCCTGTTGCGCGGCCAGCACCTCCCGCTGCATGGCCAACGTCTCCCTTTGCAACGCGATCGATTCGCGCGGCCCGTTGGCCAACTCCTCATCCAGCTGAAGGTTGTGCGCCTCCAGTCGGACGATGGCCTCGGCGACCTGCTCCGGCATGGCGTAGGCGAGGGGGGCGCCTGGCCCGGCGGGCTGTACCTCGGCCTTGTCGAGAGAGTAGGAACCCTCACGCTGCACGGTCTCGATGACTTCGGCGACCCATTGCTTGAAGGGCGCGCAGGCCGGCTTGGTGCAGGCGTTGACGAGCAGAATCAGACCTTGCAGATCGATGAGTTGAAGGTCTCGGCGCCAGCTCCGACCTGCGGGAACGCTGAGACCGTGACTTCCAGTCACTGTCTCGAGATTGTCTCGGTGGTCCTCCGGAACATGGTCGAGGAGCGCCTTGCGGGGGGTGGTGTACCCCAGCGACTTGCAGACGTCCACCGCTGGGAACCAGTGGCTTCCGTTCGGCATGGTCAGCCGCCGGACCCGTTCTCCGGTCGCTGCGTAGATGAAGTCGCTGATGTCGATGGCCCCGGTCCGTTCGGCGGAGCCGGAATGCTTGCTCGGTTCGTTCATGCGAACCACCTCCGCCGCGGAACGTAGAGCGGGGCGAAGTGCATATGCCAGCCGGTCCGGGGATGTTCACGACTGCGAGCGAAGATGATCGGAAACCGCTGTGCCGGCCCATGGCGGTGTGTATGGCGGCCGGACGTGTGGGGCATGTGAAAGGGGCCCACGGGGAACCGTGGGCCCCTTTCCCGGTCCAAGGGCGTCAGATCTTGCCGAAGCCGTAGCCCAGGAGCTTCTTCGCGTCCTTCTCGCGCTGGGCGGCCGAGGACGAGGCGAGGACCGTGCCGATGACGGTCTTGCCGTTCCGCGTCGCGGCGAAGACCAGGCAGTACTTGGCCTCCGGGCCCGAGCCGGTCTTCACGCCGATCGTGCCGCTGTAGTTGTTGAGCAGCGTGTTCGTGTTGGTCCACGGCGCCATCGTGCGGGTGCTGCCCGTCTTGGTGATCGTCTTCGCCGTGTACTTCTTCGTCTTGACGATCGAGCGGAACGTGGAGTTCTTCATCGCGCTGCTGGCGATCTTCGTCAGGTCGCGCGGCGTGGAGTAGTTCTTGCCCTTGCCGATGCCGTCGAACGAGTCGAAGTGGGTGTTCTTCAGCCCCATCTTCTTCGCCTCCGCGTTCATCTTGCCGATGAACGACTTCACGCGGGCCGACCGCGTCGTGCCCGTGCCGAACTTGTCGGCGAGCGCGTAGGCCGCGTCGCAGCCGGACGGCAGCATCAGCCCGTACAGCAGCTGACGCACGGTCACCTTGTCGCCGACGATCAGGCGCGCGGACGAGGCGTTGTTCTTCACGATGTAGTCGCTGTACGCCATCTGGATCGTGACCTTGGCGTCCAGGTTCAGGTTCTTCTGCGCGAGCACGACCTTCGCGGTCATGATCTTCGTCGTCGAGCCGGTCGAGCGGCGCGTGTCCGCCGCCTTGGTGTACAGCGACTTGCCGTTCGCGTTGTTCATCACGTAGCCGCCCTTGGCGACGATCGTGGGCGCGGTGGCGGCCTGCGCGGGTGCGGCGTAGAGGGCCCCGGAGGCGAGTACGGCGCCGGTGGTCATGGCGGCGCCGACGGCTCTGCGGAGGCGAATGCCCTGAATGTCGAGCTTCAAGTCGATTACCCCGATTACCTTGAATGGCCGTGCGGGCCGGCCGAGTTGAGATGCGGCCGCGCATGAGGGGCCGCACGAGTCTGACTCCTGGGCGGCACGGATGGTTGTGCGGGGGGCGGGGGCGACTTTTCCGGGCTCCGCACGGCTCCGCGCGACTTCCGGGTCCGCCCGGCTTCCGGGTCCGCATCGTGGACGCATGCTTCCACGCGTACGTGTTGTATCTATCCTGTCGGCATGAGCAGCCTGGCCCCCGTGAAGCAGCCCCCCGCCGCCGACCGCGTCTACGCCCACGTCAAGCAGAGCGTCCTGGACCGCCGTTACGAGGGCGGGACGCTGCTCACCGAGGGCGAGCTGGCCGAGGCCGTCGGGGTCTCGCGCACCCCCGTGCGCGAGGCGCTGCTGCGGCTGGAGGTCGAAGGGCTGATCAAGCTCTACCCGAAGAAGGGCGCCCTCGTCCTGCCGGTCTCCGCGCAGGAGATCGCCGACGTGGTGGAGACGCGGCTGCTCGTCGAGGAGCACGCCGCCAGGAAGGCCGTGCCCGCGCCGCCCGGGCTCATCGAGCGCCTGGAGCAGCTGCTCGCCCGGCAGAAGGAGCAGGCCGCCGCCGGGGACTTCGCCGCGGCCTCCGTCACCGACCGCTGCTTCCACGCCGAGATCGTCCGCAGCGGCGGCAACGAGATCCTCTCCCGCCTCTACGACCAGCTCCGCGACCGCCAACTGCGCATGGGCGTCGCCGTGATGCACTCCCACCCCGACCGCATCGCCAAGACCCTCGCCGAGCACGAGGAGATCCTGCAGGCGCTGCGCTCCGGGGACGCGGACGCGGCCGTCGGGGTCGTCCACCGGCACGTCGGCTGGTTCTCCCACCTGGCCCGGGGTGAGGTGCGATGAGCGGCGCGGGTGCGGCTGCCGGCACCCTGCCCGGTGATCCCCCGGGCGGACGGCGCGCGCTGGCCGTGTGGGGGATCGGCGTCTCGGTCTACTTCGTCGCGGTCATCTTCCGCACGTCCCTGGGCGTGGCCGGCCTCGACGCCGCCGACCGCTTCGACGTGGGCGCCTCCGCCCTGTCCACCTTCTCCATCCTCCAACTGCTGGTCTACGCCGGCATGCAGATACCCGTCGGTCTGCTGGTCGACCGGCTCGGCACCAAGAAGGTGCTGGGCATCGGCGCCGTGCTGTTCACGGCCGGGCAGCTCGGGTTCGCGTTCTCCCCGACGTACGGCATGGCGCTCGCCTCGCGCGTGCTGCTCGGCTGCGGGGACGCGATGACGTTCATCAGCGTGCTGCGGCTGGGCACCCGCTGGTTCCCGGCCCGGCGCGGTCCGCTGGTCGCGCAGATGGCGGGGCTGGTCGGCATGGCGGGCAACCTCGTCTCCACGCTGGTCCTGGCCCGGCTGCTGCACGGCATCGGCTGGACGGCGGCGTTCGCGGGCAGCGCGCTCGCCGGTGTCGTGGTGTTCGTGCTGCTGGTGCTGTTCCTCAGGGACCACCCCGAGGGCCACGCACCCGAGCCCGTCCCGCACCAGGGCGCCGTCTACGTACGACGCCAGATCGCCGCCTCCTGGCGGGAGCCGGGGACGCGGCTCGGGCTGTGGGTGCACTTCACCACCCAGTTCCCGGCGATGGTGTTCCTGCTGCTGTGGGGGATGCCGTTCCTCGTCGAGGCACAGGGGCTGTCCCGGGCCACGGCCGGTGAGCTGCTCACCCTGGTCGTGCTGTCCAACATGGCCGTCGGGCTCGTCTACGGCCAGATCATCGCCCGGCACCACGGGGCGCGGCTGCCGCTGGCGCTCGGGACGGTGGCGGCGACGGCGCTGCTGTGGGCCGGCACGCTGGCCTACCCGGCCGATACGGCGCCGATGTGGCTGCTGGTCGTGCTGTGCACGGTGCTGGGGGCCTGCGGACCGGCCTCGATGATCGGTTTCGACTTCGCCCGCCCGGCGAATCCGCCGGAGCGGCAGGGCACGGCGTCCGGGATCACGAACATGGGCGGCTTCGTCGCCTCGATGATCACCCTGTTCGCTGTCGGTGTGCTGCTGGACGCCACCGGGGACGACTACACCGTCGCCTTCTCGGCCGTGTTCGTGCTCCAGGCGCTCGGGGTCACGCAGATCCTGCGGCTGCGGGGGCGGGCGGCCCGGAGGGAGCGGGAGCGGCTGGTCGCGAGCCGGGTGGCCTCGGTGCACGTTCCCGTGTAGGCACCCGGCGCCGGTGCGGGCGTTCCGGGCGTTCCGGGGGCCGCCGCCCCCGGGCTTTGCTCCGGCCCGAACGGCCTCCTCCTCGGACGCCGGACGGGCTGTGGACGGTCCTCGGGCTACTTCGTGACCGCGAAGTGCCGCAGGATCGCCGCCGTCAGGTCCGGGTCGCCCTCCGTCTTCACCCGGTCCGCGACCGCCTCCGGCGTCACCCGGCCGCAGGCCAGACGGACGTAGGTCTCCCAGTCGAGGCTGAGGGCGGCGGCCGGGCCCAGCGCCGGGGCGGTCTCCAGGGTGCCGCGGCCCTGGATGTCGACGCGGATCGTGCGCAGGAACTCCACCGGCCCGTGGACATCGACGACCACGGCCGAGCTGCGCGGCGCCTGCGCGTCCTCGGCCACCACGCGCGGCAGCTCGGCGAGCAGCACGTCACGCGCGACGTGCGCGCCGGGGGAGTCGAGGTTGCCGGGACGGCCGAGGGCGGTGCGCAGGTCCTGCTCGTGCGCCCACACGTCGAAGGCGTGCCGGCGCATCGACTCCTCCAGCGTGAGGTCCGTGCCGTACGGGCCGCGGACCTTCGTGCCCGGGTCGCGCGACTCGTTGCGCAGCTGCCGGTTGCGACGGATGATCATGTACTCCAGCTCGGCGGTCATCTCCGGCGCCGTGTGGTGGCGGCGCACGTCGACCTGCATCTCCATGTAGCGCTGGTGGTCGTTGGTGACGTGGAACAGGTCGCGCGGCAGCGTGTGGATGGGGCGCGGGTCGCCGAGCATCTCGGAGTCCAGGCCGATGACGTGCGAGACCACGTCGCGGACCGACCATCCCGGGCACGGCGTCCGCCGGTTCCAGTCGGCCTCCGGGAGCGGCTGCACCAGCTGGGATATCGCTTCGATGGAGTGGGTCCAGGCGTCGGCGTAGGGCTGGAGGGTGGGATGCAGACTCACGGAACGGGACCCCTCGGCGGTCGGTACACGGGCAGGTTGTGGCGGCGGTGCCAGTGGGCGGTGGCTGCACTCGGCGGGTGTCTCGAAGGTCCCCCACGTTCTCGGCTGCGCTCGAACAGGGGGCACCCCCAAGTTACGCTGCTGTGAGGCACCCCGGCAGTGCTTTCGTGTGACGATCGTAGGCCCGTGTGGGCGAGTCGAATGCCAGGACGGTGGTAGTGTGCGCGCTTCCTTGCTCCAAATTGCCGTGAACGAGGGCGAACCGGTCGAAACGCGTCGTCGCCGGGTCGCCGGGATGGTGCGGGATCAGGCCGGGGCCGATCTCGTCGTGCTGCCGGAGCTGTGGACCACGGGCGCGTTCGCCTACGAGGAGTTCGGGCGTGAGGCCGAACCGCTCGACGGACCGACCCACGAGGCGATGGCCAAGGCCGCGAGCGACGCGGGCGTGTGGCTGCACGCGGGCTCCCTCCCCGAACGCGACCCCGGGGGGACCCTCTACAACACCTCGCTCGTCTTCTCCCCCTCCGGCGACCTGGCCGCCGCCTACCGCAAGATCCACCGCTTCGGCTTCGACAAGGGCGAGGCCGTGCTGATGGGGGCGGGCGACGCACTGGTGACGGTGCGTCTGCCGCACACCACCCTGGGCGTGGCCACCTGCTACGACCTCCGTTTCCCCGAGCTCTTCCGCGGTCTCGTCGACGTCGGCGCCGAGACCTTCGTCGTCCCGGCGGGCTGGCCGGAGCGCCGCCGGTCCCACTGGACGCTGCTGGCCCGGGCCCGGGCGGTGGAGAACCAGGCGTTCGTCCTCGCGTGCGGAACGTCCGGGACGCACGCGGGGGTTCCGCAGGCGGGTCACTCGATCGTGGTCGATCCCTGGGGCGAGGTCCTGGCGGAGGCGGGCCCCGGCGAGCAGGTCCTCACGGTCGACTTCGACCCGACGACGGTGGCGGGCACCCGCGAGCGCTTCCCGGCCCTCAAGGACCGCGTCCTGGGCCTGGACCGCCCGCGCCGCTGACCCGGCGGGGGCGGGCGCCCTCCTCTGTCCCCTGCCCCTCCGTGTCCCCCTCTCCCCCTGTCCCTCAGTCCTTCTGTCCCTCCCGTTCCTTCTCCGCCAGGTGGATCACGCACACCGCCACCGCGATCAGCAGCGCCGGGTCCGCGTCCTCCCGTACGACGTCGACGGCGTAGGTGTCCCGTACGGTCAGCAGACGGCGGGAGATCACGGCGAGCAGCTCACCGTCGTACTCGACGGCGAACTCCCGGTCGAGGATCCTGCCGCTGACGTCGAGTTCGGTGCCGCCGTCCGCCAGGGACACCCGGTAGTGGTTGCGCAGCAGGGACAGCCGCTTGCGCCGGACCGTCGCCAGCGGGTCGCCGCCCCGCTCGATCACCATCGTGTCGCGGAGGGCGAACATCTTCTTGCGGATGTCGACGAGGACCCGGCCCCGGGCGTCCTTCAGCTCGAAGGTGTCCCGCAGCCGCAGGGCCTTGCCGTCGACGAGGAACACCTTGTTGCCCCGGTCGTCCTCGATCCAGTAGTCGTCACCGATGCCGAGGATCCGGTCGCGTACGAGGAATCTCATGACACCAGGGCTTCCCCGTCCCCCGTTCCGAAACGCCGCCGGTAGGCCGACGGGCTGAGCCCCGTCGCACGCCGCAGCCGCGCCCGCAGGTTCGCCGCCGTCCCCAGGCCGCTGCGGGCCGCCACCACGTCCAGCCGCTCCTCGCCCCGCTCGATGAGCCGGCACGCCAGCGCGACCCGCTCACCCGTCAGCCAGGCGAGCGGTGTCGTGCCGAGCTGGGCGCGGAACCGCCGGTGCAGGGTCGCCGGGCTCACCGCCGCGCGGGCCGCGAGGTCCGCCACCGTCAGCGGCTCGCCCAGCCGCTCCTGCGCCCACGCCAGCAGCGGGCCCAGCGACTCGTCCGGCACGGGTGGGACCGGCCGCTCCACGAACTGCCGCTGCCCGCCGTCCCGGTGCGCGGCGAACACCAGGCGCCGGGAGACCGCGTTGGCGGTCTCCGCGCCGTGGTCCCGGCGCCACAGGTGCAGTCCCAGGTCCAGGGCGGCGGAGCTGCCCGCGGCGGTGAGGACGTCCCCGTCGTCCACGAACAGCACGTCCGGCTCCAGCAGCACCTCCGGGTGCAGCTCCCGGAAGGAGTCCGCCCACATCCAGTGGGTCGTGGCGCGCCGCCCGTCCAGCAGGCCGGCCTCGGCGAGCGCGAAGGTTCCGGTGCAGAAGCTGACGACACGTGCGCCCCGGGCGTGCGCCCGCCGGATCGCGTCGAGGACGGGCTCGGTGCGCGGGACGACGTTGTCCGGCCGCCCCGGCACGACGAGGGTGTCGGCGTCGTCCACGGCGTCCAGGCCCGCCACCCCGGTCATCGTGAAGAACCCGTGGTTCATCGGCACCTCGGGCGTGGGCGTGCACAGCGTCACCCGGTACGGCGCGCACGGCATCCCCAGTTCGGGCCGGGGCAGCCCGAACAGCTCGGTGGCCACGCCGACCTCGAACGGATTGGTGCCCTCGTCGACGATCACGGCGACGCGGTGGGAGCGCGGGGACTGAGAGGATCCTTGCGGCATACGCGATTTCTAGCACTGGTCCGGTCCCGGCGCACCGCCGACGATGGGGACATGACACAGGACAAGGCACAGGAACCCCTCTCCCTCGACCGGGCCCTCGCCTCCTTCACGGAGCAGTGGAGCCCGCGCATCGTCACCGCCGTCAACGACTACGACGTGCGCATCGCCAAGGTGGAGGGCGAGCACGTCTGGCACGCGCACGACCACACCGACGAGTTCTTCCTCGTCCTCGACGGCGAACTGCACATCGCCCTGCGCGAACCGTCCGGCGAGCGCACGGTCGTCCTCCCCAAGGGCGCCGTCTTCACCGTCCCCCGCGGCACCGAGCACAAGCCCTGCGCGCCCGTGCCCACCGCCCTCCTCCTCTTCGAGCCCACCGGCACCCTGTCGGTCGGCGACCGCCACGACGAGGTCCCGGCCCACGTGGACGCGACGACGGGGCACGCGCTCACCTGACCGGTGCCGCCCTCCCGCGGGTGCCGCCAGGGCCACGCGCACCGCGCACGGCCCCCGACGCCTCCACGAGCACCTCCCCGGCCGCCGTCCGGACGTACAGCACCGACCGCCCGGCCCTCCCCCAACGCTCCACCAGCCCCGCGTCCAGCAGCACCCGCAGATGCCGGCCCACCGACCCCAGGCCCTGCCCGGTCACGGCGACCAGCTGGGTCGTGCTCAGGGGAGTTCCGAGCAGCATGAGCACTCCGGCCCGCGCGGTCCCGACGAGCGCCCCGAGCCCGGCCGGGACGGGGCGCCGGCCGTGGTCCTCGGCGAGCACCCCGAGACACGGGTAGACGACGGCGTACCGCTCCCGTCCCTCCCACGACACCCAACTGGTCCTCGGCGTCACCGGCATGAACAGCAGCTCGGCCCCGGCGGCGATCTCCCGCGGCGGATACGCGTGGGGGTTGACCTGGAACCGGCTCTCCCCGAGCCACCGCGCGCCCGGCTTCAGCGAGTCCAGCACGGCCGCCCAGCCGCCCTGGCCCACGCGCGCGGTCCGCGCGACCACGTCGGCCTCCAGGACGCGCCGCCGGCGCTCCCAGTACGGCCGTACGGTCTCCTCCCAGACGTAGGTCAGGAGCGCGGTCGCCCGCTCGGGCAGGTCGTCCCGCTCCAGGGCGGCGGGGAGCGGTCCCCGCAGGGACACGCGGAGGTCGGCCCGTGCCTCCCCGGGCCCGGCCGCCCGCACCCGGGCCACGGTCTCCTCGAAGCTCTCCCCCTCGCACGAGGTGGGGCAGAAGAAGTCGGCGATCCAGGACGTGCCGATCGCCGCCCGCACGAGCGGCGCGGCCACCGGGTCGGTCGCGAGGCGCGCACGGTAGCCGGGCAGGTGCGCGCGCAGCCAGGCCTCCTCGCCCGGATGGGCGCCGGTCCCCGCGTGCAGCAGCTTCAGGCTCGCGAAGGTCTCGGCGAACGGCGAGAGCACGAACCGGCTGCGGGCGAGGGTGTCGGTGTCGATCTGCCACAAGCCCATGCGTGATGACCTTTCGCGTGTCGGCGAAACAGTAAACACGGTCCCCGGGCCGCGCCGAGACTTCGGCGCATGCGCAGCTACCGCTCCCTGTTCCGCACCCCGGAGTTCACCCCGTTCCTGCTCTCCTTCGCCGCTTTCGCCGCGGCCCAGACGATCGGCGGCCTGGCCCTCGGCACGCTGGTCTTCCGGGCCACCGGCTCCCCGTTCCTGTCGGCGGTGAGCATGTTCGGCCCGCAACTGGCGCAGTTGCTGGGGGGTGCGTTCCTGCTCTCGGGCGCTGACCGCCTGCCCCCGCGCGCGGTCCTGACCGGCCTCGCCCTCGCCTTCGCGGCCGGCACGGCGGTGCTGGCGCTGCCCGGCCTGCCGGTCCGGGCGGTCTTCGCCGTCGTGCTCCTGCAGGGCCTGGTCGCGTCGCTGGGCGGGGGAGCGCGCGGGGGGCTGCTGAACGAGATCCTGTCCAAGGACGGCTACGTGCTGGGGCGTTCGGTGTACAACATGCTCTGGGGCCTGACGCAGATGGCCGGTTTCGCGACGGGCGGCGCCCTGCTGGTGCTCCTGTCCCCCCGGGCCTGTCTGCTCCTCGCGGCGGCGCTGTACCTGCTGTCGGCCCTCGTCACCCGCCTGGGCCTCACGGCCCGCCCACCGCGCTCCTTCGGCCGCCCGTCCGTCCCGGCGACCTGGCGCACCAACGCCCTCCTGTGGTCCTCGCGCCCCCGCCGCCTGACGTACCTGGGCCTGTGGGTCCCCAACGGCCTGATCGTCGGCGGCGATTCGCTCTACGTCTCCTACGCCCCCGAAGCCGCCGGCACGCTGTACGCGTGCGGGGCGCTGGGCATGTTCGTGGGCGACATGGTGGTGGGCCGCCTGGTGCCGCCCGCGCTGCGCCCCCGCCTCGCGACCCCGCTGCGCCTGCTGCTGGCGGTTCCCTACCTGTTCTTCGTCCTGCGGCCGGGCGTGGCGCTGTCGGCCGTGGCCGTCACCGTGGCCTCCGTCGGCTTCGCCGCGAGCCTGGTCCTGCAGGAACGCCTGATGTCCCTCACCCCCGACGACCTGGTGGGCCAGGCCCTCGGCCTGCACGTCACCGGCATGGCCGCCCTTCAGGGCGTCGGCGCCGTCCTCGCGGGCACGCTGGCCCAACTGACCTCCCCGGCCACGGCGATGTCGCTGATGGCGGCCGCGTCGGTCGCCGTGACCCTGGTCCTCGCGGCGCTGGGCAGGCACGACGGAGGGCGGCCGACCGTCCCCGGCACGCGTCCGGGCGCCCGGTCGGAACCCGCCGCCACGGAGTAGCCGGGTCCGACCGGCGGAAGGGCGCGGGCCGGGTTCCGTCCGGCCCGCGCCACCACGTCCGGGAGCACCTGGGCGACCGGGCGGTCATGTTCGCCGCCGGGGTGCGGGTGCCCGAGGCGTTCCCGTGGAGAGAGACGTACGACGACGGTTCGTGCACGCCGTGGCCGCGGGACGCGGCCGGGTCCGCGACGGCGGACTCCTGCGACGCCCACCCGGACCACGCCTGCCCGGCCCGCCGTGTCCACCGGCAGGACCGGGGCGTGCCCGTACGGCTCACCGCGGGGGACGCGGACCGTCCTCCGCCGGTGCCGGCGGGGACGGACGCCCGGCAGGGCGTTTGGTCACACCCCGTACCCGTCGCTGTAGCCGTCCCGGCGGTGGGGCCGGGTGTCGTCGACGACCTGGGCGGGCGGTACGACGACCCGCCTGCGCCGGGCGATGCTGCTGAAGGTCGCGACGCCGATCAGACCGACGATCATGAGGATGATGCCGACCAGGTCAAGGTTGGCACCCTGCATGTCCCAGTCGGTCGCGAACGTGAGGATTGCTCCCGCGGCGATGAGGATGATGCATCCGCCGAGGCCCATGAGTGTCGCCTCCCTGTCCGGTATTTCCGGTGGGCACCGAGTACCCGGGCGGGCGGTCCTCATGCGCCGCGGGGGAGTTGACTAGGCGTCGAGGAACGCCACGAGCGCGTTCGCCAGCAGGAACGGGTCCTTCGCGCCGCACAGTTCGCGCGCGCTGTGCATCGACAGGATGGCCACGCCGATGTCGACGGTCCGGATGCCGTGCCGGGCCGCGGTGATCGGGCCGATGGTGGTGCCGCACGGCATGGAGTTGTTGGAGACGAACGACTGGAAGGGGACGTCCGCCTTCTCGCAGGCCGCCGCGAACACGGCCCGGCCCGAACCGTCCGTCGCGTAGCGGTTGTTGACGTTGACCTTGAGGATGGGGCCGCCGTCGACGCGCGGATGGTGCGTCGGGTCGTGCCGCTCCGCGTAGTTGGGGTGGACGGCGTGACCGGTGTCGGAGGAGAGGCAGACGGTGCCGGCGAAGGCGCGCGCCCGGTCCTCGTACGACCCGCCGCGCGCGAACACCGAGCGCTCCAGCACGCTGCCGAGCAGCGGGCCGTCGGCGCCGGTGTCGGACTGGGAGCCGTTCTCCTCGTGGTCGAAGGCGGCGAGGACGGGGATGGACGACAGGCCCGCTCCGCCGTTCGCGGCGACCGCCGCCAGCGCGGCCGTCCCCGCGTGCACGGACAGCAGGTTGTCCATGCGCGGTCCGGCCACCAGCTCCTTGTCGCGGCCCAGGTACGCCGGCGGTTCCACGGAGTGGACCATCAGGTCCCAGCCGCTGACCTCGCCCGCCGGGATGCCCGCGGTCTCCTCCAGGAAGGCGATGAGGTCGCCGTCGCGGACGTCGTCGCCCATGCCCCAGACGGGCTGGAGGTGCCGCTGCTTGTCGAGCTTGAGGCCGTCGGAGTTCACCGAGCGGTCCAGGTGGATGGCGAGCTGCGGGACCCGCAGCAGCGGACGGTCGACGTTCACCAGCCGGGTGGACCCGTCCCGCAGGGTCAGCCGGCCGGCCAGGCCCAGGTCGCGGTCGAGCCAGGAGTTGAGCAGCGGACCGCCGTAGATCTCCACCGCCACCTGGCGCCAGCCGTGCGCCCCGCTGTCGGGACGGGGCTTGACCCGCAGGTTGGGGGAGTCGGTGTGCGCGCCGACGACACGGAAGGGGGTGTGCGGCTCGGCGCCCTCGGGGACGTACCAGGCCACGATCGCGCCGCCGCGCAGGACGTACTTGCCGCCGCTCGTCCCGTCCCAGGCGTCCGTCTCGGCGACCTGCCGGAAGCCGGCCTTGTCCAGCCGTTCGGCGGCGTTCGCCACCGCGTGGTACGGCGTGGGGCTCGCCGCCAGGAAGGACATCAGGTCGTCGGTGTGTCCGCGGTCGAAGCGGGAGGGTGCGCTCATGGGATTCACCTTAACGAGGGCGAGGGCCCGCATCCCTGTGCGGGAGCGGGCCCTCGTGCCGTCTCGTGCCGTCTTGTGCGGTCTGTCGGAGGGGGCTTAGAACGCCGCCTCGTCCAGTTCCATCAGGTCGAGCTCGACGCCCTCGGCGACCTTGCGGGCCAGGGTGACGCCGGGCAGGACGTTGGCGGCGAAGAACTTCGCCGCGGCGATCTTGCCGGTGTAGAAGGCCCGGTCCTTGGCGGAGGCCGTCTGGAGCTTCTCGGCGGCGACCGCGGCGCCCCGCAGGAGCAGGTAGCCGACGATCACGTCACCCGAGGCCATCAGCAGGCGGGTGGTGTTCAGGCCCACCTTGTAGATGTTCTTGACGTCCTGCTCGGTGGCCGCGAGGTCGGTGAGCATCAGGCCGACGATGGCCTCCAGCTCGACGGCCGCCTTGGCCAGGTGCTCGCGGGCGCCGGCCAGCTCCTCGCCGCCGGTGCCGAGGGCGAGGAACTTCTTGATGTCCTCGGCGAGCGAGTTCAGGGCCGCGCCCTGGTTGCGGACGATCTTCCGGAAGAAGAAGTCCTGGCCCTGGATGGCCGTGGTGCCCTCGTACAGGGTGTCGATCTTGGAGTCGCGGATGTACTGCTCGATCGGGTACTCCTGCAGGAAGCCGGAGCCGCCGAAGGTCTGCAGCGACTGGGCGAGCTGCTCGTAGCCCTTCTCGGAGCCGTAGCCCTTGACGATCGGCAGGAGCAGGTCGTTCAGCGCGTGCTCGGCGGAGGCGTCCTCGCCCGCGGCCTCCTTGACCGCGATCGCGTCCTGGACGGAGGCGGTGTGCAGGACGAGGGCGCGCATGCCCTCCGCGTACGCCTTCTGCGTCATCAGCGAGCGGCGCACGTCGGGGTGGTGGGTGATGGTGACCTTGGGCGCGGTCTTGTCCATGAAGTTGGCCAGATCCGGACCCTGGACGCGCTCCTTGGCGTACTCCAGCGCGTTCAGGTAGCCCGTCGACAGCGTGGAGATCGCCTTCGTGCCGACCATCATGCGGGCGAACTCGATGATGCGGAACATCTGGCGGATGCCGTCGTGCTTGTCGCCGATCAGCCAGCCCTTGGCGGGGTGCTTGTCGCCGAA
>NZ_JAPSKQ010000167.1:9983-13788 GCF_031181555.1 Streptomyces sp. | reverse complement strand
CGCCCTTGACCGTGTCGAAGGTGTGCCACTCCCAGTTGTCCTCCTCCACGTTGGCCAGCGCGGCGGCCATGCCGCCCTGCGCGGCGCCCGTGTGGGAGCGGGTGGGGTAGAGCTTCGTCAGGACGGCGGTGCGGCTGCGCTTGGTCGCCTCGATGGCGGCCCGCATACCGGCGCCACCGGCGCCGACGATGACGGTGTCGTACTTGTGGATCTTCATGATTCTCGCAGCCCCGTGCCTAGCGGATGTTCGGGTCGAAGGTGAAGATCACCAGCGTGCCCAGCAGGATGGTGAACACCGTGGCGGTGTAGAGCAGGCCCTTGAGCCACAGCCGGGTGTTCGGCCGCTCCGCGTAGTCGTTGATGACCGTGCGCAGGCCGTTCGCGCCGTGCAGCATCGCCAGCCACAGCATCAGCAGGTCCCAGACCTGCCAGAACGGCGAGGCCCAGCGGCCGGCCACGAAGGCGAAGCCGATCTTGGAGACGCCGCCGTCGAGCACCAGCTGGATCAGCAGGTGGCCGATGACGAGGACGACCAGCACGACGCCGGACAGGCGCATGAACAGCCAGGCGGCCAGCTCGAAGTTGCCCCGGGTGGTCTTCGGGGTCTTCTTGGTCCGCTTGCGCGGGGGCTCGATGACCGGCGCCGGGTTGTCGACGGAGTACAGGGGCGCGCCCTCGACGGGGCCGACGCCCGAGGCGGGGGTTTCAGTGGTGGACATGGGCGTCAGCTCCCGAACAGTTCACGAGCGGCGTGGCCGAGGACGGGGTAGATCGCCCCGAGCATCAGCACGACCCACACGGCGACGACGGTCCAGAGCATCTGCTTCTGGTAGCGGGCGCCCTTGATCCAGAAGTCGACGGCGATGACACGCAGGCCGTTGAGCGCGTGGAAGAGGATGGCGGCGACGAGGCCGTACTCCAGCAGCGCGACGATCGGCGTCTTGTACGTGGCCACGACGGTGTCGTAGGCCTCCGGGGACACGCGCACGAGGGCGGTGTCCAGCACGTGAACGAACAGGAAGAAGAAAATGAGGACGCCGGTGACTCGGTGAGCCACCCAGGACCACATTCCTTCCCGGCCGCGGTACAGCGTTCCAGCCGGCACGGAAGTTTCCTCCGGGAGCGGGGATTGGGGCCGCGCCGGCTTTGTCGTGTCGGTCGGGCCCGGCCGGGTACGGTCCACCGGCCCCCAGCATCGTAGCCACGTGTTCCGGTGGTGCTTACAGCGGGCCTGCCGGTGTGATCAAACTTGCACGCAACTTGCACTCAAAGGGGTGTGGACGCGGCTGCCGCAGCCGGAGGAGGGGACTATTGGCCCTGTTCGCCGGGTCTGTCGGGCGGGAAGGGCTGGTGACCGGCCGCCGTGGCCGTCAGGAGGCCGGTCAGCCGGCCCCTCGTCAGGCGCCGGAGTTCCTCCGCCGCCACGGAGCGCTCTTCCTCCGGATCGTTGGCCAATCGTGACCGGATGCCTTCGAGTACGTGGTCCAGGACGGCGTCCGGCTTCAGGCCGTCGAGGCAGATGACGAACGCGTGTCCGAACTTGGCCTCGTAGGCGGCGTACGCCGCGTTCAGCGCCGTGTGGGCGGCCGCGTACGTGTCCTCGGGCAGGGCGGGCAGGGACTCCGCCGCCAGGGCCTGGGCGAGTTCCGCCGCGGTCAGGTCGTACGCCGCCTCGTCGGAGGCGGCGAGCAGGGACGCCAGGTCGGGGTAGGGACGGTGGCCGGCCATGCGCAGGGCCCAGCGGACGCTGTTCAGGCAGGCCAGCAGGGTGCGCTCGGCGTCCTCGGCGGAGGCGGCGTTGAAGCGCTCCAGCGGGGACGGGGTGCCGGGCCTGCCGCGGGATTGCCCGGGTATGGCGACTCGGCCGGGGAGGTCTGGGAGACGGTGCGCAGGCAGCGTGGGTCCTCGTGGGCGTCGCGTGTGTGTCGGTGGCGGATGGTGTGAGAGTTGTGGCGACACGTTATCGAGTGAGTCCATGACGTGTCCGATCGATGCCCCGGATTCACCCGGACGGCAGGGTTTCGGAACGGCTCGTCGACGCCGCTCACCCGTACGAGTCGTAGGTTGGCGGAGTGAGTCGGCACAGGCAGCACAGGCAGCACGGGCGCCGGGCGGCGGCGCGGACGGTGAGGCGGAGGGTGCCGGTCGTGGCCGTCGCCGCGGGCGCGCTGGTGGCCGCCTCCGGGGTGGGCCTCGGGCTCTGGGCGTCCTCGGACGGCGACGGCACGGCGGCGGGCCCGACGACGGCCACCGCCGGGGAGAGCCCCGGCGGTCCGGACGAGGCCGCCGGGACGGCGCCGGAGGCGAGTCCGAGCCCCAGCCGGTCCTACCCCCTGTCCCGGATGCCGCGCACCATTCCCGCCGTCCGCGAGCACACCGCCGAGCGCGGCCCCGGCTGGCGCCCCGCGCGGACCCACCGGGTGGTCGTCAGCGACGGCGCGCTGGCCGACGAGGGGCGCCTGATAGCCGGCGAGCTGGGACTGACGTACGCCGGTGAGAGGGACGACGAGCGCCACGGGGACCTGCGGCTGGTGCTGAACCGCGACGCGGGCGCGAACCCCGAGTCGTACACGATGACCGTGCGGGGCGGGCGGGTGACCGTCAGCGGCCCCGGCGAGGCGGGCGTGTTCTACGGCACCCGCACGCTCAAGCAGGAGATACGCGGCGCCGGAGCCGCCCCCGAGGGCGTCGTGCGCGACGAGCCCGCCAAGCAGCGGCGCGGGCTGATGCTGGACATCGCGCGCAAGCACTTCACCGCCGGCTGGATCGAGGACCGGATCCGCGAACTCGGCGACCTGAAGTTCAACGAACTCGGCCTGCACTTCTCCGACGACCAGGGCTTCCGCATCGAGTCCGACACGCACCCGGAGATCGTGTCCGAGGACCGTCTGACCAAGGCGCAGGTCAAGAAGATCGTCGACCTCGCGGCGAGCCGGCACATCACCGTCGTCCCCGAGATCGACTCGCCCGGTCACCTCGGCGCGGTCATCGCCGCCCATCCGGACCTCCAGCTGCGCGACGCGAACGGTCGCGCCGTGCGCGGCGCCGTCGACATCTCCGAGGCCGGGGCCGCCGAGATCGTCGACGACCTGCTGGACGAGTACGCCGGCCTCTTCCCCGGCGGGCGGTGGCACCTCGGCGGCGACGAGTACCAGGCGCTGGTGGTGTCCGACCCCGAGGCGTCGTTCCCGGGCCTCGCCGCCGCCGCGCGGGAGAGGTACGGCCCCGGCGCGACCGTGGAGGACCTGGCCACCGGCTGGCTCAACGACCGGGCCGCGACCGTCCGCGCCCACGGCCGCACGCCCCGCGCCTGGAACGACGGCTTCTTCCGGGGCACGTCGGTGCGGGGCGCGAAGGACATCGAGGTCGCCTACTGGACCGGCAAGGAGATCGGCGCCCGGCAGCCCGCCGAGTACCTGGACGAGGGCCGCCGGGTCGTCAACTACAACGACGAGTTCCTCTACTACGTGCTCGGGGAGCCGCTGACCTTCGTCTATCCGACGGGCCGGCGGATCTACGAGCAGTGGACGCCGCGGGTGCTGCGCGGCACCACCGCCGTCCCGTCCCGGTACGACGACCGGATCCTCGGCGGCTCCTTCGCCGTCTGGTGCGATCTGGCCGGCTCCCAGACCGAGGACCAGGTCGCGGCCGGGATCCGGCTGCCGCTGCGGGCGACCGTCCAGAAGCTGTGGGACCCGGAGCGGCCCGAGCTGTCCTGGGCGGAGTTCCGGGCCCTGGCGGACCGGCTGGACTGAAACCGACCGGTCGCCCGGTTGTGACGGAGGTCGAACGGACCGCCGTCCGG
>NZ_JAPSKQ010000167.1:5397-9883 GCF_031181555.1 Streptomyces sp. | reverse complement strand
CGAGAGGGCGGGGGCAGCGGCATGGGCTACTGGGGCTGCTTCGTCGTGGGCCGTGACGAGCGGCCGCTCGCGGAGCGGGACGCGCTGTCCGGCGCCGACGGCATCGTCCTGCGCACCGAGGCGCCGGGCGGCCGGCGGGTCCGGGAGTACGCCGGGGCCGGCGAGGCGGGCGGCATGCGCGCCCTCGCCGAGCGGACCGGGGCGCCCGCGCTGTTCGCCTGCGTCATGGGCGGCGACTGCGCGGTCGTGGAGGCGGCGGCGCTCGGCCCCGGGGCGTGGACGACCTGCCTGGGCCGGGCGGCGATGGCGGACCGGCTCCGCCCGGAGGAGGACGGGCTCACCCTCGGCGACTACTTCCGGGAGCCCCGCGACGCCGCCGAACGCGCCGTCGCCTGGGCCGCCGAGGCGGGACACGCCGTGGCCGCGGACGAACGGCTCGACGTCCTCGCCGCCGACCCCGGCCCGATGGCCGAAAACCTCCTCTTCCGTCTGCTGGACCGGCTCGGAGTGGTGCCCCTGTGACATTCCCGGGCCGTCGCGCGCAGTAAGGGGAAATGCGGGTTCCGTGAGGGAAGAGGCTGCTGAAGGGCCTCATCGGGACCTGCGGTACCCGCTGAGGGAGGCGTGGATGAGCCTGGTGGAACTGATCGCACAGGCCGACGAGCGCGGGCTGGCCGTGAGCGGATTGGCTTGTTTGGATCGGTGCGTGCCCCTGCTGGGCGGCGACGACGAGGTGCTGCGGCCGCTGTGGTCGAGCCTCGCGGAGGACACCGGCACCGGTGACTGGGCACAGCGGCTGGAGGAGGTGCGCGGCACGCTGGACGCGGCGGGAGACGAGGACGAGGACGAGGCCGCGGCGCTCGCGCACCGGATGCTCGCCGCCGCCCCCGCCCGGCGGTCCGCCGCCGAGCTGCGGATGTGGGCCGACGCCTGCTCCGTCGCCGCGCTGCGCATCCACCGGCTCCTGGACGGCGCCGCCGCCCGGACCGACGACGCGGACCCGGTCGACGCCTGCCGCGCGGGCCGTACGGACGGCATGTCGCCGCTCGTCGCCGCCGAACTGCGCAGGCAGATCGCGGTCCTGGAGCTGCTGTCCGCCCACGGAGCGACGGGCCTGCGCGGGGCGCTGGAGGTGTCGACGGAGGGGCGACGGGTGCTGCGTGCCGCGGTGTCCCGGCGCAGCCGCAGGAACGACTGAGGCCGCGCAGCCCCGCACCGGCGGCCACCGCACGACAAAGTTCCGTCGCTGTGAGGGTCCTGGGGCGGAGTCGGGGCGGTCCTGCGCCGGTTGCGGGAAGCCGCGGAAACCGGGTGACGAAACGCTTCACCGGCACGCTCTTGAAGGTGTGACGACTGCGACGACTGTGACGACACAGCAGGAGACCAGGCCCTCGGCCGCGGCCAAGCCGGTCCGGTGGGCGGCGGACGCGGTGGCGGCGATGCGCGAAGGGGCACGGCTGCGCCTCGACTACTCGGCGCGCAGTCTGTGGAGCGTCGACCGCGTGATCGAGGAGATACGCCGGGAGGAGGCCCCGTACGCCGCCGTGGAGCTGGTGCTGCGCGGATTCGGCGCCTACACCGGTGAGGTGATCGTCCGCCAGACCGGTGGCGAGTGGTGGGCCACGGGCGGCGACTACTGGGTCCGCACGCCCGACGGCCGCATCTGGGACCCGATCGAGGAGGCCGTCCGCTGTTACACGGGCGACGGGTCCCTGCGGCTGCTGTGCCGGGACGCGTCGGGCGGGGGACCGCGCGCGCAGTGACGTTTCCGGTGCCGCGGCCGGCCGGCGGACGTGAAGCGGCCGGGGCCCCGGGCGGTGCGGGGACCCCGGCCGTCGCCGCGGGGGCGGTGGTGCGGTGCTACGGCGTCAGCGTCCGGCCGAGGCGGCCGTCCGTCGGCGTGCCGAGGGTGCTCTTGCCGAAGACGGGGGAGTCGCCGTAGCCGGGGCCCGTGCTGTTGCTCGGCAGGTACAGGATGACGCCGTCCGAGGTGTCCTCGCCGTCGGCACCGAACGTCAGGTCCGCGCGGCCGTAGCCGGACAGGTCCGTCAGGGACACCGCGTTGTCGGCGTCGACGCCGGTGTGGTGGACGGCGGCGGGCTTGATCTCCGTGCCGTAGCTCGGGCACCGGGTGCGCGCCTTCGCCCGAAGGCTCTCGCGGACGTACCGGGAGGCCGAAAGGTTGTGCCGGGCCTGTGAGTTGGCCGTGTGTCGAGCGACACGTCCGTGACCCGTGACGCTCGGGGCGCGGCGCCCGCTTGGTCTGCCGGGGAACCCGGCAGGGCTCCCCGGCGGACCGAGCGGAGAGGTGGGGCCCATGGAGGCTGCGGACGAGCGGATGCCGGCCGCGGGACGGATGCGGCCGTACGCGGCGGCCTTCGTCGCCCGGGTGACCGCCCGCGGCCGGCTCCCGCTGGACTATTCCGTGGCCAGCCTGCGCGTCGTCGACTT
This sequence comes from Streptomyces sp., assembly GCF_031181555.1. Classification (GTDB taxonomy): domain Bacteria; phylum Actinomycetota; class Actinomycetes; order Streptomycetales; family Streptomycetaceae; genus Streptomyces; species Streptomyces fimbriatus. The sequence goes on along the minus strand of NZ_JAPSKQ010000167.1, from coordinate 7,432 downwards.
CCTGGTCGACGGACTGCGCAAGGGCGGCGCGGACCGCGAGCGGGCGCGCGAGACGCTGTTCGGGCTCGGCGCCTACGTCGGTGAGGTGCTCGTGCGCCACGCCGGGGCGGCGTGGGTGGACTTCGACGAGGGGCAGCGCGCCTACTTCGGCCAGCCGGTCGGGGTGCGGATGCCGGACGGCCGGATCTGGAACCCGGTGGGCAGGGTGCACAACCGCTTCGAGGCGGGCGACCCGCAGGAGTCGCTGCAGACCTTCTACCTGATGCTGCACGGGCGGGCCCGCCGCCGTCCGGCGGCCGGACACGGGCGGCCCGCCCCTGTGCGTGTGCCGCACGAGGCCCGTGACGAGCTGTGACACTTTCGTGGCGCCCGACGCTGATGACCGTGGGGGGTGTGGGCATCGTCGGACGCGCTCACGCCAAGCGGATGCGCTACGCACTCGGTACGGACGAGGACAGTTCTTGGGCCACGGAGGGGAACCCCGCCGCGCACAGGCGCACGACGGGGAACTGGGCGCGGCCGTCGCGCGGGCCCAGGAAGGGGACGAGGCCGCGTTCGCCGTGGCCTACCGGCTCGTACAGCCCGGACTGCTCGTCTACGTGCGCGGACTGGTCGGGGACGACGCCGAGGACGTGACGTCCGAGGCCTGGCTGGAGATAGCCCGCGACCTGGGGCGGTTCAAGGGCGACGGAGCCGGGTTCCGGGGCTGGACGGCGACCATCGCCCGGCACCGGGCGCTGGACCATCTGCGCCGGCAGCGGGTACGGCCCCGGCCCTCGGCCCTGGAGCAGGACGTACTGGAGCTGCCCGGTCCGCAGAGCACCCACGACCAGGCCATGGAGGCCATGTCCACCGAGCACGCCCTGGCACTGGTCGGCGAACTGCCGCGGGACCAGGCCGAGGCCGTGCTGCTGCGGGTGGTCGTCGGCCTCGACGGCCCCGCCGCCGCCCGCGTCCTCGGCAAGCGGCCGGGGGCGGTCCGGACGGCCGCGTACCGGGGGCTGAAACGCCTGGCCAAGCAGCTGGGCGTCGAGAGTGTGACGGATGAGGCGTCGCGGACGCTGGGTGAGTCGACATGAACGGTGGCCGGGACGGCGGACACGGCGGGCGGGGCGACGGCGCCCCGCGTGAGCCGGCCGGACCCGGCAGCCCGCGGCGGTCCGTCCGGACCGGCGGACTGAACAGGCCGGATGAGCGGAACGTATGCCTCGGTCGGGGCAGGACCGCCTGCCCGGGCGGTCGGCACGGGTCGGGCGGACCGCACGGGCCCGGTGGGCCGACGGGGCCGAGTGGATCGAGCAGGGACGGGAACGGACATGGGTGAACGGCAGAACGACGGCGGGCCGGCCGGCCGTCGGCGTGTGCACCCTGAGGGCATGCCGTCCGGACACCGCCCGGCCGGGTGGGACGGCCCCGTCACCGACCGGCGCCGCGTCGTGGACGCCGCCGACCTCGAGGTGCTGCTCGCCGCCGCGCTGATCCGGGACTCCGTCGACGCCGCCGCCGAACAACGGGCCGTCGCCGCGTTCCGGGCCGCCCGGGAGGCGGGGGCGCACCGCGCGCGCACCCGGCGCCGGGACGACTGGCGGCCCCGCCGGTGGCGGCTCGGGAGCCACTCGGTGAAGGCCGTGCTCTCCGTGCTGCTCGGCGGCCTCGCCCTCGGCGGGGTCGCGGTCGCCGGGATCGGCGGGACGGGACCGGCCACGGACGGCCCCGCGCGGGACGACAGGCGCACCCATGCCTCGCCCGGCGCCCCCGGGCCGTCCACCGGGGAGTCCGCCGGCCCGGGTTCCGCCGCCGTCCCCGCCGAGCCGGACCGCCCCGCCGCGGTCCGGGACACCGAGGCGCACTGCCGCGCCTACGAGCGGGTCCAGGGGCGCGGTACGGCGCTGGACGCGGCGGTCTGGAAGCGGCTCACGGCGGCCGCGGGCGGCGAGGCGAAGGTCGACGCGTACTGCGCCGGGCAACTGGAGCGGGCCACCGCCGAGGCGCGGCCCGGCGGCACCCCGGCGCCGCGGAAGAACGCCGGCGAGGC
>NZ_JAPSKQ010000167.1:0-5297 GCF_031181555.1 Streptomyces sp. | reverse complement strand
CCCCGTGGATGTCCTCGCGCGCCGACGCCCTCGCGCCGGGGCAACGGCCGGGGCCACCACCCCCCACAGGAGAGGCCCCGGCCGTCGCGCGGTACGGGCCGCGCGGCGACCCGTACTCCCTACAGCGTCGAGCGTGCGCTTTCTGTCACACCCCGCTGTGTCACGGGTTAGTTGCATCTCGGACGGACGTGGACGGAGACAGGTTTCAGGTCGTAACGTGCCTTTCGCGCCGGGCCACGGAGGACAAACGACCACAACAGCCACCTGCGGCCTAGAGAAGGCACGACCAATTGAGGAACCACGACGGCGAGAGCCCGGTCCGCGAGAGCGGCGCCGGCTGAGGCGCAGAAGGGCGCGCGCGGTGCTGGGGGACGACGCGGAGCTGACGGCCGCGGTGCGTGCGGCACAGGACGGGGACGAGACCGCGTTCCGGACTGTGTACCGCAGCGTGCACCCGCGGCTGCTGGGATACGTACGGACGCTCGTCGGCGAGCCCGACGCCGAGGACGTGGCGTCCGAGGCGTGGCTGCAGATCGCCCGTGACCTGGAGCGGTTCACCGGTGACGCGGACCGGTTCCGCGGCTGGGCCGCCCGCATCGCACGCAACCGCGCGCTGGACCACATACGCATGCGCGGGCGCCGCCCCGCGATCGGCGGCGACGAGACCGAGCTCACCGGGCGGGCCGCCGAGTCCGACACCGCGGGCGAGGCCATCGAGGCACTGGCCACCGACGGCACCTTCTCCCTCATCGGCCGGCTGCCGCAGGACCAGGCCGAGGCCGTCGTGCTGCGCGTGGTCGTGGGGCTCGACGCGAAGACCGCCGCCGAGACGCTGGGCAAGCGCCCGGGTGCCGTACGGACGGCCGCGCACCGCGGTCTGAAACGGCTGGCCGAGCTGCTCGGTGACGATCCGCAGGCCCATCCGGAATCCGCCGGGGTGCTCGACGCCCTTCCGCCCCAGAGAGAACCACGCCGTCGTACGGTGAGGTCCGCGAGTGTGACGCAGATGCGAGCGCGGACGCAGAAGGACATGTGATGGCCGACGAGCAGTACAGGTGGCTGGACCGCGAGACGGCGGAGCGTCTGCTGGACGGAGAGCCACCCGAGGCTGCCGATCCCCTCGCCCGTGAACAGGCCGAACGGCTCGCCAGGACGCTCAGGTCCCTCTCCGCCCCACCCTCGTCGAACAGCGGTGAACTGCCCGGTGAGGCCGCCGCCCTGGCCGCCTTCCGCGCCGCGCGCGAGGGGCGCGCCGCGCCGGGCGCGGATGCCGGCCGCCACGCCGGAACCCAGCCCTCCGACGCCGGGCCGATACGGCTCGGCGCCCCGCGCGGTGACCGTTCCGGAGTCGTCGGCGGACCCCGCTGGACGCGCCCCCTGCGTTTCGGGCTGGCCGCCGCGCTGGCGGCCGGCATGGTCGGCGGCGCCGCGGCCCTGGCCGGAACCGGAGTCCTGCCGACACCGTCCGACGGCTCCGGGGCCGACCCGGCCGCCTCCGTCACGGCCACCGGCGCCCCTTCCGAACGCCCCCTGCCGACGCCCCCGCCGAAGGAGGGCGGGCCCGGCGGAGCCACGCCCGAGGGCGGCCCGGGCCGGGACTCCCGGAGCACCACCGGCACCGCTCGGGGCGGGCCGGGCGCGCGGGGCGACGAGGACACCGGCGGGTCGGGGGAGCCCGGACCGGACGCCGGTGGCCCCGGGGCCCGTTCCGGACCCGGCTGGAAGCAGATCGCCTCGGCCTGCCGCGACCTCCGGGACGGCAAGGGACTGGGCGGTGACCGCAGGCGCCTCGTCGAGGGCGCGGCGGGCGGCTCCTCCCGCGTCGACACGTACTGCAAGAGCGTCCTGTCCACCCCTGACACCGGCCCCACGGCCAGGAAGCACGCCGACGGCGAGGCCCACCAGGGCAACGGCAGCGGCGGGGGCAGTGGCAACGGCGGGGGCAGTGGCAGCGGCGGGGGCAGTGGCAGCGGCAACGTCAACGGCAACGGTGCCGACGGGGACCACAGCGGCTCCCAGGGCCGGAGCGGCCACAGCGGCACACAGGGCAAGAGCGGCGGCCAGGGAGGTCGGAGCGGTCAGAGTGACCAAGGCGGTCAGGGCGGCCAGGCCGGAAACAACGGCAAGAACGGCAAGGGCCACCAGGAGTGAGGGGGGCGACGACGCCCCGGATCACCCCGTCGCACGTCCCTGACCTGGGGTTTCTCATTCCCCTGAAATTTCTTCGCCGACGGGTGTGACGTTTTTGGCCCCCGTGACGCAGTAATGAATGAGCCGACTGGTCATCGGCTGTCGCACGGAGCCGGGGTTCCCCCCGTACCCGCGGCTCGTGCACCCAGGCGCGGGCGGGACACGTTCCCCCGGTCCCGGCCCCCCCCCGCCGGGCCCCCCCCCGACCCCGCGCCCCGCCCCCCCCGGCGCGGGCGCACCAGGACCCCCGGGCCCCCCCCCCGCCCCGCATTCATCCCCCCTCTCGCCCCGCGCCCCTCACCAGTGCACGACGACCTTGTCGCCGTTGCGCACCTGCGCGTACAGCCGGGCGATCGCCGCCTCGTCCCGCACGTTGACGCAGCCGTGCGAGGAACCGGCGTAACCGCGCGCGGCGAAGTCGGCCGAGAAGTGCACCGCCTGTCCGCCGCTGAAGAACATGGCGTACGGCATGGGCGAGTCGTAGAGCGTGGACACGTGGTGCCGGGACTTCCAGTAGACGCGGAAGACGCCCTCCCGGGTCGGCGTGTACTCCGAGCCGAAGCGGACGGGCATCGTCGACACCGTCCGCCCGTCGACCATCCAGCGGAGGGTGCGGCTCGACTTGCTGATGCACAGCACCCGGCCGGTCCGGCAACGGGCGTCGGGTGCGTCGGCCGGCTGGCCGCCCATCAGATACAGCTCCCACCTGCCCGGCTCGCGGGTCATCCCGAGCAGCCGCTGCCAGGTGACGGTGTCGGTCCTGCCGGTCCGCGGCAGCCCGCGCTTGCCCTGGAAGCCCCTCACCGCCTCCTCCGTCGGCTCGTCGTACGTCCCGGTGGGCCCGTGGAGGAGCCAGGCGACCTGACGCAGCCGGGCCTGGAGCTCGCGGACGTCGCGGCCGGAGTCGCCGGGGGACCACAGCACGCGCGGGGGCCGCTGCTCCGGCGCGGTGCCGGGCCGCTCGTCACCGGACCCGGACGAGCCCCCGCCGTCGCCGTCCAGGGCGCGGGACGCGGACGGTGTCCCGCTCGGCAGCTCGATGCGCACCGGCGCCCTGCCGTCGCCGTCCGCGCCGGTGGGCTGCACCGTGCAGCCCGCCGCACAGCCCGTCAGGACGGCCAGTGCCGCCAGGGCGGCGCGCGCCCTCCCCCTGCCCGTCCCGCGCGTGCGGGCCTCCCCGTCCGCCCCGCACGTGCAAGCCCTCATGCCCGTACCCCGCACGCAAACCCCCCTCGTCCCACCGGTCGCCGCGCCCGGTCGTCAACCGAGATGTTCCCCGGACGTGACCGCGGCCGAACCAGGGGGCATGGTGGTGAGGGACCGGAAGACGACCGCCGCGGTGGACGCTGTGAGCGGGGCCCTACCGCGGCTGTGAGGAAGGTCCCAGCGTGAGCCCCTCCACCGGACCGTACGCGCACCGCTACAGTCCGTCGGAGGATCGGGTCTGCACTGGCGAGTAACTGACGAGTAACGGCGAGCGGGTCGAGCAGCCCTGCTCAGCGGGAGGCATCACACCATGGCGCGCGAGTCGGAGTCCGGACTGCCCATCGAACCGGTCTACGGGCCGGAGGCTCTTCAGGGCTGGGACCCGGCCGAGAAGCTGGGCGAGCCGGGGAAGTACCCCTTCACCCGGGGCGTGTACCCGACGATGTACACCGGCCGTCCCTGGACGATGCGCCAGTACGCCGGTTTCGGCACGGCGACGGAGTCCAACGCCCGCTACAAGCAGCTGATCGCCAACGGCACGATGGGCCTGTCGGTCGCCTTCGACCTGCCCACCCAGATGGGCCACGACTCCGACGCCCCGATCGCGCACGGCGAGGTCGGCAAGGTGGGCGTCGCCATCGACTCGATCGACGACATGCGGGTGCTGTTCGGCGGGATCCCGCTGGACAAGGTCTCGACGTCGATGACGATCAACGCCCCCGCGGCCCTGCTGCTCCTGCTCTACCAACTGGTCGCCGAGGAGCAGGGCGTGAGCGCCGACAAGCTCACCGGCACGATCCAGAACGACGTGCTGAAGGAGTACATCGCGCGCGGGACGTACATCTTCCCGCCCAAGCCGTCGCTGCGGCTGATCGCCGACATCTTCAAGTACTGCAAGGCCGAGATCCCCAAGTGGAACACCATCTCGATCTCCGGCTACCACATGGCCGAGGCGGGCGCCTCCCCGGCGCAGGAGATCGCGTTCACGCTGGCCGACGGCATCGAGTACGTGCGCACCGCGGTCGCGGCCGGCATGGACGTCGACGACTTCGCGCCCCGCCTGTCGTTCTTCTTCGTCGCCCGGACGACGATCCTGGAGGAGGTCGCCAAGTTCCGCGCGGCCCGCCGGATCTGGGCGAGGGTGATGAAGGAGGAGTTCGGGGCGAAGAACCCCAAGTCGCTGATGCTGCGCTTCCACACCCAGACGGCCGGCGTGCAGCTGACCGCGCAGCAGCCCGAGGTGAACCTGGTCCGCGTCGCCGTCCAGGGCCTGGCGGCGGTCCTGGGCGGCACCCAGTCCCTGCACACCAACTCCTTCGACGAGGCCATCGCGCTCCCGACGGACAAGAGCGCGCGGCTCGCCCTGCGCACCCAGCAGGTCCTCGCCTACGAGACGGACGTGACGGCGACCGTCGACCCCTTCGCCGGGTCCTACGTCATCGAGAAGATGACCGACGACGTCGAGGCCGCGGCCGTCGAGCTGATGGGCAAGGTCGAGGAACTCGGCGGCGCGGTCAACGCCATCGAGCGCGGCTTCCAGAAGAGCGAGATCGAGCGCTCCGCCTACCGCATCGCCCAGGAGACCGACTCCGGCGAGCGGGTCGTGGTCGGCGTCAACCGCTTCCAGCTCGACGAGGAGGAGCCGTACGAGCCCCTGCGCGTCGACCCCGCCATCGAGGCCCAGCAGGCCGAACGCCTCGCCAAGCTGCGCGCGGAGCGCGACCAGCAGGCGGTGGACTCGGCACTGGCGGCCCTGAGGAAGGCGGCGGAGGGCGAGGACAACGTCCTCTACCCGATGAAGGAGGCGCTGCGGGCCCGGGCGACCGTGGGCGAGGTGTGCAACGCGCTGCGGGAGGTCTGGGGGACGTACGTCCCGTCGGACGCGTTCTGAGCGGGCGGGC
>NZ_JAPSKQ010000166.1 GCF_031181555.1 Streptomyces sp. | reverse complement strand
TGGCCGTCGTCGTCGGCGTGTCGTGCCCGCACCGGGGCGAGGCCTTCGAGGCGTGCCGGAAGCTGATCGACGACCTCAAGCACGAGGTGCCCATCTGGAAGCACCAGAGGTTCTCGGACGGGACAGAAGAATGGGTCGGCGCGTAGCGCCGTCGTCGGGGGTGGCGGTCGGGTGACGGGAGGGCGGGTCGGCGCGTAGCGCCGTCGTCGGGGGTGGCGGTCGGGTGGCGGGAGGGCGGGTCGGCGCGTAGCGCCGTCGTCGGGGGTGGTGGCCGGGTGGCGGGAGGGCGGGAGCCTGCCGAACCCGTGCACCCGCCGGTGAGATCTTCCGGTTGCGTAACCGCACCCCTGGCGTGAGCGTTGTCACTGCGGATGGTTAATCTGCTGATCAGTCAGCTGCGGACGCTCATGGGGTTGGGAGGTCGGCATGGCGGCGCTTGCCTGGTTGCTGATTCCGCTTGTGGCTGCGATAGGCGCGGGACTGTGGGGCAGTTGGGCCAACCGGACTCGCAAGGTGCGGAGCGACGGACCCGAACTCATCGGTTACGCCCGCTTCTGCGAGGCCATGGAGAGGCCGCGGTCGGGTAGCTGACGGCCGGAGAACAGCAGGTCACGGCGTACGAAGCGAGCAGGGCCGCCCGTCCGGGCGGCCCTGACGGTGCGCTGACAGGCACGTCCCGTACTGTCGAGGCATGCCACGCCGCACTGCGACGATGCTCGCCTCCACCCTGATGCTGATCGCGCTCCTGTGCGCGGGAGTGTTCATCCCCGTGCCGTACGCGGAGATGTCCCCGGGGCCGACGGTGAACACGCTGGGTGAGCACGACGGCGAGCCGGTGCTGCAGATCTCCGGGCGCAAGACCTATCCGACGGACGGCCACCTCAACATGACCACGGTGCGGGTCACCAGCGCCGACTACCGGATGAACCTCGTCGAGGCCGTCTACGGGTGGCTCGCGCACGACAACAAGGTCGTGCCGCACGACACCCTCTACCCCGACGGCAAGACGGAGGAGGAGTCCACCCAGGAGAACGCCGAGGAGTTCAGCCAGTCCCAGGAGAGCGCCAAGGTCGCGGCGCTGAGGGAGCTCGACGTTCCGGTGAAGTCCTGGGTGATCGTCTCGACGGTCGTCAAGGGTTCCCCGTCCGAGGGCAAGCTGCACGCGGGTGACGTGATCAAGGCCGTGGACGGCGAGGCGGTGAAGGAGCCGGCCGACGTCGCCGAGCTGGTGACCCGGCACAAGCCCGGTGAGGACGTCGTCTTCACGATCGTGCCCGCCAAGGAGCAGGCCGCCGCCGAGAAGGAGAACCGGACGGCGACGAAGACCGAGAAGATCACGATCACCACCACGGTCTCCGACGACGACGGTGAGAAGCGGGCCGTCGTCGGGATCTCCGCCGGCACCGACCACACCTTCCCGTTCACCATCGACATCAAGCTCGCCGACGTCGGCGGGCCGAGCGCGGGCCTGATGTTCGCGCTCGGCATCTACGACAAGCTCACCCCGGGCAGCCTGACCGGCGGAAAGTTCGTCGCCGGCACCGGCACGATCGACGACGACGGCAAGGTCGGGCCGATCGGCGGGATCGAGATGAAGACGGTCGGCGCGCGCGGCAAGGGCGCCCAGTACTTCCTCACGCCCGCCGACAACTGCGCGGCGGCCGCCAGGGACACCCCCGAGGGCCTCACCCTCGTGAAGGTGGGCACCATCGACGACGCCCTGGGCGCCCTGGCGGACATCCGCTCCGGCGACACCGCCGACCTGCCGAAGTGCACGGCCTCCTGACCGGTCCGCCGGCCGGGACGGCTACTCCTCGAACGTCGCCGCCAGGGCCTCGGCGAGGCCCGGCACCAGGTCGGAACCGGTGAGGACCTCGGTGGGGGAGTCCTTCTCGCGCAGTCGCAGCGCCGACTCGCGGGCACCGTCGCGCAGCACCGCGACCGTCATGCGGACCTCCTGACGCTCCGGGTGCGCGGCCACCCACTTCGTCAGCGCGGCCTCGTCCAGATCCTTCGGAACCTGGGCCTCCGCGGACGGCGGCAGCATCAGCCGCTCCACGGTCAGGGCGCAGCCGGCCACCGCGTCGGGCCAGGCGATGGTGCCCAGGAACTCGTCCAGCGGCTTGCCCGTTGGAATCTCGTCCTGCTCGATCGGGGTGAGAGCGGTCGTCTCCTGCTCGCCGTCCAGACCGAGCCGGTCCGCGAGAGAGGGCTGCTCGGCCCGCAGCCGGGCGGTGTCTACGAGGGCGAAGAGACGGGCGGGCTGGTCCCAGCCGAGGCCGGAGACGTACTCGTCGATCTCGAGCACGGCCCGGGTGAGCGGGCTCGCCGCCATGGGTGTGTTGGACATGGTCACAATCCTCTCTCGTTCCTGGCCGGAATCGGGAACCGAGTAAAGGGTGAGTAAGTTGCATAGGTGTGGGCCCGCGATCACGGGGGCCTCACCCGGTCCACGAAAAACGCGGGCCTGACGAATCGACAGCGAACTTCGAGGTGCCTACCTTGGCTTTCCAGATGCCGGACCGCGGCGGAGGCCCGACGGGGCCACGGATCAGAGTGGGCCGCCCGTCCCGGCGGGTCCGGACCCTGCTCATGACACTGGGCGTCCTGGCCGTCCTCGGCATGGTGTTCACCATGTTCGCGGGGTTCTGGACCGACTGGCTGTGGTATCGCTCGGTCAATTACTCGTCGGTGTTCACGACGACCCTGTGGACCAAGATCGGGCTCTTCTTCGTCTTCGGTCTGCTGATGGCCCTCGCGGTCGGCTTCAACATCTGGCTGGCACACCGGATGCGGCCGCCGCTGAGTGCCATGTCGATGGAGCAGCAGAACCTCGACCGGTACCGGATGGGCATCGCCCCGTACAAGAAATGGCTGCTGCTCGGCATCACCGCGCTGGTGGGCCTGATCGCCGGCGCCTCGGCGTCGAGCCAGTGGCGGACCTGGCTGATGTGGGTCAACGGCGTGCCCTTCGGGCAGAAGGACCCGCAGTTCAAGCTCGACGTCTCCTTCTACGCCTTCGACCTGCCCTGGTACCGGTTCCTGCTGGGCTTCGGCTTCGCGGCCACGATCCTGTCGCTGATCGCCGCCGCGCTCACCCACTACCTGTACGGCGGGCTGCGCATCACCAGCCCGGGCGCGCGCGCCACGGCCGCGGCCACCGGACACCTGTCGGTGATCCTCGGCGTCTTCGTCGCGCTGAAGGCGGTCGCGTACTGGCTCGACCGGTACGGGCTCGCGGTCAAGTCCAGCGACTTCAAGGCCACCGACAACTGGACGGGCCTCAGGTACGTCGACGCCAACGCCTACCTGCCGGCCAAGACGATCCTGTTCTGCATCGCCGCGATCTGCGCGCTGCTGTTCTTCGCCACCCTGTGGCGGCGCACCTGGCAGCTGCCCGTGATCGGCTTCGGCCTGATGGTGCTGTCGGCGATCCTCATCGGCGGCCTGTACCCGGCGATCGTGCAGAAGTTCCAGGTCCAGCCGAACGAGCAGGCCAAGGAGGCGCCGTACGTCGAGAAGAACCTCAAGGCCACACGTGAGGCCTACGGCATCGACGGCACCCAGGTCAGTGAGTACCCGGGCACGAGCCAGACCGAGGACAAGACCCAGCTGCGGGACGACGTCGACGCGGCGGCGAGCATCCGCATCATGGACCCGAACATCGTCTCGCCGACGTTCCAGCAGCTCCAGCAGATCAGGAACTACTACGCGTTCCCGACGAACCTGGACGTCGACCGGTACACCAAGGACGGCAAGGAGCAGGACACGGTCATCGGCCTGCGCGAGCTGAACTACAACGGGATTCCCAAGCGGAACTGGATCAACGACCACTTCCGCTACACCCACGGATACGGTGTCGTCGCCGCCGAGGGCACCAGCGCCGACTCCGGCGGCCGTCCGGAGTTCACGGAGTCCGACCTGCCGTCCAAGGGCGACCTCGGGACGTACGAGCAGCGCGTCTACTACGGCGAGCGCACGACGACGTACTCGATCGTCGGCGGTCCCCAGAAGGAGATCGACTACTCCGACGACAGCGGCGAGAAGACGTACAGCTACAAGGGCGACAGCGGGGTCAACCTCGCCAACCCGGTCAACCGGGCCGCCTACGCGGTCGCGTTCAGCGAGCCGCAGATCCTGTACTCCGGGGCGATCGGCGAGGGTTCGCGGATCCTGTACAACCGCACGCCCAAGGAGCGCGTCGAGGCGATCGCCCCGTGGCTGACCATCGACGGCGACGCCTACCCGGCGGTCGTGGACGGCCGGATCCAGTGGATCGTCGACGCCTACACGACCACCAACGGCTATCCGTACGCGTCGCGGACGACCCTCGGTGACACGACGGCCGACTCGCTGACCGCCACCAACGACCAGCGTGCGGTGGTGGCCCAGCAGAACCAGGTCAACTACATCCGCAACTCGGTGAAGGCGACCGTCGACGCGTACAGCGGCGAGGTCAAGCTCTACCAGTGGGACACCCGGGACCCCGTCCTCAAGACGTGGATGAAGGCCTTCCCGGACACGGTGGAGCCCCGGAGCGAGATCTCCGACACGCTGATGGCGCACCTGCGCTACCCGCAGGACCTGTTCAAGGTGCAGCGCGAACTGCTCACCCGCTACCACGTGAAGGACGCCACCACGTTCCTCAGCGGCAGCGAGGTGTGGCAGGTGCCGGACGACCCGACCAACAAGACGGGCGACGCGGTGCCGCCGTACTACCTGAGCATGAAGATGCCCGACCAGCAGGAACAGGTCTTCTCGCTCACCACGACGTTCACCCCGAACGGCCGTGACAACCTCAGTGCCTTCATGGCGGTGAACGCCGATCCCGGCACTCAGGACTACGGCAAGATCAGAATCCTGAAACTGCCGACCAGCACCACGGTCTCCGGTCCGAAACAGGTCCAGAGCCAGTTCAACTCCCAGCAGGACATCGCCGAGACCATCAGGCTGCTGAGGGGCGGCGACTCCGAGGTGGAGTACGGCAATCTGCTGGCCGTCCCCCTCGACGGAGGACTGCTGTACGTGGAGCCGGTCTACGTACGCGGTGGTGGACTGAAGTACCCGCTGCTGCGGAAGGTGCTGGTGACCTACGGCGGCCAGACCGCCTTCGAGGACACCCTCGAGCAGGCCCTCGACAAGATCTTCGGCGGAGAGGGTGCGCCCACCGAACCGCCGCCGGGCGAGGACGAGGGCACCGGCGAGGACGAAGGCACGACGCCACCGCCGACGTCAGACAACCCCACGGTCCAGGAGGCGCTGAACGACGCCCAGGAGGCCTTCGAGGCCGGCCAGGAAGCCCTGAAGAAGAACGACTGGGAGGCCTACGGCCAGGCGCAGAAGGACCTGGAGGACGCGTTGCGCAGGGCCGAGGAGGCCCAGGCGGCCGAAGGGGGCGGCGCAGGCGGCGGGGACAGCGGTCCCCGTCCGGAAGCGAGTCCGAGCAGTTAGCGAACAGGCTGGTCAGAGGCCCGTCCCGCGCCGTGATACGGTGGTGAACACAACGGCGCGGGGTGGAGCAGCTCGGTAGCTCGCTGGGCTCATAACCCAGAGGTCGCAGGTTCAAATCCTGTCCCCGCTACTGAAGTCGCGCAGTCGGCGACGGCAAAGGCCCGGATTCCGCAAGGAGTCCGGGCCTTTGTGATGTGCGAACGCATGTGCCCCGGGCGGCCGACGGCCGCGCCGCCGACGGGAGTTGAGGGATCTGTGTTTGACTTGTCTCTCTGTGGGCATGTCGACAAAACGCTGAAGTGACCTCACTGGCTGCGGTATACCAGGTGTACCCAGGTTGCAGGTGGTGCGACGATGGACGTTATGGGGGACAAGGCAACTCTGTACGAGACAGGGCGTTTTGTGCAGGCCTCCTACCGGGAGGAGTCCGGCGACGAGACGGGGGAAGCCGCCGACGAAGCGGCCGAGGAGCTGCGCCAGAGGCTCGCCGCGGAGGCCGGCGACATCGAGGCGATGAGCATCCTCGGTGCCATGCTGCTGCGCCGCGGTGACCTCGACGGAGCCGAACCCCATCTGCGTGCCGCCACCGCCGCGGGCGACCGCGCCGCCGCCAACAACCTGGGCGTCCTGCTGCACCAGCGGGGCTACGCCGACGAGGCCGCCGGATGGTGGCGGATCGCCGCCGTCGCCGGCTCCGCGGCCGCGGCGCACGCGCTCGGCCGCCACCACCGGGAGCGCGGTGACGAGCCCGCCGCCGAGTACTGGCTGCGCCAGTCCGCCGAGCAGGGCCACACCCTCGGTGCCTACGCCCTCGCCGACCTGCTGGAACACCGCGGGGACGCGGCAGGCACCGAGCGCTGGATGCGGGCCGCCGCCGAGCGGGGGCACCGGGAAGCCGCGTACCGGCTGGCACGGGCACTGGACCGCAAGGCCGCGCGGGGGACGGACGACGAGGGTGCCCCGCTGGTGAGCGAGGCCGAGCAGTGGTACCGGCAGGCCGCCGCGCGCGGGCACCGCAGGGCCGCGCTGCACCTCGGGGCGATCCTGGAGAGGCGCGGCGAGCTCAGGGAGGCCGGCCGCTGGTACCTGACCTCCGCCAAGGACGGCGAGGCGCGGGCCGCCTGCGCGCTCGGCTTCCTGCTGCGTGACGCGGGAGACACCGAGAACGCCGCCGTGTGGTGGCTGCGGGCCGCGCAGGACGGCGACGGCAACGCCGCCAACGCGCTGGGCGCGCTGCACGCCGAGCGCGGCGAGACCCAGACCGCCGAGCGCTGGTACCGGGCGGCGATGGACGCCGGTGACGACAACGGTGCGTACAACCTCGGGCTGCTCTGCGCCGAGCAGGGCCGGACCCAGCAGGCCGAGCAGTGGTACCGCCGGGCCGCCTACGCCGGTCACCGCGAGGCGGCGAACGCGCTGGCGATCCTGCTGCTGAGGGCGGGGGACCGGACGGGTGCGGAACCGTGGTTCTCCAAGGCCGCGGAGGCGGGCAGCGTGGACGCCGCCTTCAACCTCGGCATCCTGCACGCCGGGCGGGGCGAGGAGCAGGCCGCGCTGCGCTGGTACGAGCGGGCGGCTGCCGCCGGGCACACCGAGGCGGCGCTCCAGGTCGGGATGGCGCGACTGCGGGACGGCGACGAGGGCGAGGCGGAGCGGTTCCTGCGGTGTGCGGCGGGTGGCGGGAGCGCGGAGGCCGCGTACCGCCTGGCGACGCTGCTGGACGCCCGCAGGCCGCCGGAGCCCGCGCACGAACTGGGGGAGCCGGTGAACCGGCGGAGCGAGTGCGAGGAGTGGTACGAGCGCGCGGCCTCCCAGGGGCACCGCCGGGCACAGGTGCGCATCGGCATGCTCGCCGCGGCCCGCGGTGACGTGGTCGAGGCGGCGCGCTGGTACCGCGAGGCGGCCGAGGCCGGGTCCCGCAACGGCGCCTTCAACCTGGGCCTGCTGCTGGCCCGGGAGGGCAGCGAGCCGGAGGCGGCCGTCTGGTGGACCCGTGCGGCCGACGCCGGACACGGCCGGGCGGCGCTGCGTCTCGCGCTGGTCTACGCGCGGCGCGGCGAGCTCGCCGAGGGGCAGCGCTGGGCCGACCGCGCGGCGGCCCTGGGCCCCGAGGCGGTCACGGAACGCGCCACGCGCCTTCGTGACGCCCTGCGCCAGGAACTGTCGGCCTGACCACGGCACCGCCCGCTCGGCGAGCGGCGACGCGACCCGGGACCGCCTCGGCCGCACCGCCGCAGCAGCCGCCCGAGCAGCCCGGGCGATCCGGGTGGTCCCGGGGCGGTGAAACCCGGGCGGCGGTGACCCGCGGAAAGCGATTTGCTTCCGTCCGCGTCCTTGACGTAACGTTGCATTCATCGACGCGGGGTGGAGCAGCTCGGTAGCTCGCTGGGCTCATAACCCAGAGGTCGCAGGTTCAAATCCTGTCCCCGCTACTGAAGGCCGAGGGCCGGAATCCGAAAAGGGTTCCGGCCCTCGGTGCGTTGCGTCCTTCACCGCGACGCGCGTCCCGCACCGGCGTGCGTTCCTTGTCGAGCACGCACCGAGACGCCGGCCGGCACGACGAAGGGCCCCGCCACCCATCGGTGCCGGGGCTCTCGCTCACGCGTGCAGGGCGTCTACGCCGCCGCGCAGTTCGGGCAGACGCCGCGGTACGTCACTTCCACGTCGGAGACCGTGAAGCCGAAGCGCTCCGTGTCGGGGAGGTCGGCCAGCGGGTTGCCGGTCGGGTGGACGTCGCGGATCGCGCCGCACTGCGCACAGACCAGGTGGTGGTGCGGGCGGTGGGCGTTGGGGTCGTAGCGCTTGGCACGCTTGTCCGTGGCGACCTCCAGCACCTCACCGAGCGAGACGAGCTCGCCCAGGGTGTTGTAGACGGTCGCCCGGGAGATCTCGGGCAGCTTGGCGACAGCCCTGGCGTGCACCTCGTCGGCCGTCAGGTGGACGTGTTCGCCGTCGAGGACCTCGGCCACGACACGGCGCTGTGCGGTCATCCGCCATCCACGTCCGCGGAGCCGTTCCAGAAGGTCACTCATAGGCACCAGCCTAGCAGCAGGGGGACCAGGTCCCGAATGGGTGTGACTTTGGAGCCTCACTTGACTTAGACATTGTCCATTGTAGGATCGAGATCGGCTTTGGCCAAGGGACAGGTTGGTCAGGAATGACGCAGGAGGCGCACGTGACGCAGGGACCGCTCACTACGGAGGCCGGTGCTCCGGTAGCCGACAACCAGAACAGCGAGACCGCGGGCGTCGGCGGCCCGGTGCTCGTTCAGGACCAGCTCCTCCTGGAGAAGCTGGCCCACTTCAACCGCGAGCGCATCCCGGAGCGTGTCGTGCACGCCCGTGGTGCCGGTGCCTACGGCACCTTCAGGGTCACCGCCGACGTCACGAAGTACACCAGGGCCAAGTTCCTCTCCGAGATCGGCAAGGAGACCGAGGTCTTCCTGCGCTTCTCGACGGTGGCCGGCAACCTGGGCGCCGCGGACGCCGTGCGCGACCCGCGCGGTTTCGCGGTGAAGTTCTACACCGAGGAGGGCAACTACGACCTCGTCGGCAACAACACCCCGGTGTTCTTCATCCGGGACGCCATCAAGTTCCCCGACTTCATCCACACCCAGAAGCGCGACCCGTACACCGGCTCGCAGGAGGCGGACAACGTCTTCGACTTCTGGGGCCTGTCGCCCGAGTCGACGCACCAGGTGACCTGGCTGTTCGGTGACCGCGGCATCCCGGCGTCCTACCGCCACATGGACGGCTTCGGCTCCCACACCTTCCAGTGGAACAACGAGGCCGGCGAGGTCTTCTGGGTCAAGTACCACTTCAAGACCGACCAGGGCATCAAGAACCTGACCGCCGAGGAGGCCGAGATCCTCGCGGGCAAGGACCCCGACTCGCACCAGCGCGACCTGCGCGAGGCCATCGAGCGCGGCGAGTACCCGTCCTGGACCGCCTACGTCCAGATCATGCCGGCGGCCGACGCGGCGACCTACCGCTTCAACCCGTTCGACCTGACCAAGGTCTGGCCGCACGCGGACTACCCGCTGATCGAGTTCGGCAAGCTGGAGCTCAACCGCAACCCGGAGAACATCTTCGCGGAGGTCGAGCAGTCCATCTTCAGCCCCGCCCACTTCGTGCCGGGCATCGGTCCCTCCCCGGACAAGATGCTCCAGGGCCGCCTCTTCGCGTACGGCGACGCCCACCGCTACCGCGTCGGCATCAACGCCGACCACCTGCCGGTGAACCGTCCGCACGCCACCGAGGCGCGCACCCACTCCCGTGACGGCCACCTCTACGACGGCCGCCACAAGGGTGCGAAGAACTACGAGCCGAACAGCTTCGGCGGCCCGTTCCAGACGGGCCGTCCGCTGTGGCAGCCCGTCCCGGTGACCGGTGTCACCGGTGAGACGGTCACGCCCGTCCACGCCGAGGACAACGACTTCGTGCAGGCGGGCAACCTCTACCGGCTGATGTCGGAGGACGAGAAGGAGCGCCTGGTCAAGAACCTGGCGAACGCCATCTCCGGGGTCACGCGCGACGACATCGCCGAGCGCGCGATCAACAACTTCCGGCAGGCGGACGAGGACTTCGGCAAGCGGCTGGAGGCCGCGGTCCAGGCCCTGCGCGGCTGATACCAGCGCTGGACCGCTTGCCGAGCGCACGGGTCGGACCCCCTGGGGGTCCGGCCCGTTCCGCTTGCCCCCGCGAGGGCGTCGACGCCGTCGCGGGGGCGGTGTCTCCGTGGTGTCTACGCCGATGCCTGTGCCGGCACGTGCCGGCCCGGCTGCCGCCGCGGCGCCCAGCAGCGGATGATGTCGCGGACCGAGACGATGCCCACGGGCCCGCCGCGGTCGAGGACGATCAGATGGCGGAAACCGCCGTGGGTCATGGCGGCAGCGGCCTCCTCCAGGGTCCAGGACGGGGTGGCGAAGACGACGTCGGTGGTGGTGTGGGCGTGGGCGCGCTCGGTGTCCGGGTCCTGTCCGAGCCCCACGGAGTTGAGGACGTCCCGCTCGGTGAGGATGCCGATGCCGGTGCCGTCGGGGTCGAGGACCACGGCCGCGCCCACGCGGCGGGCGGACATCAGGGCGGCGGCCTGGCGGAGGGTGTGGGCGGGACCGACGGTGAGGACCACGGTGCTCATGGCGTCACGGACGAGCATGGATGGAGCCACCTCCTTCCGGAAACCGGGCGCTCGCGGACGCGTCGTTCACGGACTCGGCATCCGCTAGTTCACGGTTTCACAAATTCACAAGTGGGGGGACTCTCAGAGTGGCAGGCAAAGCGGGGGTCAACAAGGGGGCGCGTGCGGCCCGTCGAGGGCGCGCACGCGGATCCCGTGCCGCTCAGTAACGCTGGTTGAGATACCCCAGCAGCTCGTCGTGCAGCAGGCCGTTCGACGCGGCGGCGTTGCCGCTGTGCGGTCCGGGACGGCCGTCGAGCCCGGTGAAACTGCCGCCTGCCTCGGTGACGACGATGGCGTTGGCGGCCATGTCCCACAACGACAGCTCGGGTTCGGCGCACATGTCGACCGACCCCTCGGCGACCATCATGTACGGCCAGAAGTCGCCGTACGCGCGCGTGCGCCACACCTCACGGGTGAGGTCGAGGAAACCGTCCAGACGCCCCTGCTCCTCCCAGCCGCTGAGCGAGGAGTACGCGAAGGACGCGTCGGAGAGCTTGGAGACGCGGGAGACCTGCAACCGGGAGGCCGAGGACAGGCTGCGCCCGCTGAAGGCGCCGTGGCCCCGCGCGGCCCACCAGCGGCGGCCGAGGGCGGGCGCGGAGACGACGCCGACGACGGGCTGGAAGCCTCCCTCGCCCGCTTCCATCAGGGCGATCAGGGTGGCCCAGACGGGGACGCCGCGCACGTAGTTCTTCGTGCCGTCGATGGGATCGACCACCCAGCGACGCGGACCCGTGCCCTCCACCCCGTACTCCTCGCCGAGGACCGCGTCTCTGGGCCGGGCGCGCTGGAGATGGCCGCGGATGAGTTCCTCGGCGGCCCTGTCCGCTTCACTCACCGGCGTCATGTCCGGTTTGGTCTCGACCTTGAGGTCGAGGGCCTTGAAGCGGTCCATCGTCGCGGCGTCGGCGGCGTCCGCGAGGACGTGGGCGAGACGCAGGTCGTCGAGGTAATCGGGCATGCAACGAACCGTATCCGCCGAGGCGGGGGCGGGGCCACAGGGGGCCCGCGAACCCTTGACAGCCCCCGGGGCCACGTCAAACCTGAACCGCAGGGTCGGTGGCTCGCCCCGAGGGAGGCGATGATGCCTGCAGCGCGGGAATCTCTGCTGGACGCCGCTTACACGGCACTGGCGCGTCGGCCGTGGTCCGCGGTGCGCATGGTGGACGTGGCCGCCGCGGCCGGGGTCTCCCGGCAGACGCTGTACAACGAGTTCGGCGGCAAGGACGGTCTCGCGCGGGCCCTCGTCCGCAGGGAGGCCGACGGCTACCTCGCCGGCGTCGACCGCGCCCTCACCGGCCCCTCCGACGCGCGCGACCGGCTGACCGCGACCGCCGAGTGGACGACCACCACCGCCCGCGAGAACGCCCTGGTCCGCGCCATGCTCACCGGCTGCTGGAGCGAACGTCTGCCGGCCCCGGCCCTCGTGCCCGTGCGGTCCGGCTCCGCCGTCCCCGCCCAGCGCCGCGCCGACGGCCCGCTGCCCTCGCCCGCCGACTTCGTCGCCCTCGTCCGCGACCGTGCCGTCGCCGTCCTGGCCGACCCCGGCGTGCCCCGGACCGACGCCCTCGACCTGGCCCGCTCCTGCGAACTCGTGGTCCGTCTCGCCCTGTCCTGCGTCGCCGCGCCGCCGGCCGAGGGCGGTGTGGCCGACCTGGTCCGCAGCGCCCTGCACCGGCAATCGGTGCCGTAGCAGCGGTGCCGTGGCACGCGGACGCGTCAGTGCGCCGACCCCGACAGCTGCAATCCGATCACCCCGACGATCACCAGCGTGATCGACACGATCTTCAGCGTCGACACCAGGTCGCCGAGGAACACCATCCCGTAGATGGCCGTCCCCGCCGCACCGATCCCCGTCCACACCGCGTACGCCGGGCCCACGTCCAGCTTCTTCAGCGCCAGGGTCAGCAGCCCGAAGCTCCCCAGCGCGAACACGCAGAAGGCGATCGTCGGCCACAGCCGTGTGAAGCCGTGCGACAGCTTCAGGCACACGGCGAAGCCGGTCTCGAGCAACCCGGCCACTACGACCAGCAGCCACGCCATGTGTCGTCCTCCCGTTTCCCCACGTACGGTGACCGCTTCGCCAGGTTCGGGTCCGGCTCGGTGCGATTATGCACTTACCGCCCGGACGCCATGGCAAACAACGCGGAGGCCGAATTCCCGGTCCTCCCGGTCTTCGGTCCCCCTGGTCTTCCTAGTCGTCCTCCGTGCGCTCCCGGGTCGCCAGCAGCCGCCGCAGTGAGTACAACCGCGCCGGATCCGCGTTCCCCTCGGCCACCCACGCGTCCAGCGCGCAGTCCGGCTCGTCGTGACTGCACGCGCGGGGACAGCCCTCCGTACCCGGCTCCAGATCGGGGAAGGCGTGGATGACCCGGGACGGGTCGACATGGGCGAGCCCGAAGGACCGCACACCCGGAGTGTCGATCACCCATCCGTCCGCGCCCGACAGCGGCAGCGCCAGCGCGGAGGTCGTCGTGTGCCGGCCCCGCCCCGTCACCGCGTTCACATGTCCCGTCGTACGCCGCCGTTCCTCCGGCACCAGCGCGTTGACCAGCGTCGTCTTGCCGACCCCGGAGTGCCCCACGAACGCCGTGACCCGGCCGTCCAGGTGCTCCCGCACCCGGTCCGCCGCCTCGCCGCTCTCCAGTTCGGCGCGGCTGGTGACGACGTAGGGGATGTCGAGGTCGCCGTACAGCTCCAGCAGCTTGTCGGGCGGCGCGAGGTCCGACTTGGTCAGCACCAGCAGCGGCGACAGCCCCCCGTCGTACGCCGCGACCAGGCAGCGGTCGATCAGGCGCGGACGGGGTTCGGGATCGGCGAGGGCGGTGACGACGGCCAGCTGGTCGGCGTTGGCGACGACGACCCGCTCGTAGGGATCGTCGTCGTCGGCGGTACGGCGCAGCACCGACGTCCGCTCCGCGATGCGCACGATCCGCGCGAGGGTGTCCTTCCGGCCGGACAGGTCACCGACGATCGCCACCCGGTCACCGACCACCGCCGCCTTGCGGCCCAGCTCGCGGGCCTTCATCGCCATCACGGTCCGGTCCCCGACGAGGCAGGTCAGCCGGCCCCGGTCGACGGTGAGGACCATGCCCTCGGCGGCGTCCTCGTGCTTGGGCCGGATGTGGGTGCGCGGCCGGTTGCCCTTGCGGTTCGGGCGCGAGCGGATGTCGTC
>NZ_JAPSKQ010000165.1 GCF_031181555.1 Streptomyces sp. | reverse complement strand
TCGACGACCCGGCGGAAGATGCCCGGCCCCGAGCCGTGTGGCTGCCCGCGCTCGGCGATCACGGGCCGGACACCGCGCTTCCACGGCAGCCGCCGTTACTTGTCGTGGTCGTGGCCACGGTCCGTGAAGAGCATGTCCGACCGTCTGCGGGACCGTCCGACGACACCGGACACTGCGGGGATCTCGTCCGGCAGCGGTACCAGCCGGGTGACGTCGCCCGCGGTTTCCGCCGGTCGGTGACACCGCTGGCGGGACGCCCCGGCCGTCAGTGAGGACGTGGTGCCTGCTGCCCGGCCGTGCTCGGCCGACCGGGCTCGGCCCGCTTTCGGGACCCTCCTGCCTGCACGCTGTGTGCGTGGTGCTCGGCGCGCAGCCGGGCCAGAGTCCGGCGGCCCCGCTCGACCAACTCGGGATCGCCGTGGGAGGCGCCAAAGCTGATGCCGCTCACCGCATCCAGGACAGCGTCGATGACCAGGCGTGCCTCCTCGGCGCCGGTCAACGTCCGGCCGTATCCGGCGAGGAACGCGCTGTACAGGCCGGGGCGGCCGGCCCAGGCATCGGACAGACGGACCAGGTCCCGTACGGCGGGTCCGGGCTCGCTGCGCTCGAAGTCGATCACCGCGATGAAGTCGTCCGCCTCGTCGCCGTCGTTTGCGTCGGCGTGGAGGATGTTGCGGAGCTGGAAGTCTCCGTGAGTCTCCACCCACTCCAGCGGTGGCAGTGACCGGGCCTGTTGGACGAGCTCACGGACGAAGTCCTCATCCTCCGGCGCCAACTGCGGCTGGGCACCCGCCAGGTGCCGGTCGGCCTTGGCGAGGGCCGGGCCAGGGGGGACCGGGGCCGGTCGCGGGGGAGAGGCCTGGTGGATACGGCGGGCCAGCGCACCGATTCGGCGGAAGACCGCTCGCTCCCGCTCCGGGGAGAGGACAGCGCCGTACAGTGGCCGGCCCGGTACCGCGGTGAGCACCACCGCACGCAGTTTTGGGTCGGCCGCCACCAGCCGGGCGGGTCGCCAGTGTCGTCAGCAGTCGTCCGTCCGGCGTGAGCTGTTCCACCCACGCGCGCGGCACACGGGGCACGCCGATGCCGGAGTGGATCAGGTCGTACGGGGCTGCGGCGGCATGCCCGTCGAGTGCGTCGCCCTGGACCACCGTCGCGCCGAGGCCCAGCCGGTCGAGGTTGCGCTGGGCGAAGGCCGCCATGCGCCCGTCCTGTTCGACGCCGGTGGCGCAGCCGGGCCCGGTGATCGCGGCGGCGAGCGCGAGGGAGACGCCGGGGCCCGGGCCGAGGTCGAGGTAGCGCCCGCGGGGAGTCGGCCGCAGTCTCTGCAGGGCTTCGACGGTGAGGGCCAGGTAGGTGGACATGGAGGTCATGTGGCCGCCGGTCACCGGCCCGCGGCCCAGGGCCTCCAGCGGTTCTCCGTCGCGCTGGAGGAGGTCGAGCCACTCCGCCTGGTCCTCCGGACGGGAACCGTCGAGGAGACGCCATTCGATCGGCTCGATCCCCGGGCCGCTGGTCCGGACGTAGGCGTGCGGCAGGAGGACCTCCCGCCGCACGTGGAGGGCGGCCTCGCGCAGCAGAGGTCCGGTGAGCATGCCGTCGCCTTCGAGGCGGTCGACCATCTCCTGCCGGGCCTTCTCGGCCCGGGCCGCGAGCGGCGCCCGGTCCGCAGGGTGCGGTGAGGACGTCGGGAGGGCCATGTCAGCGGGTCCTCCGTGCGGCGGGGGCGTTCCATCCGAGTTCGGTGTACGCGGTGCCGGCGCGGATGCCGTCGATCGCGGCACGGGTGTAGGCGACCATCGGCTCCGGCAGGCCGTCGAGCGGCCACCACGTCCAGGCCGTGCACTTGTCGGGCTCCCGGACCTCCGGCTCGCCGGCCCACCGGGACGCCGCGAAGAACAGCTGGATGCGGGGCTCGGCGTCTTCGCGGTCGAGCAGGTGCACGGTGTGCACCAGGGTGAGGTCGGCCGGGTCGACGACGAGCCCGGCCTCCTCGTGCGCCTCGCGGACCAGACACGCGCGCACGCTCTCCCGTTCGACGTGCCCCGCGAGGGCGTGCCACTCACCGGCGGCGTAGGCGACCCCCGGGTGCCGCAGACCCAGCAGGGTGGTGCCGTCGCGTTCGAGGAACAGGTGCGCGCCGATGACGTTCTTCACCGCCCCCGTGCCGTGGTGGCCGACGGCCGGGCGCGGCGCGGGCAGGGGCGGGGCGGGCTGCTCGGCGTGGTGGGTCTTGATCGCCTCGTGGGCCCACGGGCACATGGAGAGCTGCTCCATGGTGGGTACGTCGAACCAGGCGAACATGATGCCCTCGGACACCGGCAGCGCGCGGGCGTCGCCGTCCCAACGAGCCGTGTAGAGGCGGATGTTCCCCTCGGTGACGTACGGGCCGCGAGCCGTCGTGGTGGTGTACGGGGACACCTCGGGCAGGACGAGGCCGGTCTCTTCGAGGATCTCGCGGACGATCGCCTCGTCCGGGCTCTCGCCCTCCTCGGAACCCCCGCCGACCAGAGACCACGTGCCGGCATCGCAGATCGGCTTGTGCGCATCCCGCAGGTGCAGGAGGTACTGACCGCGGCTGTTGACGATCATCACGGCCGTGCCGACCCTGCCGGCGGTGTGTGCAGCGGACAAAGAGCTCACCTTCCCTGGGATGAAGAAGTGGTCGACGGTGAAGTGGAGTCCGGCGCGTCGGCGGGCATGGCCGCCAGGCGGCGCACGGGGGAGGCCGGCAGCAGCGCAACCGGTGCAAGAAGTGCGAGACGACCGATCAGGAGCACACCCCCACACGTCCGTCAGGACCGCCGGCGGCGGCGCGGTGCGCGGTGAAGCCCGCCGTCCGGCCGCCGCCGGTCCGGTCGGACACGGGACGGGACCGAGGACGATCGGACATCATGCCGCCTCACCGGCCTCGGCACGGTAGCCGGCGGCCTGGAGGGTGAACATGGCGGCGTACTCGCCGTCGAGGTCCATCAGCTCCTGGTGCGTGCCGGTCTCGGTGATGCGGCCGCCTTCGAACACGAAGATGCGGTCGCACTCCACGACGCTCGCCAAGCGGTGGGAGATCAGCACCGTGATCTGATCCGACCGCCGGGTGTCCCGCAGCACCGCCTGGTAGACGGCGTGCTCGGCACGGGGGTCCATGCTGGCGGTCGGCTCGTCCAGAAGGAGCACCGGCGCGTTCTTGTACAGACCGCGGGCCACAGCGATCTTCGCCCACTGGCCGGCCGACAGCTCCTGCCCGCCGCGGAACCGCTTGGACAACAGGGCCCCCCACGTCCCCGGGAGGCCGGCGATGACCTGCTCGGCGCCGGAGGCACGCGCAGCGATCAGCGCGCGCTGTGGGTCGGCCTCGGTGAGCGTGCCCCGGGAGATCGTGAGGTTGGCCAGCGCACTGAACGGGAAGCGGACCGGGTCCTGCAGCACACAGCTCACCCGCGCCTGGAGGGACTCGGCGTCCATCTCCCGCACGTCGACACCGTCCCAGCGCACCGCGCCGGACTCCTCGGCCTCGTACAGTCCGGCGAGCAGTCGTGCGCACGTGGACTTCCCGGAGCCGTTGACGCCGACGAACGCGACCTTCTCACCCGCGCGCAGCGTCATGGAGATGCCGTTCAGCGCCGGGGTGTCCTTGCCGGGGTAGGTGAAGGACACGTTGTCCAGCGTGATCATCCCGACCGTCTCGGGCGCGGGGGCCCCGGCACGGCGCGGCTGCAGTTCGCGGCAGCGCTGCTGGAAGGCGAGCAGGTCATCCACCCACATGGCGTGCTCGTAGACCAGGTGGGAGACGTCGACGAGCCGGGTCAGCGAGGACTGGGCAGCCTGGACGGCAAGGACCGCACCCGCGCCGGAGGCCAGTGGCAGCCACCCCGCGATCAGCATGGCGCCGAGCGCCGCGTAGGTGACGCCGGTCCCGATCCCGCCCACAGCACGTCCCGCCAGCGTCAGCCCGGCCGAGCTCACGCCGAGGCGGGTGTCCTCCGCCGCGATTCGCGTCGTCAGTCTGCGGTGTTCCTCCAGCAATGCCCCCTGGGCGGTGTCCGAGCGCAGCTCGGCGGCCGCGTCCCGCTCGAGCAGCAGCCAGGAGAAGACCCGCACCCGGCGCTGCAGGGCGTTCCAGCGCTTGAAGGAGTGGAAGCGGGCCCGTGCGGTGCGTACGGCGGCCGCGCCGACCGGCAGCACGGACAGCAGGAGCAGTGGGAGCAAGGCCGGATGCAGGACGGCCAGCACACCGGCGGTGCCCACGAGCCCGAGCAACGCCGCTGCCAGGGAGACGACCTGGCCGACGATCTGCCGGGCGTAGAACAACCCGCGGTCGTTGGCCCGGTAGGCCTCGTCATGCCAGTCCGCGTCGTCGACGACCTCCAGGCGCACATGGGCGGTCAGCTCGAGGAACTCGCACTCCAGGCCGGTGCGGATCTTCGGTGTCACCCTGGCCTGAGCCACGGCGACGCCCGCCTCCAGCAGCGCCCGGGCCGACAGGAAGCCGACGACGACCAGCAGCTGGGGTACGGCCGCACGCACCCGGTCCGGGGTCGGCCCCTCGGCGAACAGCTCCCGCAGCACCGCCACCGACGCCATCAGACCGAACGCCGTCATCGCGGCCGATGCCAGCTGCAGGACCACAACCGCCACGGTCGCGGTCCGGTCGGCGCTCCAGGCCAGCCGGCCGATCCGGCGCACGATGCGCGGCAGCCGAACGAGGATCTGCCCCACCGACGCCTGGGACGCGGCGCCGTCGTACACAGACCAGTACGCCTCCGCCAGACCCTCGGTGATGTCACCGTCCTGCGGCCCGGGGGGTACGGCGGCGGGCGGCAGCGGAAGTCCCGCGCGGCGCGGGGCCGGCACTTCGCCCGTGGGGATGCCGCCTGCGTCGTTGGTGTCTTTCACGCCCCCCACCTCGTATCCGGACGTGCTGAGCGGAAGTCGTCGGCGGTGCGGCGGACGAGGGGAGCGGTGACGGTCTGAGGGACAGCAGGCGTGGGCTGGGCGGAGACAGGGAGAGGAGCGGGCACAGGGGCGGGAAGGGGATGCATGACGGCCTCCAGGAAGGGGGTGGATGGGGTGTCACGGCGCTCAACGAGGCAACCCGGCGTTTCGAACACATGTGTTTCGGACGTGGTGTGAACCCCGGGACGGAGCGGAAGCGCGCTCCTGTCGGGTACACCGACCCTTGCTGGAAGCGGGCCGTTCTCCGGGACGGGCATGGCCGAAACGCCGACGGTCGCGCCTGTGCACGGACAGCTGTCCGCCGAGTGTGGGAACACGACTGTTCGCGACGGACGGGTGAGGTCCAGTCGGAGCGTCATGACGGCGTGGTCGGTCGGCCCGCCCTCGCGGGCTTCGTGGTGACAGTCGCAGGCCACGATCCGGTGGATGTGGCCGCTGGTGACGGAGATGCGGCCGAAGCGGAAGCCGTTGCCGCTGCGCCCGTACCAGGAACGGGTGACCTGGTCGGGGTGCAGGTGGCGGAAGGCGTCGACCAGACGCGCGTCCTTGGAGCCGTCGTGGAAGACGTACTCCCACGCGCCGAACACCCGGCGCGGGGCCGGTGGTTGCGTTCGAAGACGTGATCAGGTCACCGGCGGCGATCACGGGCATCTCGGGAAAGGCGGCGGGCAGTGCGGCAGCGTCCTGGTGACGGCCTCCTGGAAGGCACGTCCGGCCTCGTTGCGACGCTCCTGCGGGCCGGGGGACATACTCCCGGCCCGCATCAGGACACGCGTGATCGAGGATCATGGAACCAGCCTCACGGGGCTGCACGCCCGGGGCTGTCAGCCCGGTTGTGCGGACCAGGACGGTCGTGTGCGGGCGAGCGCGGCGTACAGGGTGCGGCCGAGTCACCCCCCGGTGCGGGGCGGGAGCACGGCAGGCCTGAAACCAGGCATGGCAACGGTCTCCGGTCGGAGGACGCCGCCGTGCCCGATCGAATCGGATCGCAGCGGTCGGGTACCGCCGGGGTACCTTCTGCCAGGGTCGACGCTGAAGGGAGGTCCCGTGATCTCGGCACTGAACCACCTGGTCGATCTTGTCGAGGAGCACCTCGCCGAGGAACTCGACGTCCACGGACTGGCCACGGCGCTCGGCACGACCGAGTACCACTTGCGCCGGATGTTCTCCTCGTTGGCCGGCATGCCGCTGTCGGAGTACGTACGCCGGCGCCGCATGACCGTCGCCGCCGCCGACGTCGTCCGAGGCGAGGACGATCTGCTGAGCATCGCTGTCCGACACGGATACGGCTCGACGGAGGCGTTCGGACGTGCGTTCCGGGCGGTCCACGGCGCCGCTCTCCGTGACGTACGCCGCGACGGGGGGCCTCTACGCACGCAACCGCAGCTCAGGTTCCGCCTGACCGTAGAGGGGAGCACTCCCATGGACGCCCGCATCGTTGACCGCCCCGCATTCCGGCTGGTCGGGCACACAGTCCGGGTCCCACTCATCCACCAAGGTGTCAACCCGCACATCCAGCAGCACATCACCGCGTTGCCGCAGCAGGAGCATCTCCGGTTGAAGGCCCTCAGCGACACCGAGCCGGGAGGCCTGCTGCAGGTCTGTGACGACCTCGTCCCCGATGCCGCGGAGGGCAGCGAACTGACCTACCTGCACGGGGTTGCTGTCACCCGGGACACGCCGGCCCCCGACGACCTCGACGCCATCGAGGTACCGGCCGGCAGATGGGCGGTCTTCCGCACCGACGGACCGTATCCGCAGAGCCTCCAGACGACCTGGGCCGCCACCGCGACCGAGTGGTTCCCTTCCAACCCGTGGCGTCTGCGGCCAGGTCCCTCGATCGTCACGGTCCTCGAGCGCGCGGACGACTTCAGCACCGCGACCTGTGAGCTGTGGCTGCCCGTCGAACCGGCATGACGGACTCCGGTGATTCATGGGCGCGGGGCCGGGCGTACCACCGCGTTCCTCCTGCGGGCGCGTCTGCGTGTGCAGCGCGAGCGGGCAGGTCACCGTGCCGGAGCAGGGAGAATCCCGTTCAGAATCTGCTGAAGGTGCGTGACCTGTCGGGGAATGAATTCGGCGATCGTGAGGCCGACGGCGAACACCTGCGGGCTCGAACGCGTCATGGCGGGCATGAGACCGATCAACGGGATCGCACATGGCGGAGCCGGGGTCGGCCGCGGTGGAGGTGGCGGCAGCCGATGACGAGACCGCCTTCGCCGTCCGGGCCGCTCTCCCCACACGGTGGGCGACCGCGGCAGCGGACCAGACGGTCCGGGAGACCCGGCCGGCGTCGGCTGCGCTGCCACCTCGACGTCCGCCAACGCCCCGACGGGACCTTGCTCGGCCGCCACCCGCCACCCGCCGCCGGGCGACCGGGAACCGGCGAAGGCGGCCCGCGTCAGGAACCGTCAGGAATATTGAGCCCCGCTCCGCGCGGCGGCTGCGGTCCCTGAGAGCCCCGGAACGCCCGGGCTCGGCGGGGACGACGACGGCGGTGACGAGAAGGAGCGGCAGACCGGGCGCCGGGCGGGGACGTCACGCCTCCCATCCGGCGCCCGAAGCGTACGGATCGGCCCCGGCCGCCGTTCCACGGGGGAGGGAGGCGGCCATGGCTGGGGCGATGAACCCCGGCCAGCGGTCCGGACGGGCCTGGGGCCGACCCCAGGCCCGTCCGGACCCTAGTCCTGGGGTCCTGCCGGACTCTGGACCGTGAGCACGATCTTGCCGCGGGTACGCCCCGCCTGGCTGAGCCGCCAGGCATCCGCGGCATCGGCCAGGGGCAGCACCTTGTCCACGTGAGTCGTGAGCTTCCCGGCGTCCGCGAGGTCGGCGAGCTCCGTGAGCTCGACCGGGTCCGGGCGCACCCACACGAGGCGCCCTCCCTTGGCCTCGACCTCCGCATCGGCGATGGACACCACCCGGTCGCGCCGTTTGAGCAGGGACTGCGAGACGTCCACGGCACCGTTGCCGACGAAGTCGAGTGCGGCGTCGACACCCTCGGGAGCCAGCTGCCGCACCCGGTCGGCCAGCCCCTCGCCGTACGCGACGGGCTCGGCTCCCAGGGAGCGCAGGAAGTCGTGGTTGCGCTCGCTCGCGGTGCCGATGACCCGGACACCGTTGGCGACGGCGATCTGTACGCCCAGCGAGCCGACGCCGCCTGCCGCGGCATGGATCAGGACCGTCTCCCCGGAGCCGACGCCGGCCTGCTTCAAGGACCGCAGGGCGGTGAGCCCGGCCAGCGGTGTCCCGGCGGCCTGCTCCCAGCTCAGCGCGCGCGGCTTCTTCGCCAGGGTGCGGGCCGGTGCGGAGATCAGCTCGGCGTAGGTGCCCCGCTGCGCCCAGTCCTTACGGGCATAGCCGAACACCTCGTCGCCGACGGCGAACTCGCCCGTGTCCGGGCCCAGGGCCTCCACGACGCCCGCGAAGTCCCAGCCCGGAATCAGCGGAAACACCGTCTCTATGATCGGATCGAGCTGCCCGGCCGCGAGCTTCCAGTCGACGGGGTTGACCCCCGCTGCCACGATCCGCACCAGGGCCTCGCCCGGCGCGACCTTCGGTTCGGGGAACTCCACCAGACGGAGATCATCCGGTGAGCCGTACTCGTCAAGTGTGATCGCCTTCATGTACGGGGCAACTCCCGTTCCCACCGGTTCATTCCGCACCCCTCGTGCACGCATGCCTCTGCGCGCGCAGGGCCTCGACGCTGCTCACTCGCCCGCCCGGAGGCACCGGGCCGGGCGTCTGCCGCGTCGCGGCGTCGAGCCTCGCGGACACCCCACCGCGGACAGGGACAAAGAACTTCTTCCCATGCGGACCGCCGCGGTGGATCACTTCAGTCGCTTCCTCTGCCCGTGCCGGGGCGTGCCTCGGTCATGACGCGCGGGCAGGGAAGGTGCGCAAGGACGGCCCCGGCAAGGGTCGCTCCCCCCCGGGGAGGACGTGCCGGGGACCCTGCTGAACCGCGCGCACGTCCTGCCACCCCACGGCATCGGCCGGATCGTCGCCGACGTGGTCGCCGGGCCGGGCGGCCGCGACGTTGCGGTGCTGCTTCAGGACCACGGGCAGCGTCTCCCGGCACCGCTGCGCATCGACGGTCTCCTCTCCGGCAACCGGTACCGATCGATGCCCCGGACGCACGCCTGGCGTTCCCGGCGGCGCCCGTCGAAGCCAGCGGCCCCCGGCATCACCACTCCGCTCCGCGGCGCGCCGTCAGCCATGTGCCGGCCCGGCGCGGGGCCCATGAGCTGAAGGAGTGTGGGTTCTCCGGCCCGGGGCATAGGGCGTTCCGGTGACTTGCGGATTTCGAGTGGTCTTACGTCGACCGATGCCACGTCGGTCTCGCAGCGGTGTCACTTCTTCGCGCCGGAGCGGTTCTGCCGGGCTGTCTCACGAGTCCCTTCGGACGAACAGAGCGGTGGCTGTTGCTGCGGAGCGGGACGCCGAGATGACCGCCCGGAGCGTGGTGCAGCCGGTGACGCCGGGGGTGTTGTGGTCGGCGTCGACGAAGGCGCTGAGCACGGAGGCGGTGAGCGCATCGACGGTGGCGCCGCCCATGGTGGGGCGGGAACGCCGTCGATACGGGAGGCGCCGGCGACCCGGATGGCGGCGGCCGGGCGATGAAGCCGAGGATGATGTGGAGGCCGTCGCGGCACGCTTCGAGGGGAAGGCACCAGATGCCTTCGTGCCGGGCGATGCGGTTGCGGAGTTCGTGGAACCGCTGGACGGGGTCTTCGAGGAGGGGCAGAACACGACGGGGAGCGTTCCTCGGGGCGCACAGCGGGGCCGCCTCCCACCCTTCTATCTCCAACCTGTGTTGTTCCTAGAATGGCCGGATGGAGGACATCGATGCGATCGCGGCGTTGCAGGATCCGGTGCGGCGCCGTCTGTACGAGTATGTGGCGGCGCAGGGCCGGGAGGTCAGCCGCAACGAGGCCGCCGAGGCGGCCGGGGTGGCGCGCACGCTCGCTGCGCACCATCTGGACAGGCTGGCCGAGGCCGGACTGCTGGAGAGCGGCAGCCGCCGTCTGACGGGTCGTTCGGGGCCGGGGGCGGGCCGTCCCGCCAAGGTGTACACGCGGGCGCGGGCCGAGCGGGCGGTGTCGCTGCCCGCCCGCGACTACCGCACCGCCGCCGAGTTGCTCGCCGAGGCCGCTGAGCAGGCCGGGCTGGATGCCGAGCTCTGCGCGGCCGCGCACCGCCGGGGCGAGACCCTGCGTGGCTCGGCGGCGCCCTGCGGCGGCCTCGAAGAGGCCATGGAGGTGCTGGCCGTCCGCGGCTACGAACCGCACCTGGAAGACGTCGAGGAGGCGACCGGGGCGGCCGCGCGCGTCGTCCGTATGCGCAACTGTCCCTTCCATGCCGTCGCCGAACGCTTCCCGCCGCTCGTCTGCGGCATGAATCTCGCGCTGCTGAAAGGGCTGCTCGGCGCGGACGGTCCCGTCCGCGCCCGCATGGACGCCCGGCCGGGGGAATGCTGCGTAGTGATCGAGGCTTCTAAAAACAATCACGATTGACATAGAAAAGCGAGCCGTGCTGGGATGTGGCCATGACCACATCCGCGCATGCCGCCCACCTCGCCCAGCTCAACGTCGCCACGCTCCGCCACCCTCTCGACGACGCGCGCATGGCGCCGTTCGTCGAGATGCTCGACCCGGTCAACGCCGCCGCCGACGGCGCGCCCGGCTTCGTGTGGCGGCTCGTGGAGGAGGGGACGGCCGACGCCACCGGCCTGCGTCCGGCAGGCGAGGACGTCATCGTCAACCTGACGGTGTGGAAGAGCCAGGAGGCCCTGTGGGACTTCACCTACCGCAGCGGGCACCTGGAGGTGATGCGGCGGCGTCGCGAATGGTTCGAGCGGCACGTCGAGGCGCACCTGGTGCTCTGGTGGGTCCCCGCCGGCCACCTCCCGACCGTGGGCGAGGCCCTGGAGCGGCTGGCGGACCTGCGGGCGCACGGGCCGTCCCCGCGCGCGTTCACCTTCACCTCCTCCTACACCGCCGACGAGGCCGCCCGACACCTTCAGGCCGTGCCGCCGACGCGGTCCGAGCAGGCCGTCCGAAACGCGCGGCCGACGCCGGCCGGGGACGCGACGCCGGTGTAGGAGAGGGGGTGCCCGGTCCGGCACCGCTGCTGAGCGGAGCCGGGGGAGGAGCGCGGCGGCGGTCACTGTGCCGAGCGGGAAGTGGCTCGCCTGGCGTTCGTGGCGTCGGTGGAGGCGTCGGCATCCGGCGAGCCGGGCGTGGTGCGTTCGATGGTCCGGTGATGCCGGCCGAGCCGCCGGCTGGAGTCCGTGCCCTTACGGGCGATCCGGGGCGTGGTTCCTCGGCCGCGTGACCAGCGTCGCAGGTGGTTGTAGTCGTAGCTCTTGTCGCCGTGGAGCTCGTCGGGCCGGCGCCGCCGTCTGCCGCGCCGGAACCGGACTGGAAGTATGCCCTGCACGAGCGGGATCGGGGCCTGGCTGTCGTGGACGTTCGCCCCGGAAATGGCGGTGGACAGGAGCGGACCGGTCCGCTCGGTGATCAAGTGGATCTTCGAGCCGTGCTTGCCCCGGTAATCGATCTCCTGGGCGATCAGCGCATCGCCGACCTCGCCCTTGGCGTGCAGACTGCAGATCCGGATGCAGCTCTGCTGGGGAACCACGCCGTTGGTGCTGCCGTGTTGGCTGAACGGGTGGCATGATCCCCGGGTTGATCATGCTGGAGAGGGGTCACCGGTACCCGGTCGAGGGGATCTGGCACTGCGTGTGGCTGTACTTCCGCTTCCCGCTCGGCTTTCGCGAGGTGGGGGAGCTGATGTTCCGGCGCGGCGTTGGTGTCTGAAGTTCGGGCAGGCCCGTGCCGACGGACTGCGCTGCCGCCGTCCCCGGCCGGAGACAAGCGGCATCTGGACGAGGTCTTCATCAGGATCAATGGCGAGCGGAAGTATCTGTGGCGGGTTGTCGACCGGGACGGCAGCGTCCTGGGCATCCCCGCGCAGGAACGCCGGGACAAAGCCGCGGCCAGGATGAGGCGCTCACGGCGGGTCGGGCCGTGTCTTTGCAGGGAGCGGGTCGTCCGCGGCCAGGGCCCGCGCCCTGGCCCGCGCCGCAACACCGTCGCCGTCCGGCCGCGGCAGGCGCGGGACCGGCCCGGCGCGGACCTGGACGATTCCGGCCGCCGACCCGTCCTCCGGATGGCCTGCCGCGCGGTGCAGCCGACGGCCGGGTAACCGGGAGCTGCTACGACTCGGCGTGCGCCGGACGGCGCTCGCGGCCGCCGGGATGCCGGTGCCGCCAGATCCAGAAGACCGCACACGACAACAGGGCCCACCCGCCCAGCACCAGGAAGGGGAACGCGTGCTGGTGCCCCTGGAAGTACACCGCCATGTGCTGCGCGTTGACTGAGGCACCGGGCGGCAGCCACTTGCCGATCTCGCCCAGCGGGGACGGCAGCAGCGGCCAGGACACCGCGCCGCCGGACGAGGGGTTGCCCAGCAGGATCATCAGCCCCCACGTCGGCAGCATCGCCCAGCGCCCGAACAGGGTGTTGAACATGGTGAAGACCATGCCGCTGGCGAACAGGGTGAGTGCCAGGATCATCCACGACTCCACGAACGGCAGGTCGAGCGCGCCGAGCAGCCAGTCCACGGCCGCGACGATGGCGAACCCGCCGAGCAGCGCGTAGGCGAGGGTGAAGAGGATGCGTTCGAAGGGCGTCAGGGACCGTGCGTGCACGCTGAGCTGGATCGCCCCGACGAAGCCGATGATGACGGCGGCCAGCGAGATGTAGAAGATCGCCAGTCCGCGCGGATCACCCTCCTGCAGCGGATTGATGTCCTGGACGGTGACCTCGACGTCGGTTTTCTCCCCCACGACCGGCGCCGTGTCGGCCAGCACCTCCGCGACCGAGGCCCCGGAGGCGCCCGACACGCTGAGGACCGCGGTCCTCCCGTCGTCGCGGATGTCGAAGATCGCGAAGACCTCCTGGTCCTCCACGGCCTGACGGGCCTCGGCGGCACTGCCGTACGTGTGCACCTTCACGGACGCGTTCAGTGCCTTCTCCAGACCGTCCAGGAAGGCCTGCCCGCGGGCCTGTTCGTACGAGCCGACCACGGCCGTGGGGATCGAGTGCGGCGTCGGGTTGGCCATGGAGTAGGTGTACGAGCCGGCGAAGAGACCGGCTGCGGCCGCCAGGATGAGCACCAGCACGACGGCCGGCCAGAACGGTGACTTCCGGAACTCGGACCACCGCTGTCCGCGCGTCGGCGGCTGGGCGTGGGCACCATGGGACATGTCGGGCATGGCCAGGACGTTTCCATAAACGGGGCGGAAGGGCATCAAGAGCGCCGTCACCCGTGGGAGCACCCGGGATGACGGCCCCGGTCCCGGACGGATCGCTTCCCGTCCGGGACCGGGGTGTCGCCGTCGGCCGGCGTCTCCCGATGCGTTCAGATGCGTACCAGCGGCGTGCCGACGAGGTGCTCCGCCACGGACCAGGCCCGCGGCCCATTGGTGCGTACGGCATCGGAGACCAGGAGGTCGTTGTCCCGTCGTCCCCCACCTCCCGGGTGCGGGCCGCGGCGTCGTGGCACTCGGTCAGGTCCGGCTCGTGCGTCTCCGGTAGCTGCGAGAGCATCGGCGACAGAACCCGGACGGATCAGGGGCGGGCAGGCAGCGAACCGCCCGTCTGCGTCGTGATGGCGGTGACCGTGGACGGCACCCGCGACATCCTCGGGATCCGGACCGGCGGTGGCGAGGGCGCGCGTGCTGGTTGCGTGTTCACCGAGCTGAAGAACCACGGTCTGGACTGCGTCCTCGTGCTTGTCGGTGACGGGCTGGAGGGCCTGTCCGAGGCGGTCGAGGCCGTCTGGCTCCGCGCGA
>NZ_JAPSKQ010000321.1 GCF_031181555.1 Streptomyces sp. | reverse complement strand
GCGGACTCCCCCTCGCTCAGCCCGAACCGCTCGTGGAACCGCCGGAGCGGGCCCGGCGCCCACCAGGTCGCGCGGCCGGTGAGACGCATGACCGAGGGGACCAGGAGGCTGCGGACGATCATCGCGTCCATCAGCACCGCCAGCGCGATGCCCAGGCCCAGCATCTTGGTGTTGGTGACGCGCGAGGTGCCGATCGCGACCATGACCACCGCCAGGATGACCGCCGCCGCGGTGATCAGCCCGCCCGTGCGCCGCACTCCGTGCCGGACCGCCTGTCCGTGGTCGCCGCTGTGGTCGTACTCCTCCTTGATGCGGGAGAGCAGGAACACGCCGTAGTCCATGGAGAGGCCGAAGGCCACGCAGAACATCAGGACCGGGAGGGTCGTCTCGATGGAGCCGGCACTGGTGAAGCCGAGCAGGCCGGAGAGGTGGCCGTCCTGGAAGACCCAGACCACGGCGCCGAACATCGCGGTCAGGCTGAGGGCGTTGAGCACCACCGCCTGGACCGGTATCAGCACGCTGCCGGTGAGCAGGAACACCAGGAACAGGGTGACGAGCACGATGAGGACGGCCGCCGCGGGGAGGCGTTCGCCGATGGCGTCCTTGGAGTCGACCAGCACGGCCGCCGCGCCCGTCACCTTGGTGTCGAAGGGGGCGTCCACCGCGCGGAGGTCGTCCACCAGGCGCTGGGCGGGTTCGTCGACGGCCTCGCCCCTGGGCAGCACCGTGAAGTAGGCGGTGTCGCCCTTCACCAGCGGCCCGTCGACCCGCACCACCTCGGGCAGGCCGGCGACGCGCTCCTTGTAGGCGGCGTACTGCGCCTGGGTCGCGCGTCCCTCGGCGAGCACGTCGAGGCCGCCGCCGGGGCTGCCCGGGAAGCCGTCGCGGATGTGCTGCTGCACCACGTGCGACTCGGCGGTGGAGGGCAGCTGGCGGTCGTCCGCCGTACCGAACTTCACGCCCAGGAAGGGCAGTCCGAGCAGGACCAGCACGGCCGTGGTGCCCAGGGCGAAGAACGGGGCGCGGCGCATCACCAGTGCCGCCGTGCGCCCCCAGGCGGCGCCCTCCTCGCCGGCGGGCCGCGCGGGCCGTCCGCGACGGAACAGGCGCCGCAGGTCGAGGGAGTCGACCCGGTGGCCGAGGAGCACCAGGGCGGCCGGGAGCAGGATCAGCGCGGCTGCCGCGGCCAGCAGCACCACGGCGATCCCGGCGTAGGCGAAGGACCGCAGGAAGTACTGCGGGAAGAGCAGCATCGCCGCCAGGGACACCGCGACCGTGAGGGCGGAGAACAGCACGGTGCGGCCGGCCGTGCGCAGGGTGGTGCCGACGGCCGTCCGGGGATCGGCGCCGGCGGACAGCTCCTCGCGGAAGCGGCGGACGATGAAGAGCGCGTAGTCGATCGCCAGGCCGAGGCCGAGGGCGGTGGTGAGGTTCATCGCGAAGACCGAGACGTCGGTGATCTCGGTGAGTCCGCGCAGGACGGCGTTGGTGCCGAGGATCGCGACGATGCCGATGCCGAGCGGCAGCAGGGCCGCGACGGCGCTGCCGAAGACCATCACCAGCAGGACGAGGGTGACCGGCAGGGCGATCAGCTCCGCCCGCAGCAGGTCCTCCTGGATGATCGTCTGCATCTCGTGCCGCACGGCGACCGGGCCGCCGACCCGGACCTCCACCACGCCGTGCTCGCCGCGGAAGGAGGGCGCTATGCGGTCCAGGGTCTTGTTCATGGCCGTCTCGTCGCCCGTGAGGCGGGCGGCGATCAGCGCCTCGCGCCCGTCCTCGGCGCGCAGGGCGGGCGAGCCGGACTGCCAGTAGGAGCCGACGCCGGTGACGCCCCGCTCGGCGGCCAGGCGCTCGGCGAGCCGCCCGGCCTCGGCGGCGACGGCCGGATCGTCCACCGAGGCGTCCCCCGCGTCCACGAGCAGCAGGAGGTTGGGCTGGGAGGCGGGGAACTCGCGCTCGAGCGCCTCGGTCGCGTAGGAGGACTCGGCGTCCGGGTCCTCCCAGCCCCCGCTGCCCATGCGGTCGGCGACCCCGCTGCCGGCCAGCACGGCGAGCACGGTGAGCACGAGGGCGGCCAGCAGGGCGAGCCTCGGCCGGGCGGTGACGAAGCGGGTCCAGCCTCCGAGGCGGGGTGGAGTGTTGACTTCGGCCATCCTGCGCTGTCC
Organism: Streptomyces sp.; assembly: GCF_031181555.1. GTDB lineage: Bacteria > Actinomycetota > Actinomycetes > Streptomycetales > Streptomycetaceae > Streptomyces > Streptomyces fimbriatus. Next base: position 262 of record NZ_JAPSKQ010000321.1, on the reverse strand, counting down.
CCTTCACCATGGACCATGCCCCGAGCCCTCGCGGCCCGTTTCCGGGCCTGTGCGGCGCGCGGTGCGCGCCGGGCGGGCAGAGGGCGTGGCTGTGCCGTTGCCATAGACTGGCAAACACGAGAGATCGCTCGCGTTTCACCAGAATGCGAGTGGCCGCTCGCGTTTGTCAATCGCGTGCCGAGAACTGGGGATGACGCGTGCCCGAGAAGACGGAGAAACCCGGGAAGCACGGAACTCCCGAGGACCCCGGGAAGCCCGGGCC
>NZ_JAPSKQ010000320.1 GCF_031181555.1 Streptomyces sp. | reverse complement strand
CGGGGGCGCGGCCGGCGGTGGTGACACGGCCGAGGAGGAGGCCGCTCCGGCGCCGACCGCCTCCGCCCCGTCCGAGGAGCAGATCGAGGCCGCTGCCGAGAAGTCGACCATCGAGAACCACGGGCACGGTGACGACGACCCGAACACCTCGGCGGCACCTGCCGCGGCGCAGGACGACACCGCCCCGGACGCCTCCGGCGGCGGCACCGCCAACCGGCCCGAGGCGGCCGGTGGCTCGGAGAACCTCGCGGAGACGGGCGGTGACGGCGCCACCCCGTACCTGATGGTCGGCGGGGCCGCGGCGCTGGCGCTGGGCTCGGCGGCGCTGTTCGCCTCCGCCCGGCGGCGCGCGGCGGGCGGGCGGCACGGCCGCTGAACCGACTCGGGGCCCTGTCCGGCGGCTCAGGCCGGACAGGGCCCCGCCGCGTTCGCCGCGACCCGCACGTGTCAGTCGAACACCGAGGCGCAGGTGGTGGGCGTGGCGCGGGCCGGGTCGAGGGCGTTGGCCACCTCGTGGAAGGCGATCCGGTCGAACAGCCCGATGGCCAGGTGCTCGGACAGGTCGAGCGGGCACAGGTCCTGGAGCAGGACGTTGCGCACGCCCGGCCCGTTCAGGTACTGGCTGCGGTAGGGGGTCACCACCTGGTCGTACTTCGTGGCGATGACGGTGCAGCGGACGCCGGGCACGGTGTCGCCGCCCTCGGTGAGCCTCGTGAGGAAGTCGGAGCCGGCGACCTGGTCGGCGAGGGACGGCACCACCCACCACGTCACCGCCGGCGACACGGTGATCGTCAACCCCGGTGCGACCCTCGCCGTGGAGAACCCGACCGCCGAGGTGGCGGTCTCCTGGGTCACCACCTCCCACGGCCTGGAGGCGACACCGGCCGACGGCACGCGCATCGTGCCGCCGTGGACCGGCTGAGGGCCGCCGAAGGGCCCGACGCGGTCGGCCCGTGCGGGACCACCGCCGCGGGCCGTTCCCCGGATGCGCGGGCACCATCCATTCGGCCCCGTCCCGCCTGCGCGGACATCCGGTCCCCCGGACCGTGGGGACATGACGCAGACCGCCGGCGCCGCCCCGTCCCGCAGTCCGTTCCTCGACGAGGTGAAGGCGGCCGTCACTCCGCGGGCCACCCTGCTCGTGCTCGGCGTGACCGTCCTCCAGCTGCTGTTCATCGCCTCCTACGTCGGAGCCCTGCACCATCCGGAACCGCGGGACGTGCCCTTCGGAGTCGTCGCGCCACCGGCCGTCGCCGAACAGACGGTGACCCGGCTGGACCGGCTGCCCGGCTCCCCGCTGGACCCCCGTGCGGTGGCCGACGAGGCGACCGCGCGGAAGCAGATCATGGACCGGAGGATCGACGGCGCGCTGATCGCGGGTCCGAGCGGCGGCGAGGACACCCTGCTGGTCGCCTCCGGCAGCGGCGCCGCCCTCGCCACCGCCCTGGAGAGCCTCGTCGGCGGGCTGGAGGAATCCGAGGGGCGCACGGTGCGGACCGTCGACGTGGCCCCGGTCTCACGGCAGGACTTCGACGGGCTGTCGTCCTTCTACGTGGTCGTGGGCTGGTGCGTCGGCGGCTATCTGTGCGCCTCGATCCTGGCGATCAGCACCGGCGCCCGGCCCGCCGACCCACGCCGCGCGGCGATCCGGATCGGCGCCATGGCCCTGGTCGCGCTCGTCGGCGGACTCGGCGGCGCGGTGATCACCGGGCCGGTCCTGGGCGCGCTGCCCGGCGGTGTGGCGGCTCTGTGGGGACTGGGCGCCCTGATCACCTTCGCCGTCGGCGTCGCCACCCTCGCTCTTCAGGGCGTCTTCGGCATCGTCGGCATCGGGCTGGCGATCCTGCTCGTGGTGATCGCCGGCAATCCGAGCGCGGGCGGGGCCTTCCCGCTGCCGATGCTGCCGCCGTTCTGGGCGGCGATCGGTCCGGCGCTGCCGCCGGGCGCGGGCACCTGGACGGCCCGCTCGATCGCGTACTTCGAGGGCAACGCCGTGCTCGGCCCCCTGCTGGTGCTGTCGGCGTGGGCCCTCGCGGGAATCGTGATCACGATGCTGTCGGCGATGACGTACCGCGGGCGGCACGAGGCGGAGCCGCCCGCACGGGCGTCCTGACCCGGACGCGCGCAAGTCCCGCCCCTCGCGCGCGGGGCGGGACTTCCCGGAGTGCGTGCGGCTCAGCCGATCCGCGTGCCGGTCGCCGAGAGGGCCTCCGTCACCGGCTGGAAGAAGGTCTCGCCGCCCGAGGTGCAGTCACCGCTGCCGCCGGAGGTGAGGCCGACCGCGCTGCTGCCCGAGAAGAGCGAGCCGCCGCTGTCGCCGGGCTCGGCGCAGACGTCGGTCTGGATCAGACCGTTGACGATGTCGCCGTTGCCGTAGTTCACGGTGGCGTCCAGACCGGTGACCGTGCCGGAGTGCACCTGGGTCGTGGAGCCGCTGCGGGTGACCTGCATGCCGAC
>NZ_JAPSKQ010000164.1 GCF_031181555.1 Streptomyces sp. | reverse complement strand
CAGGCCGGTTACGGCTTCCCGCCCGCCGGTCCCGCTCAGGCCCCGACTCCCCCGGCCCAGCCCGGCGGTTACGGCTTCCCCCAGCAGCCGCCCGTGCAGCAGGGGCAGCCGCAGCAGCCCGTCGTACCGCGGCAGCCGCAGCATCCCGGTGTGCCGCAGCAGGCCCAGCCGGACGCGCAGGCTCAGCAGGGCGCCGCCCCGCAGGCCTTCGTCCCCCAGCCACAGCCCCCGCACGCCGGTCAGCCGCCGCAGCAGCCCGTCGATCCGCGCACCGGGGCCGCCTGGCCGCAGCCGATCCAGCACGACCAGCGGCAGCCGACCAACCCCGGTGCGGCGCCGCTCGGTTACACCGCGGCCGTGGAACTGTCGTCGGACCGGCTGCTCAACAGCAAGAAGCAGAAGGCGAAGAGCACCCGTCCCGCGGCCGGCGGGTCGCGGTTCAAGCTGGGCGGCAAGAAGGAGGAGGCCGAGCGGCAGCGGAAGCTGGAGCTGATCCGCACGCCGGTGCTGTCCTGCTACCGCATCGCCGTCATCAGCCTCAAGGGCGGCGTCGGCAAGACGACCACGACCACCGCGCTCGGTGCCACCCTCGCCAGTGAGCGGCAGGACAAGATCCTCGCGATCGACGCCAACCCGGACGCCGGTACGCTCGGCCGCCGCGTGCGGCGCGAGACCGGGGCCACCATCCGTGACCTCGTCCAGGCGATCCCGTACCTCAACTCCTACATGGACATCCGGCGGTTCACCTCACAGGCGCCCTCCGGTCTGGAGATCATCGCCAACGACGTCGACCCGGCCGTCTCGACGACCTTCAACGACGAGGACTACCGGCGGGCCATCGACGTCCTGGGCAAGCAGTACCCGATCATCCTGACCGACTCCGGCACGGGTCTGCTCTACAGCGCGATGCGCGGGGTGCTGGACCTCGCCGACCAGCTCATCATCATCTCCACGCCGTCCGTGGACGGTGCGAGCAGCGCCAGCACGACGCTGGACTGGCTGTCGGCGCACGGGTACGCGGATCTCGTCTCGCGGTCCCTGACCGTCATCTCCGGCGTGCGCGAGACCGGCAAGATGATCAAGGTCGAGGACATCGTGGCGCACTTCGAGACACGGTGCCGTGGCGTGATCGTCGTACCGTTCGACGAGCACTTGGCGGCCGGTGCGGAGGTCGATCTCGACATGATGCGGCCGAAGGTGCGGGAGGCGTACTTCAACCTCGCGGCGATGGTCGCCGAGGACTTCGTCCGCCACCAGCAGTCGCACGGCCTGTGGACCTCCGACGGCAACCCGCCGCCGGTCGCCGCCCCGCCGCTGCCCGGCCAGCCCTTCCCGGGGCAGCCGCCGACGGCCGGTCAGGCCGTCCCGGGCCCGTACCCCCAGCAGCCCGGCCAGCCCTACGTCCAGCCGGGACAGCCGGGACAGCCGCCGGTCCAGCAGCCCCCGGTCCCGCCCGGCCAGGCGTACCCTCAGCCGGGTCAGCCGCAGCCCGGTCAGCACGGCTACGGCTACCCGCAGGCGGGTCCGCCCGGACACCCCGGACACCCCGGGCAGCAGCCGCCCGCACAGCAGTAGGGGCGCGCGGGCACCGGCCCCACGCTCCCCCGATCGGCCCCTTCCGAGGGGCCGGTCCCCTTTCCGGCCCGCGCCGTTCACACACGGCGCGGGCCGCGTCGCGTCCGGGACGGAATCCGTCGTCAGGCCCTGGCCAGGAGCGCGTCAGTGGTCTCGACCAATGGGCGGGAAATGCACGTCGATTCGTTATTTCCGCAGGCCACGTGGGGTGTGCGCGCCGTTGACGCCCGCAGTCGCCGCTGCTAGACACACTCATCACCTCACTCATCTGATCAACCCGTCCTTCCCGTGCGAGCGACGACACGAGGTCAGCGACCATGGACACGAACGATCAGTACGGCGGTCGACGCCGCATCCCGGGCCGCGCCCGGCTCGTCATGGCGGCCTGTGCGGCCGCACTCACCCTCACCGCCGGACTCGCCACCCCGCTCGATCCGGCTCCGCGGCAGGCCGCGGCGGCCGACGACGGCAAGAAGGTGCTGACCGTCGCGGTGGCGCAGAGCGTCGACTCGCTCAGCCCCTTCCTGGCGGTACGGCTGCTCAGCACGAGCATCCACCGGCTCACGTACGAGTACCTCACCAACTACGACCCCGAGGACAACCGCGTCATCCCGGGACTGGCCACCGAATGGAAGTCGTCGCCGGACAAGCTGACCTGGACGTACACCATCCGTTCGGACTCCCGGTGGTCGGACGGCGAGCAGGCCACCGCCGAGGACGCGGCCTGGACCTTCAACACGATGATGACCGACGAGGGCGCGGCCACCGCGAACGGCAGCTTCGTCGCCAACTTCGAGAAGGTCACGGCGCCGAGCCCCACCGAGTTGGTCATCCGGCTGAAGAAGCCGCAGGCCACGATGACGGCGCTGGACGTGCCGATCGTGCCCAGGCACGTGTGGGAGAAGGTCGGCGACTACTCGAAGTTCAACAACGACAAGGAGTTCCCCGTCGTCGGCAACGGGCCCTTCGTCCTCACCGGCTACAAGGCCGACAGCTACGTGCGGCTGAAGGCGAACAAGGACTTCTGGCGCGGGGCGCCGAAGTTCGACGAGCTGGTCTTCCGGTACTACAAGGACCAGGACGCGGCGGTGTCCGCGCTGCGCAAGGGCGAGGTGTCGTTCGTCGCGGGATCGCCGTCCCTGACGCCTGCTCAGGCCGCCTCGCTCAGGACCGAGAAGAACATCCGCGTCAACGACGCGCCCGGCCGCCGCTTCTACGCCCTCGCCACCAACCCGGGCGCGAGGGCGAAGAACGGCGAGAGGATGGGGGACGGACACCCCTCGCTCCTGGACCGGCGGGTGCGCCACGCGCTGTTCATGGCGGTGGACCGGAAGACCATCATCGACAAGGTGTTCCAGGGGCACGCCGTGGAGGGCGCGGGCTACATCCCGCCGCGCTTCTCGCAGTACTTCTGGAAGCCGTCGGCCGAGCAGGAGCTGGCGTACGACCCGGCCGGGGCTGCCCGACTGCTCGACCGGGCCGGCTACCGGAAGAACGGCGACGGCGAGCGGGTCGGCGAGGACGGCAAGCCGCTGACCTACCGGATCCTGTGCCACGCCACCGACCCGAACGACAAGGCGATCGGCCAGTACCTCCAGGAGTGGTGGGGCGACCTCGGCATCGGCGTCACCCTCGACTGCCTGGACAACGTGACCGATCCCTGGCTCGCCGGCGAGTACGACCTCGCCTTCGACGGCTGGTCGGTCAACCCCGACCCCGACTTCGTCCTGTCCATCCACACCTGCGCGGCGCTCCCGGCGACCCCGAAGGACACCGGCGCGACCGACAACTTCATCTGCGACGAGAAGTACGACGAGCTGTACGCGCGGCAGCTCGCCGAATACGACCCCGAGAAGCGGGCCGGCATCGTCAAGCAGCTGCAGTCGCGGCTGTACGACCTCGGGTACATGAACGTCATGGCGTATCCGAACGCGGTCGAGGCGTACCGCACGGACCAGATCGAGTCGATCACCACCATGCCGGCGAAGGCGGGCAACATCTACGGCCAGGACGGCTACTGGAGCTGGTGGTCCGCGGTCCCTGCGGACTCCGGTGACACGGGCGGCGGCCCGTCGTCGACGGGGGTGGTCGCCGGGATCGTCGGGGGTGCGGTCGTCCTCGCGGGGCTGGGGGCGTTCGTGGCGATGCGGCGGCGGGCCACGGCCGAGGACCGCGAGTAGGACGGGCGAACGGGTACTCATGACCGCTGACGCAGCATCCGCGCCCGTGGAGGGGACCGGGGCCGCCGGTCCGGCGAAGGACGGACCGGCGGCCCGCGGACCACGGGTCCGTACCGCCACCGCGTATCCGCGGTACGTGGCGGGCAAGGTGGCCGGCGCGGCCGTGTCCCTGCTGGCCGTCCTCGTCACCGGTTTCTTCCTGTTCCGGCTGATCCCCGGCGACCCGGTGAAGTTCATGACCGGGGGCCGTCAGGTGTCGGCCGAGCAACTCGCCGCCTACCGGCGCGAGTTCGGCTTGGACCTGCCGCTCTGGCGGCAGTTCACCGACTACTGCGGCAAGGCGCTCACCGGCGATCTGGGGACGTCGTACCAGTTCAGTGCCCCCGTGATCGACAAGATCACCGAGGCGTTGCCGAACACGCTGCTGCTCACCGGCACCGCTTTCGTGCTCTACACGGCGCTCGGGATTCTCCTGGGCACCCGGGCGGCGTGGCGGCACGGGCGGCTCGGGGACCGGCTCGGCACAGGGCTGGCGCTGACGCTGTACTCCCTCCCCTCCTTCTGGCTCGGGCTGCTGCTGATCATCACGCTCTCGGTCGGCATCGGCCCGCTCCCCGGGCTGTTCCCGACCGGGGGCATGGAGTCGGGCGGTGAGGAGGGCCTCGCGTACGTGCTGGACGTGGCGCACCACCTGGTGCTGCCCGTGGTCACGCTGGTGGCCGTGGAGTACGGGCAGACACTGCTGGTGACGCGGTCGGCGCTGCTGGACGAGATGGGCAGCGACTACCTGACGACCGCGCGGGCCAAGGGGCTGCGCGACGACCTGGTCCGGCGCCGGCACGCCGTGCCCAACGCGCTGCTGCCGACCGTGACGCTGATCTTCATCAATCTCGGACGGACGGTGGCCGGGGTGATCCTCGTGGAGACGGTCTTCTCGTGGCCGGGGCTCGGCGGACTGTTCTACCAGGCGCTGAGCGTGCCCGATCTGCCGCTGGTGCAGGGGCTGTTCCTCGTGTTCGCCGCCGCGGTGATCCTGATGAACACGCTCGCCGATCTGCTGTATCCGCTGTTCGACCCCCGGGTGGGCCGATGACGACAGAGAACACCGGAGTCCGGAAGACGGCCGGTGACGACACCGCCGCGGCCGGGAAGCCGCCGTCCGTGCGTCCGCGGGCGCTCGCGTGGCAGCGGCGACGGGCCTCCGCCGCGCGCTTCTGGCGGACGTACCGCACCCACCGGGCCGGGGTCTTCGGCCTGGCCGTGCTCACGCTGTTCGCGCTGCCGGCGCTGGCCGCGCCGCTGCTGACCGGCTCCGACGCGGCTGACGTGACCGACGCGCCGGGCGCCCCGCTGGAGAGCCCCAGCGCCGAGTTCCCCTTCGGCACGGACCGGTTCGGGCGGAACCTGCTCGCCCTGGTGATCCGGGGCGCTCGGGTGTCGCTGCTGGTGGGGTTGCTCGCCGCCGTGCTGTCGGTGGCGATCGGCACGTTGATCGGGGTGACGGCGGGTCACTTCCGGGGCTGGTACGCGACGGTGATGATGCGGATCACCGACTGGTTCCTGGTGATGCCGACGCTGGTGCTGGCGATCGCGCTGGCCACGGTGATGTCCCGTTCGCTGCTCACCGTCGTCGTGGCGATCGGGGTGACGACCTGGCCGACGACGGCCCGGCTGGTGCGGGCGCAGACCCTGGCCGTGGAGACCCGGCCGTACATCGAACGCGCCCGGGCGCTCGGCGGCGGGCACTGGCACGTCATGACCCGGCACGTGCTGCCCAACGTGATGCCGCTGGTGCTGGCGCAGACGACCCTGATCATCTCCTCGGCGATCCTGGCGGAGGCGACGCTGGCCTTCCTGGGGCTCGGTGATCCGACGGTGGTGTCGTGGGGCGGCCTGCTGCAGGACGCGCGGGAGGCGGGCGCGGTCAGTGCCGGTCACTGGGGGTACCTGGTGCCGCCGGGCATCGCCATCGCGGTGGTGGCGCTGGCCTTCACCCTGTGCGGGCGGACCGTGGAGTCCGTCCTCAATCCCAGGCTGGGGGTGTCCCGTTGAGTCTGCTGGACGTCAGGGGCCTGACGGTGACGTACGCGGGCGGCGCGCAGGCCGTGCGCGGTGTGGATCTGCGTCTGGACGCGGGCCGCAAGCTCGGCATCGCCGGGGAGTCGGGGTGCGGCAAGTCCACGCTGGCGCTGGCGCTGCTGCGGCTGCTGCCCGCCGGGACGCGGACCGGCGGGGAGATCCTGCTGGACGGCGAGGACGTCCTGGCCATGAAGTGGGGCCGGGTACGGGCGGTGCGCTGGGCCGGGGCGTCGATCGTGTTCCAGGGAGCGATGCACTCCCTCAACCCCGTGCGGCGCGTCGGCGACCAGATCGCCGAGCCGATCCTGCTGCACCGGAGGGCGACACCCGCCGGGGCGCGGAAGAGGACCGGTGAACTGCTGGAGCACGTCGGTCTTCCGGCCGCCCGCGCGAGCGCCTATCCGCACGAGCTGTCCGGCGGGCAGCGCCAGCGCGTCATGATCGCCATGGCGCTGGCCTGCGATCCCCGGCTGATCATCGCCGACGAGCCGACGACCGCGCTCGACGTGATGATCCAGGCACAGATCCTGCGGCTGATCGAGCGGCTGGTGGCGGACCAGGACGTGGGCCTGATCATGATCAGCCACGATCTGGCGGTGCTCGCCGGCACCTGCGACCGGCTCGCGGTGATGTACGCGGGCCGGGTGGTCGAGGAGGGGCCGGCGCGGCAGGTGTACGAGGCCGCCCGCCACCCGTACGCCGAGGCGCTGTCCGCCGCGTTCCCGCGGATCGGGGACCCGGCCTCGCGGTTCGCGCCCCGGGGTCTGCCGGGCGACCCGCCGGACCCGTCGGCGCTGCCGTCCGGCTGCGCCTTCCATCCGCGCTGCCCGGTGGCACGGGACTCCTGCGCGACGGACGACCAGCCCCTGCGCGCGGCCGGGCCGCAGCGGCGGGCGGCGTGCGTGCGGGTCGCGGACGACGAGCGGGAAGCGCGGGCAGCAGCGGGCACGGCGGCCCCGCACGGCGAACCGGACTCCCCGGAGGAAGCGAGGCGCACCACCCCATGACCCCCTCCCCCGCCGCCCCCGAGGCCACCGGCGCCCCCCTCCTGAGCGCCCGGGGACTCCACGTCGCCTTCCCCGGCCGGCACGGCGCCCCGAGCGCCCGCGCCGTGGACGGCGTCGACCTGGACATCCGCCCCGGCGAGATCGTCGCCCTGGTCGGTGAGTCGGGCTGCGGAAAGACGACGCTGGCCCGCGCCCTGCTGGGCCTGGTCGAACCGACCGCGGGGCGTGTCACCTTCGACGGACGGCCGCTGGAGTACTCCGGCCGCTCCCTGAAGGCGTACCGCCGGCGTGTGCAGCTGGTCCTGCAGGATCCGAGCGGCTCGCTCAATCCGCGGCACACGGTGTACGACGCGGTGGCCGAGGGGCTGCGCATCCACGGTCACGGCGGTGACGAACGGGCCGCGGTCGCCGGGGCGCTGGCCCGGGCCGGGCTGCGGCCGCCGGAGCGCTTCTTCCTGCGCTATCCGCACGAGCTGTCCGGCGGGCAGCGCCAGCGCGTGGTGATCGCGGGCGCGCTGGTGCTGGAGCCCGAACTCCTCGTCGCCGACGAGCCGGTGGCCTCGCTGGACGCCTCGGTGCGCGGGGAGATCCTGTCCCTGCTGCTGCGGCTGCGTGCCGAACTCGGCCTGTCCGCGCTGGTGGTCACGCACGACCTCGGGCTCGCCTGGAACATCGCCGACCGGGTGGCGGTGATGTACCTGGGCCGGATCGTGGAGACCGGGGCGGTGGAGCAGATCCTGACCGCGCCCCGGCACCCGTACACCACGGCCCTGCTGTCGGTCCTCCCGGAGTCCCCGGGGGAGCGGGTGGTCCTCACCGGCGAGCCCCCGGACCCCTCCCGCGTCCCGCCGGGCTGCCGCTTCCACGTCCGCTGTCAGGTCCTGGCGGGTGGCGGGGCGGACGCCGCGGGCGTGGCGGACGCGTGCCGGGGCCGGGACCCGGGGGTCCCCGACGGGAGCGGCACGGCCCAGGTCGCGTGCCACTGGGCGCACGCGCGGAAGGGCTGACCGGCTACGGCCGCTCGGCCGCGGCCACCAGTTCCCTGCAGCGCTCGACGTCCCGCGCCATCTGCTCCAGCAGCGCCTGGAGCGTGTCGAACTTCGCCTGGCCGCGGACGAAGGCCAGGAAGTCGACGGCGACGTGGAGGCCGTACAGGTCGAGGCCGACGCGGTCGATGGCGTAGGCCTCGACCGTGCGCTCGGTGCCGTCGAACTGGGGGTTGGTGCCGACGGAGATGGCGGCCGGCATGGCCTCGCCCTGGGCGTGCAGCCAGCCGGCGTAGACGCCGTCGGCGGGGATCGCGGTGTGCGGGAGCGTCTCGACGTTGGCGGTGGGGAAGCCCATTTCGCGGCCGCGCTGGGCGCCGCGGACGACCACGCCCTCGACGCGGTGCGGACGGCCGAGGATCTCGGCGGCGCCCTCGACGTCGCCCTCGGCGACCAGGCGGCGGGTGAGCGTCGAGGAGAACGGCTCGCCGCCGCCCGCCTCGCCGCTCACGTACAGGTCGACGACCTCGACCTCGAAGTCGTAGATCCGGCCCTGCTCGGCGAGGAAGTCCACGGTGCCCGCCGCCTTGTGGCCGAAGCGGAAGTTGGGGCCCTCGACGACCGCCTTGGCGCGCAGCTTGTCGACCAGGACCTTGACCACGAAGTCGGCCGCGGACAGCTTGGAGAACTCGGTGGTGAAGGGAAGGACCAGGACCGCGTCCACCCCCAGCTCGGCCACGAGTTCGGCGCGCCGGTGGTGCGGGGCGAGCAGCGGGGGGTGGCTGCCGGGGCGGACGACCTCGCTGGGGTGCGGGTCGAAGGTGACGACGACCGCGGGGACGCCCAGGTCGCGGGCGCGGTTCACGGCATGCCGGATGATGAGCTGGTGCCCGCGGTGGACTCCGTCGTAGGAGCCGATGGTGACGACGCTGCGCCCCCAGTCCTGGGGGATGTCCTCCAAGCCACGCCAGCGCTGCACTGTGCCTGCTCCTTGTCGAAACCTCGTCGTACCCGAGTCCGTGGACCTAACTGGACTTCTCCTGCGCAGGTCTAAGGGTGCCATGCCGCATGCTCGTGGCCCGCATCGGTACGGGGGCTGTGACCGGGTGCACGCGCGGTGCGGGCGGGTGCACGCGCGTGCGGGCTCAGGCGGGGACGCCCGCGCCCGCCAGGTTCTCGATCGTCCGGCGGGTGCTGGGCCCCACGACCGCGGCCCATTCCCGCGGGGCGTCCGCCAGCCAGCCGGCCACGGCGGCGGCGAAGCCCGGGAGGTGGCGGGCCAGGTCGGCCAGGGCACGGTCGAAGCGGGCGGCTCCCTCCGGGGTGCGGACGAGGAGCAGACCGGTGCGGTGGACGAGGACGCGCAGTTCGGGGCCGGTGTTCCGGGCGGCGGCCCGCAGCACCGCGTCCAGGACGCCGGGGTCGGACTCGCGGGCGAGCAGGGCGTCCAGCAGTTCGCGGCGCAGGGGGCGGGAGGCCGGTGTCCCGGGGGCGGCGAGGACTCCGGCGAGGGCCGCCCGCAGCGCCTCCGGGCCGCCGCCCAGCAGGCCGGTGAGCAGGGGGCGGAGCACGGCACGGGCGGCCGGTGCCGTGTCCCGGTCCAGGCGCCGGTCGGCGTACGCGGCCACGTGTCCCGCGAGCTCCGGCCGCCGTTCCACCGCCTCCCGCACGAGTGCGGCGACCGGCCGGGCCAGCCCGGGGGTGGTGGCGTCGGCGAGGGCGCGGAACGCCTCGCCCGCGTCCGCCGCCCGTCCCAGCCGCGCCCGGAAGGCGTCGAGCACGGGTTCCGGGTGGCTTCCGAGGGCGCCGGTCAGCGCGCTCGGCGGGAGGTGGGGGTCACCGGCCGCGAAGTGTTCCAGGGCCCGCGCGAGGTGCCGGTCCCTGCTGCCGGGGTCGCGGACGAGGAGGGCGAGCGCGCCACCGTGCAGGCCGCGGTCGGCGGTGCGGGCCAGCAGGGCGAGCGCCGCGTGGCGCAGCAGGGTGCGGTCCTCGGCGCCGCGGGCGTACGGCGCGACGCGCAGCCCGTACGTCAGCGCCGCGGCCCGGCGCGCGGGCCGCTCGTCCCGCGCCCACCGGTCGACGGCCCGGCACACCGCCGAGGGCTCCTCCTCGGCCAGCACGGTGAGCAGTTGGTCGGCCCGCCGGTGCGCGCTGTCGGCGAGCGCCTCCGTCAGCGCGTCCGGGGCCGCCCGCCGGTGGGTGTGCAGCAGCGCCTGCGCCGCCGTGGCCACGGTGGCGTGCGGAGTGGCGGGCAGCGGTCGCTCGTCCTCGAACCAGCGGACGAGGTACGACGGCACGGCAGCGGGGTCGGCGGCGAGCAGACGGCCGGCGGCGGCGAGGAAACGGGGTCCGCTCTCGCACGGCGGGCCGTCGGCGTGGACGAGCCGGCGCAGCAGCGCGCACCGCGCTTCCAGGGGCAGCGGGAGGCCCGTCCAGAAGGCGGGTCCCAGCTCCCGGGGCACCGTCCGCCGCTGCTCGCGCCACGCCACGATCCGGTCGGCCAGCATCCGCAGCACGCCCGTGTACGGCGTCGCGTCGGGCACGCGCGCCAGGCTCTCGGTGAGCAGCCGGGCGGCCCACCAGGAGCCGGGGCCGGCGTCCAGGGCGTGCACGAGGTCCGCCAGCCGCGCGGCGAGGTGGCCGGTGCCGTGCTGGCGGGCGAGGAGCAGCAGGGCCTGGACGACGGGGCCGATGCGGTGGTGCGGTACGGGGGCGGGGTCGCAGCCGGGGTCCGGCGGGGTGCGGCGGGGGTGGACCAGGGCGCGCAGGGCCTCGTCGAGGTCGAGGTGGATGCCGTGGATCCAGTCGGCGAATTCCTCGTCCGCGAACCGGTAGCCGGTCCCGGCCGGGACGAGGAGGCCCTCGGCGAGCACGGCCGCGGCCCAGCCGGTGCCGCCGCCGAGCCGGTCCGGGGCGGGCCCCGGCGGGAACACCGCCTCGAACGCCTCCCGGTCCAGCTCTCCCCGCCCGGCACCGAGGCTGCGCCGGGCGGCCTCGTGCACCTGCCCGGAGACCTTGGCGGCCAGCCGGCGTACGGCGGTGCCGCGCAGTCCGTCCCCGGCGGCGAGGCGGACGGCGATCCGCAGGCACATCAGGTCCAGGTGGGCCGAGAACACGGTGTCGCGGTCCACGGGCACGTCGGGGACGTCGGCGGCATCGGCGAGGGCGGCCCGGACCTCCGCGAGCATCCGGAGCGTCAGCGGGTGCCGGGCGTCGGCCAGGACGCCCTCGGGGATGCCGTAGCGGGCACGCGCCTGACGGGCCTCCTCGGGGGTGAGGTCGCCCAGGCCCACGCACGGGGGAAGCCCGTCGGGGCAGGGGTCGGCGGCGTGCAGCCGGTCCGCCGGGAACCTCGCTCCCGCCTCCTCCCAGTACTCCGCGCGGCACGCCACCACCAGCCGTGCCCCCGTCGCCCGCAGCCACCGCGCCGTCCCGTCGGTCCACTCGGCGAGGCGGTGGGCCAGGTCGGACGGCATCTCCTCGGGGCCGTCGAGGAGCAGCAGCAGGGGGCGGCCGGCCGTGCGGGCGAGCCGGGCCAGGCGTTCCGGGCCGGTGTCGCCGAGGTCGTCCGGGACGGCCGGGAAGGGCCTGCGGGAGGCGGCCACGACGCGGGCGGCCCGGTCCAGCGCCCTGCGGGCGGCGTCCGCGACCGAGCCGTCGTCGCCGCGCAGATCGGCGCCGCGCAGCCACAGCGCGGGCCGTCCGGCGCGGTGGCTGCGGGCGGCGAGCGCCGCGAGTTGCGTCGTACGTCCGCTGCCGGGCGGTCCGACGAGGCCCAGCACGGCGGCGTCTCCCCGCTCGAACGCGGCGAACTCCGCGGTGACGGCGGCCCGTTCGACCGGTTCCACGGCCGCGCGCACGCCGGGTCCCGCGGCGGGGCCGGGCACCGGTCCGTCCTGCCGCACCGAGGTGGCCGTGAGCTCCAGTACGCCGGCGATGTTGAGGTCGGCGCCGTAGGCCGGGACCGTCGCCGCGTTCTCGGCGAGCAGCTCGGCGAGCGGGTCCTCGACACCGGTGGTGCCGCCCGTCCGAGCGGCGCCGGGGGCCCGGGGAGGCAGGGGCACGGCGAAGCCCGAGTCGCGGCCGGGCGACCGGAGCGCGGTGCCGAGGACGCCGAGGACGGCTCCGGTGGTGGCGTCGAGCACGGGGCCGCCGGCGGCTCCGCCGCCGAGGCGCAGCGCGTCGCGGCCCGCGGTGCCGATCGCCAGCTCGAGGGCGTCACCGAGGGGGTGGAAGCGGTCGGTGGCGGTGTAGGTGACGGCGCTCGTGCCCAGCACCCGCGCCTCGCGCCAGCATCCGGCGGCGATCCGCACGTAGGTGCCGGTCTCGACGCTCTCCCGCGCGGTGACCGGCAGCGGTGCGACGCCGAGCCCCTCGCTGCGGACGAGGGCCAGGTCGAGCGCGGGCAGCGGGGTCACCGCGTCGGCGGTCACGACGCAGTGGCGGTCTCCCGGTGCGTGCAGCACGAGGCGGGGGAGGCCGTCGACGGCCTCGTGGCTGGTGATCACCGTGCCGTGGTGGTCGGCCACGAAGCCGGTGCCGCGCGGGCGGCCGGCGAGGTCCTGGATGCGGACCAGGACATCGGCGGGGTGGTCCTCCACGGTCGCGTGGAGGCGCCCCGGGCATGCCGGGCCCCCCGGGAAGTCCGGACAGCCCGAGGGGTCCGGACAGCCGCAGAGGTCCGAGGGGTCGTCTGGGGTGTCCCGCTCGTGACGGGACCGGTTCCGCGACGTCATCGTCGAGTCCTCCGCCGTACATCCGTGCCCTTGCGTTCGACAGTAGGGCCGGAATGATCAGCGGGGCAGCTCGCTCGGCGAACGCGCCCCCTTCCGCTCCCCCGGTTCACTCCGAGCGCCTGCACTTACGGGTGAACAGACGGGGGCGGATGGATACACCCTAGGGGTGGGGGAACCGAGGGGGACCGTGGAGCGGCGGCATGTCCATCCCCGTGACGCCGCTCCACGGGTGGACCGGTGGGGCCGGTCAGCCGAAGACGGCCAGGCTCTTGGCCTTGCCCTTCTGCTGCTCGACGAGGGCGAGGAACCGGCCGTCGGGGCCGAAGACGGCCACGGGACCGGAGCCCGCGTACTCGTCCGGCATCTCCAGCCGCACGCCGTTGCCGAGCAGCCGGGCCCGCCGGGCGTCGATGTCCCAGCGCGGGAACGCGGCGGCGGCGGCCTCGGCGATCGGCATCACGGTCAGCTCCTGCTGGAGCTGGTCGAGCGTGCGGGCCGTGTCCAGCTTGTACGGGCCGACCCGGGTGCGGCGCAGCGCGGTGAGGTGTCCGCCCACGCCGAGGTCGGCACCCAGGTCCCGGGCGAGGGCGCGGATGTACGTACCGGAGGAGCAGACGACGGAGACCACCAGGTCGAGCACGGCGGTGCCGTCGTCGGCGACGGCCTCCCGCACGTCGTACACGGAGAACGAGGAGACGGTGACCGGTCGCGCCGGGATGTCGAACTCCTCGCCCTCCCGGGCGCGCTTGTAGGAGCGCACACCGTTGATCTTGATGGCGCTGACCCTGGACGGCACCTGCATGATGTCGCCGGTCAGCCTGGCGATGCCGGCGTCGATCTCCTCGCGGGTGACCCGGGAGGCGTCGGTGGAGGAGCTGAGCTCCCCCTCGGCGTCGTCGGTGATCGTGCTCTGCCCGAGCCGGATGGTGCCCAGGTACTCCTTCTCGGTCAGCGCCAGGTGACCGAGGAGCTTGGTCGCCCTCTCCACGCCGAGGACGAGGACGCCCGTCGCCATCGGGTCGAGGGTGCCGGCGTGGCCGACGCGCCGGGTGCGCGCGATGCCGCGCATCTTGGCGACCACGTCGTGCGAAGTGAAGCCCGACGGCTTGTCGACGATGACGAGGCCGTCGGGCGTGGTGTGCTTCTGGGTCATTCGGCGGTGTCGTCCGTCTCGTCGTCGCCCGGCTTGCGGTACGGGTCGGCGTCACCGGCGTACGCGGCGCCCGCGGACGCCTCGCGCACCTTCGCGTCGGACTGGCGCGCCTTGTCGAGGAGGTCCTCGATGGTGCGCGCGGTGTCCGGCAGCGCGTCCATGACGAAGGTCAGGGTCGGCGTGAACTTCACGCCCGCCGCCCGGCCCACCTCGGAGCGCAGGATGCCCTTGGCGCTCTCCAGACCGGCCGCCGCGGCCTTGCGCTCCTCGTCGTCCCCGTACACGGTGTAGAAGACGGTCGCCTCCCGCAGGTCACCCGTGACCCGGGTGTCCGTGATGGTGACGTGCGAGCCGAGCCGCGGGTCCTTGATCCCGC
>NZ_JAPSKQ010000022.1 GCF_031181555.1 Streptomyces sp. | reverse complement strand
CTCGCCGAGCCGATCGACGCGGAGTGGCTCGCCTACCTGTCGCCCTTCCACTACTACATCGGCGGCGAGCCGCTGCGGAACGGCTTCCAGTGGGGCGACTACGGCGTCCTGGTGCTGCTGTCCGCCGCGTGCCTGGCCGTGGGCCTGAACCGGCTCAACCGGCGCGACATCAACAGCTGACGCGGCTGACCGCGGCCCGTACCCGGCGGGGGCGCACCGGACGATCCGGTGCGCCCCCGCCCTGTCCGCGTATCCGGCCGTCGACGACCGGGCCGCGACGCGGGTCAACGGTCGTAGTACCAGGCCATCGGTGAGTCGGTGGCTCCGGCGGAGGCCGCAGCGCGGGCCGCGCTGGGCACCCGGCCCGCGGGCGGCGCGGTGCGCGGGTGCGTGGTGGCCGGGGCGGGCGCGGGTTCGGCGAACCGGGCGCGCAGGGCGTCGAGGCGGGGCAGGGCGTCGAGCACGGTGGCGAAGGGGAGGCCGAAGTCGACCATGCAGGCGATCTCGTCGACGCCGGTGTCCCTCGCCCGGCGGACCACGGCCGCGCACTTCTCCTCGGTGCCGAGCAGGGAGCGGCGTTCGTAGAAGTCCTCGGCGACCACCTTGGCCAGTTCCTCCTTCTCGGCCGGGGTCATGGCGTTCGCGGTGGCGTCGTTGCTCTTCTGGGTGAGGAAGGTGTCGATGTAGCGGCGTACGGGATCGGCGACCAGGGCGCGCACCTTCTCCTCGTCGTCGCCGACGTAGGTGTGCATGCCGACGGTCACGATGCCGGTGCGGGGGTCGTGGCCCGCCTCCGCACGGGCCTTTCGGTAGGCGGCGATGTTGCCTTCGAGGCGCTCCCAGCTGTCCACCAGGGCGAGGACGTTGGTGCCGAGTTCACCGGCGGTGACCCAGGTCGCCGGGTTGGAGGAGTGCACGATCCACAGGGGCAGTTCGGCGCGGTACGGGCGCGGATAGGTGCGCACCGGCAGCATCCGCCCGCCGGGGCCGGGAAACTCGACGGTCTCCCCCGCCCACAGCCTGCGCAGTACGGGGATGGTGCCGAAGGCGACCTCGCGGCGCCGTTCGAAGTTGTCGGGGTAGAAGACGAAGTCGCCGCTGTGCCAGCCGGTGGCCACGCACAGCGCGGTGCGGCCGCCGGAGAGCTGGTCGACCAGCGCCCACTCCTCGGCGACCCGCACCGGATGGTGGTGCGGCAGGACGATACTGCCCGCGCGCAGTTCGAGCCGTTCGGTGGCGACGGCGAGGGCGGCGCTGAGGACGGACGGGTTGGGGAAGCTGCCGCCGAACTCCTGGAAGTGCCGTTCCGGCGTCCAGATCGCCTTGAAGCCGAGCAGGTCGATGGCCCGGGCGACGTCGAGGATGAAGCGGTAGCGGTCGCTGAACGGCCTGTCGTCGTTGGCCGCGAAGAAGTAGACGCTGAATTCCATGGTGCCCTCCCGGTCGTTCACTGGATCAGGTCACCGGCCTCGGGTGCGGGGGGTCCGCCCAGTGCCGGGGTCATCAGCCGGGCCATGGTCCGCAGCCCCGCGTCGTGGACGATGGTGAAGTGGTCGGCGTCCACGTCGTGCACGCGCAGCGGCTTGCCGACGAACCGGCCGAAGCCGTTGGTGCGGTCGCCGTCCAGGCGCCGCATCGCGGGCAGCCCGGCCGGGTTCCGGGCGCCGACGAAGCCCTGGGTGGCGTGGAAGAAGGTGACGTCGACGGGTTCCGGCAGCGGCTGCGGCACGTACTCGGTGAGCAGCCTGACGTTCTGGTTGAAGGCGTCATTGGTGCGCCGCAGCAGCGTCAGGACGTTGTCGTGGGCGAGTTTCGCCGCCGCCTTGTCGACGACGTGCCGGGCGATCAGCCGCAGTTGTTCGTCGATGTCCTTGCCGAGCAGCGACTCCAGGCTGACCAGTTCGGTGATGTTCCACCGGTGGCAGTAGGCGTTGCCGAGCATCATCAGCGGCAGGCTCTCCGACTCGTCGTCGGTGAGCGAGGACCAGTCGACACCCGCCCAGGCGGGCGTCGTCGGCATGATCCCGTCGGCGATGACGAGGGAGTGGACGCGTTCGCCGTGGTGCATCAGCTGGCGGGCGACCTCGAAGGCGACGACCCCGCCGAACGACGAACCGGCCAGGGTGAAGGGGCCGCCGGGGTGGTCGGCGCGGATCGCGGCCGTGTACGCGGCGCACATCTCCTGGAAGGTGTCGAAACGGTGCAGCCGGGCGTCGAGGTCGATCTGCTCGACCCCGAGCAGCGGGTACTCCGCGCCGAGGTAGCGCGACAGGTACAGGCCGTAGCTGACGTCGCCGTACATGTGGTGCATCCAGTACGACCGCTGCCGGTGCCCGGCCCGGTTGATGCCGGTGATGAACTTCCGCTCCTCGCGGGCCGCTTCGGGCGCCGGCCGCCGCAGCCTGCGCAGGTCGACGGCCGCACCGGCGGAGACCAGGTAGTCGGGGCGGCTCGGCAGGTCGACGGTGCGCGGCGGCACGTCCAGCCAGCGCGCCCAGTCACCGGTCGTGGGCCGGCCGTCCAGCAGCGCCCGTACGACGGTGACGCGGGCCGGTCCGGACAGCGGCCGGGGCGTGTACGACGCCAGGGCGGTGTGCAGCGCGATGCGGTGGGCGTGGGCCTCGCGGAGCCAGTCGGTGAGCATCGCCTCGCCCATCGGCGGGCTGGCGTGGGTGGTGAGCACCCGGGCCGCCTCGGCGTGACCGCCGTCTCCCGCGCCGTCCGGGACGTCCCCGCCGAGCCACCGGTACGCGCCCCAGACCGTGCCGAACGCGCCGGTCAGCGCGTCGAGGCCGGAGGGGACGGGCTCGCCGGGCTCGGGGGCGCCGACGAGGAGGAGTTCGTCCACCCGGTGTCCCTGTGCGAGGAGCCTGCGGGCCGTCTCGAAGGCGACGACCGCGCCGCAGCCCTGGCCCGCCAGCCGGTAGGGGCCCTCGGGCCGATCGGCGAGGACCGCGGCCGTGGCGGCGTCCGCCAGTTCGGTGACCGAGGACAGCGGGGTCAGGCCGGTGCGGAAGCCGGGCGGTTCGACGCCGAGGACGGGGCCGTCGTCGGCGAGGACCGTCTGCACATGGGTCAGCCAGCTGAGTTCGCCGGTGTCACCGGGCAGGCAGTGCACGGGGACGCCGGTGCCGTCCGGGACGAAGGGGGCGACACGGGCTGTCGGACGCTCGGCGGCCGTGGCGCTGACCGGTTCCGGGGCGGCGGAGGCGGCCGGTTCGGGGGCCGTGGGCCGCGGGCTCAGGGTGGCGATGTGGGCCACCAGGCGCTCCAGCGTGGACTGTTCGAAGATCGCCGCCATCGGGATCTCCTCGCCGAACCGCGCCTGGACCCGCTGCATGATCCGCAGCGCGACGATCGAGTCGATCCCGTACGCCGCGAAGTCCTTGGCGGGGTCGATCTCCTCCGGTGCCAGCCCCACCCCCTGCGCCACCAGCTCCCTGACGTGCACGGCCAGTTCGGAGGTGTCGTCGACGGGTGCGGGATCCGGCGGGGCGGGCTCCTGCGCCTGCGGGGTCTCGGGTGCGGTGGGAGTGTCCCGCTGTGGCGCGGCCTCGGGCAGCCAGTACCGGTCCTCGGCGAACGGGTACGCCGGCAGCGGCACCCGCCGTCCGGCCGGGCCCTCGAGCCGGGACCAGTCGGTCTCCTTGTTCCGGACCCATCGGATGGCCAGCTCCCGCAGCGGGCCGACGCCTTCCGGTTCGCGCGGCCCGGAGCCCGCGGCCCAGGCGCGCAGCCGGGCCGCCAGCTCGGGCAGGGTGTCCGCGATCACCGCCAGTCGTTCGGTGAGGGCGGGTCGCCCCACGCGCAGGGTGTGCGCCACGTCGGCGGGACGGTACGCGCCTCGCTCCAGGCCCTCGGCCAGGAGTTCCGCGTACCGGCGCAGCCGCTCCTCGGTGAGGGCGCTCAGCACGAACAGCTGGGGGCCCGCCGTTTCGGGGCCGGGCCGGTCGGGCTCGGCGGGCTCGAACTCCTCCACGACGACATGGGCGTTGACGCCGCCGAAGCCGAAGGAACTCACCCCGGCCCGGCGCGGCACCGCACCGCCGTCCCGGCCGGTCGGGCGGTGCCACGGCCGGGCCTCGTCGAGGAGGTGGAACGGGGTGGTGGTGAGGTCGATGAGCGGGTTGACGCGTTCCAGGTGCAGCGACGGCGGCAGGGTGCGGTGCTGGAGCGCCTTGATCACCTTGATCAGGCCCGCGATCCCGGCCGCGGTCTCCAGGTGCCCCACGTTGGTCTTCACGCTGCCGAGGGCGCAGTAGCCGGTGCGGCCGTCGCCGCCCAGCTCGTGGAAGGCGTCGACGAGGCCGTTCACTTCGATCGGGTCGCCCAGGGCGGTGCCGGTGCCGTGGGCCTCGACGTAGGTGACGGTGTCGGCGGTGACTCCGGCGGCGCGGTGGGCGCGCACGATGACATCGGTCTGCGCCTGCGGGTTGGGTGCGGTCAGGGAGTTGGCGCGGCCGCCGTGGTTGACGGCGGTGCCCCGGATGAGGGCGTGGACGTGGTCGCCGTCGGCGAGGGCGCGGCCGAGCGGCTTGAGGAGCAGGGCGGCGACGCCCTCGCCGCGTACGTAGCCGTCGGCACGGTGGTCGAAGGTCTTGCAGCGGCCGTCGGGCGAGAGCATCCCGGACTTGCCGAAGGCGAGATAGCCGGTCGGGGACAGGATGACGTTCACCCCGCCCGCCACGGCGGCCTCGCACTCCCCCGCGCGGATGGCCTGCACGGCCCGGTGCACGGCGGTCAGCGAGCTGGAGCACGCGGTGTCGACGGGCTCGCTGGGGCCGTGCAGGCCGAGCAGGAAGGAGACCCGGTTGGCGAGGACGCTGTGCGCGTTGCCGGTGGCGGCCTGCCCGTCGATCTCGACGCCGCGGCCGATCAGCAGCTGCGCGTACTCGGAGGAGCCGACGCCGACGAACACGCCGGTGCGGCTGCCTTCGAGGGAGGCCGGGTCGTGTCCCGCGTCCTCGATGGCGTGCCAGACCGTCTGGAGGAACAGCCGGTGCTGCGGGTCCATCGTGCGGGCCTCGCGCGGGGAGATCCGGAAGAAGTCCGCGTCGAAGCGGTCCACGCCGTCCAGGAACCCGCCCCAGCGGGACGGCACCCGGTGCGGGTCCTGACCCGGGTCGCCGTGGATGTCCCGCCAGTCGAAGCGGTCCTCCGGCACGTCATCGATCAGGTCCCGGCCCGCGACCAGGTGCTCCCAGTAGGCGTCGAGGTCCGGGGAGCCCGGGAAACGGCCCGCCATGCCGACCACGGCGATGGGCTCGTCGGCCGGTTCCCCGGCGGGCGGCGCCGGGGCGGTGCCGGCTGCGACCGGTTCGGGCACCGGCGGCACCGGCACCCGCGCGGCGAGGGCCGACACGAGCGAGGCGACGTCGGTGTGCGCGTACAGCTCGGGGGCGAGGACGCCCATGCCGAGCCGGTCACTGAGCACCGCCGCGAGTTCGGTGAGGGTGACGGAGTCGAAGCCGAAGTCGCTCAGGTGCTCCTCGGGGCCGACCTCCTCGGCGGGCAGGTCGAGGACGCCGCTGATGGCGGCGGCGACGATGTCGTACACGTCGTCGGTGGGGGCGGTGGCCGGGGCGGCGACGGGCGCGGCTTCGGGTACCGGGGCCGTGATCGGCTCGGGCTCGGGCAGCCAGTGCCGGTCGCGGGCGAACGGGTAGCCCGGCAGGGAGATGACGCGACCGGTGCCGTCGAGTTCCCGCCAGTCCACGTCCTCGCCGTCCGTCCAGCGCCTGGCGGCGGCCGCCCAGGCCGGCGACAGCGCGGCGAGGTCGGGAGCGGGCGCCGGGCCGCCGTCCGCCAACGCGCCCAGTCCGTCGATCAGTTCGGACAGGTCACGCGCGACCAGCGCCGCCCGCGTCCGTAGCGGCTCGCGCCCCACGCGCAGGGTGTGGGCGACGTCGGCGAGGGCGGCGTCGGCGCCCGGCCCGCGCAGGAAGTCCCGCAACCGGGCCGCCAGCCGGGCCAGTTCGCCGGGCCTGCGGGCACTGAGCGGGACGAGTCGCGGTCCCCCGGTGTCCTGGGCGACTTCGGCGGGCCGGGGCGGGGCCGCCACGATCAGCTGGGCGTTGGCGCCGCCCACCCCGAAGGAGCTGACGACCGCGTACCCCGCCGGGTGGCCGTCGCCACCGGGCCAGGGCTCGGTCCGGCGGACGAGGACGAGCGGGGAGCCGTCCGCCGAGAACGCGGGCACGGGTGTGGTGACGTCGAGGGTCGGGGCGAGCTGACCGGCCCGGAACTGGAGCAGCACCTTGGTGAGCTGGGCCATGCCGGACGCGGCCTCCAGATGGCCGATGCCGGGCTTGAGGGAGCCGACGCGGACGGGTCCGCGCCCGGCGTCCCGGGGGGTGAAGACCTCGCGCAGGGCCTCGGCCTCGACCGCGTCGCCCACCGGGGCGCCGGTCGCGGCAGCCTCGACGTACTGGATGTCGTCGGGGCCGAGGCGGGCCCGGCGCAGGGCACGGCGGAGCAGCGCGGCCTGCGCACCGGCGTCGGGGGTGGTGTAGGTGTCGTCGCCCGCGGTGTGGTTGACGGCCGAGCCGACGATCAGGGCGTGCACGCGGTCACCCGCGCGCAGCGCCTCGGGCAGCGGTTTGAGGACGACGACGCCTACGCCCTCACCGGTCACCATGCCGTCGCCGTCCCGGTCGAAGGCGCGGGCGCGGCCGTCGCCGGAGAGCATCCGGGCGCGCGCCAGCTCCTCGTGGTGGGCCGGGTGCAGGATCAGGTTGACGCCACCGACCACGGCGGCGCCGCAGTCGCCCCGGCGCAGGGACTCGCAGGCCAGGTGGAGGGCGGTGAGCGAGGACGAGCAGGCGGTGTCCACGGCGACGCTGGGGCCGGAGAAGCCGAAGCAGTGCGAGAGGCGGTTGGCGAGCGACCAGTGCGCGGAGCGGGCGTCGGGCCGCTCGCCCCGGGCGCGGCGGTCGGCCGCCAGTGCCTGGTAGGGGGTGTGCATGGCGCCGGTGAAGACTCCGACACCGGTCCCGGACGCGTGGACCGCGTCGGCCTCCAGGCGGGCCCTGGTCGCTCCCGCGTCCTCCAGCGCGGTCCAGGCCGTCTGGAGCAGCTGCCGTTCCTGGGGGTCCATGGCGGCGGCCTCGCGGGGCGAGATGCGGAACAGCAGCGGGTCGAAGCGGTCGACGTCGGTGAGGAAGGCGCCCCAGCGGAGGCCTGGTGCGGCGCCCTGCCCGTCGGCGTCGGCGTCGGTGTCCCAGCGGCCGGCCGGGATCTCGCCGATCGCGCGCCGCCCGTCGCGCAGGTTGTCCCAGAAGGTCCACAGGTCGTCGGCGCCGGGGTAGCGCCCGGCGACACCGACGACGGCGATGGGGGCCTCGTCGGACGGCTCCGGCCAGGGCTGGTCCGCCGTCTGCCGTACCACCGGCGCGGCGGCGGGCACGGTGACGCCCTTCGCGAGCACCAGGTCCGCCACCTCGGTGAGGGTGAGGCCGGTGAGCGGCTCGTCGAGGACGACGCGCTGTCCGAGGTCCTTGCTCAGCGCCTCGGTGGCCTCCATGACCACCAGCGAGTCGACGCCGTAGTCCAACAGCGGTATGTGCGATTCCAGTTCGGCCGCGTCGAGCTTGAGGCTCGCGGCGAAGCGGGTGCGCAGGCGGTCGACGAGCCAGGTACGGCCGTCGTGGTCCTGGTCGACCGGCATGGTCGGGGCCTCCGTTACGGCGGTGGCGGGCGCGGGATCCGGCTCCGGTGCCGGGTCGGCACCGGCTTCCGGGTGGGCGCCCTGGGGGCGGATGGTGCCGCGTTCGGCGAGCACGAGGCTCTGGTCGGCGTGTGCGTCGGCGTCCTCGGTGGCGGCCAGCGCCCGTACGTCGCGCAGCCCGGCCTCGGCGAGGAGCGCGCCCCAGTCGTCGGCCGCGAACAGCGGTGAGTGCGGCAGTCGCAGCGCGCCGTCGCCGTACAGCCACCAGCCGTCCGTGAGGCCGAAGACGAGGGTGACGGCGTCCAGGACGGCGGTCGACTCGGTGACGGCGAGCAGGGCGCCGGGGCGCATCAGGGACGCGACGTGGTGGAGGGTGGCGCGGATGTCGCCGGTGGCGTGCAGGACGTTGGCGGCGACGACGATGTCGTACCGTTCCCCGGCGAAGCCCTGCTCGGCGGGGTCCGCGGCGATGTCGAGGGTGCGGAAGACGGCCTCGGGGTGGTCGGGGCCGAGCCGTTCGGCGGTCTGGCGGACGAGGGCGGGTGAGATGTCGGTGCAGACGTAGGCGGGTGCTCCTCCGTCGCACCGCTGGAGGGCGGCGAGGAGGGGGCGGGTGGTGCCGCCGGTGCCCGCTCCGATCTCCAGGACGCTGAGGGGGCGGCCGGGTTCGCGCCGGCGCAGCTCCGTCACCCGGCGGGCGACCGCGGCGGTGCACATCGCGTTGAAGTGCCGGGAGCGCGGGTCGTCGTGGTAGAGGGCGGCGATCCGGTGCTGGGAACCGCCGGGGAAGAGGACCTCCAGTCCCCGGCGGCGGCCGGTGAGGACGTCGGGCAGGGCCGCCGCGCAGTCGGCGATCAGTTCCACGGTGGGCGTGCAGTGCGGGTGGTCGGCGACGAGCCGCTCGGTCAGCCGGGTGCGGTCGTCCGCGTCGGTCGCGGGGTACGGGTCGGTGGGGAAGCTGAGGCGGCCGTCGTCGTCCCGGAGGAGGCCGGGGCCGCGCAGCATGTCGAGCAGGGCGTCGAAGAGGCGCCGTTGCCCGGGGTCGACGCCCAGGTCGGCCGCGAGGGCGGTCGGGGTGCGGGCGGCGTCGGCGGGGCGGGGGGCGCCCATCCGGTGGAGGGCGGCGAGGACCTCCCGGCGGGCGAAGTCGTCCAGGCGGGCGAGGTAGCCGGGCGGTACGGAGGAGTCGCGCCGGGCCTCGGTGGCGCCCGCCACGGCCGCCCGTACCGCCTGTCCGTCGTCGGGGGCGTCGAGGGTGTCGGCAGGGGTGTCCGTGACGCCTTCGAGTGCCTGGTCGCCGGTGGTCTTCAGGACGGTGGCCTGGGTGAGCGGGGCGCCCAGCACGCGGCGGAACGCCTCGATGCCCTCCTCGTCGGTGAGCCCGGCCACGCCGAGGCGGGCCACCCGGCGCCGGTAGTCCTCGGTGGCGACGGAGCCGCTGTCGCTCCACAGGCCCCAGTTGAAGAGCCTGACGGGCAGCCGGGTGCGGGCGGCCAGGTGGTGGGCGTAGGCGTCCTGGAAGGTGGAGGCCGCGCTGTAGTTGCCCTGTCCGGCGTTGGCCCGGTGGGAGACGGCGGACGAGAACAGTGCGAGGACGTCGAGCGGTTCGCCCGCCAGTGCCTCGGCGAGGACGACGGTCCCGTGGGTCTTGGCGTGCAGGGCGGCGCGGAAGGTCGCCTCGTCCATGCGGTGCAGCAGGCCGTCAGCCAGGGTGAAGGCGGCGTGCACGGCGCCGTTGACGGCGCCGAAGCGGGCGCGGACCCGGGCGAGCAGCGCGCCGACGGCGTCGCGGTCGGTGATGTCGGCCTGTTCGTAGACGGCTTCGCCGCCCGCGTCGCGCAGTTCGGACAGCAGGGTGTCGGGCAGTTCGCCGAGGGGGCGGCGGCCGACGAGGACGAGGCGGGCGGCGTACTCGCGGGCGAGGTACCGGGCCACCGCCCGTCCCAGACCGCCCGCGCCGCCGACCAGCAGATAGGTGCCGCCGTGCCGGAGCGGCAGCCCGGCGTCGGGAACGTCGGGCAGGGTGACGGGGCGCAGTGTCTTGCCGAGCCGGATACGGCCGCGCAGGGCGACCTCCCGCACGGGGAGGTCGCCGGGCTCGGCCCGTACGGCGGCGGCGAGCCGGTCCAGTTCGGCGCCGCCGCGGGCCAGGGCGCGGCGGTCCAGGTCGAGACAGCTCACGGAGACGGACGGCAGCTCGCGGGCGAGGGACTTGGCGAGGCCGACCAGTGCGGCGGCGTACGGGTTGCGGGCCGGGACGCCCTCGTCGGTCTGCTGGCTGTCGCTGGTGACGACGGACAGCCGCAGCCCTTCGGGGCGCCGGGCGGCGAGCCGTCCCGCGAGCCGGAACAGGGCGAGGCAGCCCTGGTCGAGGGCGGTGTCGAGGTGGGCGAGATCGTGGCTGCCGTAGAGGCGGTCGTCGATCCCGCCGAGGAAGTGGAGCACGCTGTCGTCGTCCAGGGCTTCGACGGCGGGGCCGACGTGCCGGTACGCGTCCGCGGTGTCGAGGCGCAGCACGCGGGCGCGGGGCGAGCGGACGGCCAGGGCCTGGCCGAGGCCGAAGTCGCGGGCGGTGGTGAGGATCAGGGTGTGGCCGGTGTGCGGTGCCGGCGCGGGGGTGGGGGCGTTGAGGACCTCCCAGGCGGTGCGCAGGTGGCGGACGGCGGCGGTCTCGGCGCGGGCGGTGACGGTCTCGCCCCGGACGGCGGGACGGGCCACGCGCAGTTCGTGGAAGGCCGCCACGGGTACGCCGTCCGTGTCCGTCAGCGTCACGTCGGCGCGGGCCGTACCGCGTTCGGGGTCGTGGTCCAGCAGGCGTACGTGCACATGGCGGGCGTCCCCGAGGCGCCCGGTCAGCTCCACGCGGGCCACGGACGCCGGGAGGAACGGCGCGGTGCCCTCGGCGGGTTCGGGGAGCACGCCGTGCAGGGCGTGCAGGGCGCCGTCCAGGGTGCCCGCGTCCACCGCCCAGTCGGGCGCGGACGTGCCGGGCGGCGGTGTCAGCTCGCCGAGGGCCTCGCCGTCGGGGCCGCTGTGGACGGCCGCGAGTCGCCGGAAGAGGGGGCCGTAGACGAGGCCGCCGTGCTCGGCGCGGTCGGTGTAGAAGGCGGGGCCGTCGTGGCGGGTGGTGCAGCGGGCACGGATCGCGTCGAGATCGAGGGCGGAGGGCTGTTCGGCTGGGTCGGAGCCTGGGTGGAGGGTGCCGGTGGAGCAGGGCCGTCCGTCCCGGACGCCGATCGTGTAGTCGAGCGTGCCGTCCGCGGCGGCGGTGAGGGCGACGCGGACCGTGGTGCCGCCGTCGGGGATCTCGACGGGGGTCCGCCACCGTACGTCGGTGATCTCCCGTACCCCACCGCCCTCCGGTCCCTCGGCGGCGGCAGCGGCCAGCTGGAGCTGGGCCACTCCCGCGAGCAGGGCGCGCCCCTGGACGACGTGGTCGGCCACGATCCGGTCGTCCCGGGCGAAGTCGGCCTCGTGGTCCGGGCCGTCGAGGGTCGGTACGGCGCGGTCGAACGGTCCGGGCGGGGTGGGGCGCGCGTTGCCGCCGGGGTCGAGGGGCGGGGTGGTGGCGACCCAGTGGCGGTCGCCCGCGAACGGGTACGTGGGCAGCGGCACGCGCCGGGCGCCGCCGAAGGCACCGGTCCAGTCGACGGTGGCGCCCCGGGTCCACAGCTGGGCGAGCGTGCCGAGGTCGCGGGCGGCGAGCAGTTCGCGGGTGCGGGCCGGGTCGGCGGGGGGCTCGGCGGCGGGTTCGACACGCCCGGTGACCAGTCCCGGGGCAGCGCCGGTGGCGAGGAATTCACCCAGCCGGGTGCGGAGTTCGGCCAGGGTGCGGGCGGTGACGGCGAGTCTGCTGTCGAGCTCGTCGCGGCCGGTGGCCAGGGTGTGGGCGAGGTCGCGCAGGGCGGGCGCGGGACCGGACTCGAGGTGCCGGTGCAGCCGTCGCACGACTTCGCGCAGCCGTTCCTCGGTCTTCGCGGACAGGACGATCAGCTGTTCGGTGTCCGGCTCGGCCGTCGGGCCGGGGCGTGGGGTGTCCGGTGGTTCCTCGAGGATCACATGTCCGTTGGCGCCGCCCGCGCCGAAGGAGCTGACGGCGGCGCGGCGCGGGAGGTCCGGACGCAGCCGCTCCCAGGGGGCGAGGCTGCGTTGCAGTACGAACGGCGACGTCGAGAAGTCGATCTTCGGGTTGGGTTCGTCGGCGTGCAGGGTGGGCGCGAGCCGCCGGTGGGCGAACTGGAGCAGCACCTTGGTGATGCCCGCGACGCCCGCCGCCGACTCGGCGTGCCCGATGTTGGACTTGGCGGAGCCGATCGCGCAGTAGCCGACGCGGTCGGTGTGCTCGGCGAAGGCCCGCCGCAGTCCCTCGATCTCGATGGGGTCGCCGAGCGCGGTGCCGGTGCCGTGCGCCTCGATGTAGCCGATGGTGTCGGCGGTGACCCCGGCGTCGCGCAGGGCGGCCGAGATGACCTGGGCGTGGGAGCGGGGTGAGGGCACGGTGTAGCCGTTGGTGCGGCCGCCGTGGTTGAGGCTGGTGGCCAGGATGACGCCGTGGACGTGGTCGCCGTCGGCGCGGGCCGCGGACAGCGGTTTGAGGATGAGTGCGCCCGCGCCCTCGCTGGGCACGAACCCGTCGCCGCCCGCGCCGAACGCGCGGCAGCGGCCGTCGGTGGACAGCAGCCGCATGTCCGCGAGCACGCCGTACTTGATGGGGTGGGTCTGGATGTGCGCGCCCCCGGCGATCGCCATCGCGCACTCGCCGCGCCGCAGCGACTCCACGGCCAGGTGCAGCGCGGTCAGCGAAGACGAGCAGGCGGTGTCGACGACGAGGCTGGGGCCGTGGGCGTCGAGGAGATAGGAGAGCCGGTTGGCGATGGAGAAGTCCATCGACAGGGCGATGACCCGGTGGTCGCGGCCCCATTCCTCGGCGCCGATGAGCTTGTATGAGGTGGCGGTGGCGCCGACGAACACGCCCACGGCGTGCTGCTCGCCGCGCCGGGTGCGCTCGTGCAGCAGCCGCCGTGAGTAGCCCGCGTCCTCCAGCGCCGACCAGGCCACTTCGAGGAAGACCCGTTCGGTGGGGTCGGCGCGCTCGGCGTCGCGGGGCGAGATGTTGAAGTAGCGGGCGTCGAACCGGTCGGCGTCCTCGATGAACCCGCCCCACTTGGCGTACACCGTGCCCGCGCCGCGCTCGCCGGGGACGTAGTAGCGGGAGTGGTCCCAGCGGTCGGCCGGGACCTCGGTGATGGCGTCCTCGCCGTCGCGCAGGGTGCGCCAGAAGGCGTCGAGGTCGCGGCCACCGGGGTAGCGTCCGGCGACGCCGATGACGGCGATGGGTTCGTCGGTGGGGGCGGCTGCCGGGGTGCTTCGCGGGCGGTCGGGCTCAGAGGTCCGTGCCGCGGTGGTCCCCGGGGCGAGGAGACCGCGCAGGGTGCCGGTGTGCTCCGTGGCGAGGTGGTGGGCGAGTTCGCCGACGGTGCGGTACTCGAAGAGGAGGGTGGCGGGCAGCGGGCCGAGCCGGTCCTCCAGGACGGTGTGGATCTTCTTGATGAGGACGGAGTCGACGCCGACGCTGGACAGTTCCTGGTCGGCGCGGAGCCGGCCTTCGGGCAGCCGGAGGATGTCGCCGACGAGGGCGAGAAGGTACCGCTCGACGGCCGGTTCGAAGTCGTCGTCGCTGGTCGAAGGATGCCGCGGGCTCGCCTCCGCACGCTCGGCCAGGTGCCGTGCCACATAGGCGCGGACCCGGTTCGCGTCGCCGTGCACCGCGTACACCTCGGACCGCCCCGCCGCGAGGGCGGTGCCGATGGTGTCCAGGAGGGCGTCGGCGGACAGCGCCGTCATGCCCTGGAGGTCGTGGACGGCCCGCTTGTCCCGCTCGCTCAGGTCCATGCCGCCGCCCTCGGTCAGCGGCAGCGCGAGCGCGACGGTGGCGCCGCGCCGGTCGGCGGCCTCCGTGCGGGTGGCGGCGAGGGCGCCGAGGGCGCGGTTGGCGGCGGCGTAGTCGCTCTGTCCGGGGCCGCCCGTGTAGGCGGCGACGGAGGAGAGCAGCACGAACGACTCCAGCGGTTCGGCCGCGGTGACCTCGTCCAGGACGGCGGCGCCGATGATCTTCGGCGCGAGCACCCGGCGTACCGTCTCCGGCTTCTTGTTGACCAGGTACGCGTCCTCGTTGACGCCCGCCGCATGCAGCACGCCGGTCAGCGGCCCGAACTCCTCGTGGGCCCGCGCCACGGCACGCCGCACGTCGGCGCGCCGGGTGACGTCGCCCTGGACGTACACGGCCGCGCCGCCCGCCTCCCGCAGCCGGTCAAGAAGCCGGTCGACGCGCGCCGTCGGCGCGGAACGGCCGAGCAGGACCAGACGCGCCGCGTGCCGACGGGCGAGGAGCAGGGCGACGTGGGCGCCGATGCCGCCCGCGCCACCGGTGACGAGGTGGACGCCACCGTCGCGCCACGGAAGGCTGGTGGCGGGGTCCATGGGGGTGAGCGTCCTGGTGGCACGCCCGCCGGGCCCGTGGCGGACCTGGCGGGAGCCCGGGGCGGGCAGGCTCAGTTCGGCGGCGGCGAGTTCGAGGGACGTACGGCCGCTGCCGTCCCCGGCGGGGTCGACGCTGTGCACGGCGACGGTGTGGAGGCGGCGGTCCTCCTGGGCGGCGATCTGGCACAGCCCGCCCAGGGCGTCGGCCGTCACCCTCTGCCCGGGGCCGGCCGTGAGCACGGCGAGCGCGACCGGCTGCCGGGAATCGTCCTCGACGACCGTCCTCAGCAACGCGAACGCGGCGTCGAGGGCGGCCGGGCCGGACGCCTCGCGGAGGTCGAGCACGACTCCGGGGCCACCGCTGACCGCACGCCAGGCGCCCCGCCAGTCGACGGGAGCGTCCGCCGGCATCACGAACCGGCCGGAGTCGTCCGGGGCCTGGGCGTCGGTGCCCGGGCGCAGGACGAGGACGCGGGCGTCGGCCGGACCGGTGTGCGGGATCGGTGCGGGCGCCGTCCAGGTGGCCTCGTACCAGACGGTGGTCGGCTCCTCCGCGGTGAGGCGGCGGAGCAGCGCCGCGGCCTGCCGGGCGTCCAGTTCGCCCCGGCTCACCCGTGCCAGGATCTCTCGTTTGGCCTCTTGCAGACCGGTTCTCATCGATGGCCCCCATCCCCGAACACGAGCATGTCGTCGACCTCTTCGACCGACCTGGCGCCGTCGCGCAGGTCGTTGAGCAGTTGCACCAGTTCCTCGTCGTCGTCCGGCGCAGGAGGGGCCGTGGCCCCCGGTGGCTCGTCGGCCCAGTGGCGGGTGGGCTCGAACGGGTAGCCGGGCAGTGAGACACGGCGGGGTGCCGGGTCTGTGCCGTCCGGGTGCCGGTCGGGCAGGTCGCCGCCCGCCACCCAGTGCCGGGCCAGCGCCTCGGGATCGTCCGTTGTGGGCGGCGGGCCGGACGCGGGGCGTCCGGTCGCCTCGCCGTGGACGACTCCGGGGCGGTCGAAGGCGCCGTCCGCGCAGGAGCGCAGCCGGTCCAGCAGTTCGCCGGTGTCGGCGGCCAGCAGGGCGAGCCGCCACGGCATCGGGTCCCGGCCCGCCCGCAGGGTGAACGCCAGGTCGTCGAGCGGCAGATCGGGCTCGCCGTCCGCACGTCGTGCCGTCAGCCGGGCGGCGAGCCGGGCCGCCGTGGCGCGCAGCGCGGGCTCGGTGCGGGCCGACAGGACGATCAGCCGGGGACCGCCGGTGTCCGCCCGCGCCGGGTGCGGCGGCGGGATGAACTCCTCCAGCACCACATGCGCGTTGGTGCCTCCGAAGCCGAGTGAGGTGACGCCCGCCCGGCGCGGGATCTTCGCGCCGGTGTCGTCGGTGAGCCGGGGCCACGGGCGGCGCTCCGCGACCACCTCGAACGGGCTGCCCTCCAGCTCCAGCAGCGGGTTCGGCGCGTCGAAGTTGATGCTCGGGGGGAGTTCGCCGTGGCGCATGGCGAGCAGGATCT
Organism: Streptomyces sp.; assembly: GCF_031181555.1. Lineage (GTDB taxonomy): Bacteria > Actinomycetota > Actinomycetes > Streptomycetales > Streptomycetaceae > Streptomyces > Streptomyces fimbriatus. The sequence goes on along the minus strand of NZ_JAPSKQ010000022.1, from coordinate 39,859 downwards.
TGACGGTGCCGATGAGTCCGGCGGCGGCCTCCAGGTGCCCGACGTTGGACTTGACGCTGCCCAGGCCGCACCAGGGCGTCACCGGTTCGTTCTCGGGGCGGCCCAGGAGATCGGCGTAGGCCTTGCGCAGCGCGCGGACCTCGATCGGGTCGCCGACGTGGGTGGCGGTGCCGTGCGCCTCGATGTAGGTGACGGTGCGCGGGTCCACACCGGCCCGCCGGTGGACCGCCGCGATCAGCTCGGCCTGGGCGACCGGGTTGGGCACGGTCATCGAGGTCACCCGGCCGCCGTGGCCCACTCCGCTGCCGCGGATCACGCCGTGCACGGTGTCGCCGTCGGCCAGCGCCCGGGACAGCGGCTTGAGGTACAACGCGCCCACGCCCTCGCCGCGCACCATGCCGTTCGCCGCGCTGTCGAACGGGCGGCACACGCCGTCCGGCGACATGACGCCGAGCTGGCCGAGCGCCACGAACAGCCGGGCGCCCAAATTGAGGTGGACGCCGCCGACGACGGCCGCGCCGCATTCGCCGTCCTGGATGGCCCGGACGGCCCGGTGCAGCGCGCTGAGCGAGCTGGAGCAGGCGGTGTCCACCGTCTCGCTCGGGCCGTGCAGGCCCAGTTGGTAGGAGATCCGGTTGGACAGGATGCAGTGGCCGACACCGAGGCTGGCGTGTGCCTCGCGGTCCCGGCCGATGCGGATGAGGTGCTCGTCGTAGTCGTGCGAGGTGGCACCGACGAAGACGCCGGTGTCGGTGCCGTTCAGGCTCCCCGGGCGGTGTCCCGCGTCCTCGACGGCCCACCAGGCGCAGTGCAGCAGGAGCCGTTGCTGGGGGTCCATGAGCCCGGCCTCCAGCGGCGAGATGCCGAAGAACTCCGCGTCGAACTCGTCGACGCCGTCGATGAAGGCGCCCCAGCGGGTGTCGGTCTTGCCGGGTTCGCGCTGCGGGTCGCCGTAGACGGGCCGCCAGTCGAAGCGGTCCGGCGGGATCTCGGTGACCAGGTCGGCGCCCTCGCGCAGCCGCTGCCACAGGGTGTCGCAGTCGGGGGCGCCCGGAAAGATCCCGGCCATGCCGACGACGGCCACCGGGTCGTCGGGGGCGGGATCGGGAGCGGGGTCCGCCGGGGCGGGCCGCTCCTGCTGCTCGGGCCCCGGAGCGGGTGCCGGGGAGGCGGACACGGTCGCCGTCACCGCCTCACAGGCGGCGGGCGTGTTCTCCAGCAGATAGGCGGCCAGTTCCGCCACCGTCCGGCACTCGTACAGCAGCACCTTCGGCAGGGCCCCGAACGTGCCCTCCATGGTGCGGACCATCTGGATGGCCCCGAGGGAGTCGAGACCGTACTCCGCGAAAGGGGTGGTGTCGTCGACCGTCTCGGCCGGGATGGACAGGAACTCCGCGAACTCCTGGCGCAGATGGCGTGCCAGGGTCGTGGGCATGTCCTCCGCGACGGGAGCGGGGGGCGCGGTGGGGGCGGGCTCGGTGGGTGACGTCGTCGTCGGGCGCTCCACGGCCGCGACGGCCGTACCGGACGCGCCCGGGGCCGCCCGGCCCACCAGCACGCACTGGTCGGCCTCGGACTCGTCGACGTCGGCGGCGCCGAACACCCACACCGGCTCGAAGCCGCCCGTGGCCAGCACGCGCCGCCAGCCCGCCGCGTCCAGCAGCGGGGAGCCGGGCAGCCGTCCGTCCTGGGGCGGCTTCCAGCCGGGCACCATGCCGAACATCAGGGTCAGATAGTCCAGGGCCCGGGTCAGCTCGTTGAGGGCGAACAGGCCGCCGTCGGTGAGCAGTCGGCGGATCCGGGCGACCGAGTCCGCGACGACACGGGTGACATGGACGACGTTGGTGGCCACCACAGCGTCGAAAAAGCCGGGTTCGAAGCCCTGCCCGGCCGGGTCCGCCTCCAGGTCGAACGCCGCGTACCGCACCGCCGTACGGGCTCCGTCGAGGCGTTTGCGGGCGATGCGGAAGAACGCGGGCGAGACGTCGGTGAAGTAGTAGGTCACGGTGGACTCGGGCAGGCCGAGGGCGTCGAGCCGGCGCAGGACGCGCTCGGTGGTGGCGCCCGAGCCCGCGCCGATCTCCAGGACCCGCAACGGCTCGCCGGGGCGGCGGGCGTGCTGTTCGCGCAGGTGCGTCGCCACGGCGCGGGCGATCAGGTCGTTGAAGTGGTTGGCGATGCCGGTGTTGCCGTAGACGCGGGCGATGCCCTGGTCGTCGCCATCGCCGGGGAAGTACAGCTCCAGCGGGTTCACGCGGTCGGCGAGGACATCGGGGAGCTGGCCGGACCAGGCCACGACCAGGTCGATGTGGGGTTCGATCTCCGGGACGGCGCGGGCGAGTTCGCGCAGCCGGGCGGTCAGGCGGGCCTGTTCGGCCGCCTCCCCGTCGGTGGGCGGCTCGCAGGTGCGCAGGGCGCGCTCCAGGAACTCGGTGAAGTGCTCGTGCCCGGGCGCGATCTCCGTCCGGTCGGCGAGGCGGTCGTCCGCGCCGTACCTGCCGCGACCGGTGTGCCCGCGCAGCACGGAGGCGGCGAGCGCGCGTCCCAGGTCGCTGAACTCGACCAGGGCGTCGAGGATCCGCGCGCCGGAGTAGCCGCTCTCCGCGACCTGGGCGGCCAGTTCGGCGGCGAGGGGGTCGGAGGTGTCCGCCGGTGGGGACGACGGCCGTGGGACGGCCGGGGGTTCGCGCAGCCAGAAGCGCTGGGGTTCGAACGGATAGGTGGGCAGCGGGACGCGGGGCACCGGGCGGCCGTCGGAGCCGGTCGGCCAGTCGACCGTCTCGCCGTCCGTCCAGCGCCGGGCGAGCCGGGCCAGGTCGTCGGCGGGCCGCGCGTCGTGGGCGGCGGCGCCCGTCATGTCGTACACCCGGCCCGCGCCGTCCGTCTCGTCGGCCGCGAGCAGGGCTTGGAGACCGTGGACGAGTCCGGCGCGGTCGTCGGCGATCACCGCGGCGCGTACGGCGGCGGCCTCGCGGCCGTGCTGCAAGGTGGCCGCGATCCCGGTCGTGGGCAGGCCGCAGCCGGGGCCGAGGACGTCCAGGTACCGCCGGGCCAGGGCACGCAGCCGGTCCCGGGTCCGGGCAGAGAGCGGGAACACCAGAGGGCCGCCGGCGGGGCGTGCCGCCGGCCGCACCGGTGGCTCTTCCAGGACGACATGGGCGTAGGAGCCGCCGAAACCGAAGGAGCTGACGCCCGCGCGGCGCGGCACGCCGGGCGGCGGATTCCAGGGGACGGGCTCCCGGTTGACGTGCAGCGGGCCCTCGTCGAGACGGCAGTAGGGGTTCGCCTCGTCGAACGACGGCATCGCCGGGATCAGGCCGTGCCGCATGGACAGCACGGTCTTGACGACGCCCACCAGGCCCGCGGCGCCCTCGGTGTGCCCGAGGTGGGACTTGGCGCTGCCGAGCACGATGTGCGGCTCGCCGCCGCTGTCGCGCAGGGCGCTCTTGACGGCGTCGACCTCGATGGGGTCGCCGAGCCGGGTGCCGGTGCCGTGCGCCTCCAGGTAGGTGAGGGTCGCCGGGTCGATGCCCGCCTCCCGCCAGGCGCGGCGCAGCAGCGCCTCCTGGCGGGCCTGGTTGGGCGCGGTGGCCGAGCTGGCGTGTCCGCCGTGGTTGACGGCGACGGACTTGATGACGGCGTGCACGGGGTCGCCGTCGGCGAGAGCCCGGCGCAGCGGTTTGAGCAGGACGGCGGCGACCGCCTCGCCGGGGACGTAGCCGTCGGCGCGGGAGTCGAAGCTGTAGCAGCGCCCGCCGGGTGACAGCGCGCCGATGGCGGAGAGTTTCAGGTAGTGACGGGGGCTGGCGATGAGGTTCGTCCCGGCCGCGAAGGCCATCGCGCACTCGCCGCGACGGAGCGACTCCACGGCCAGGTGGAGCGCGGTCAGCGAGGAGGAGCAGGCGGTGTCGACGGTCAGGCTCGGGCCGCTGAGGTCGAAGTAGAACGACGGCCGGTTGGCGGTCATCGACATCGCGGCGCCGATCGGGTCGTGCACCCCGACCGTACGGCCCCGCGCGATCATCTCGTTGTCGTAGTCCTGGAAGCACTGGCCGACGAAGATGCCGGTGTTCGAGCCGCGCAGCGCGGGCGTCGCGCCCGCGTCCTCGGCCGTGGCGTAGAGGACCTCGAGCAGCAGCCTGAGCTGCGGGTCCATGCTCTCGGCCTCGCTGGGCAGGATGCGGAAGAACGCCGCGTCGAAGGTGTCGATGGCGTCCAGGAAGGCGCCGTGGCGGCAGTCCGTCGTACCGGGTGTGGTGCCGGTGGGATCGTAGTGGCGATTGTGGTCCCAGCGGCTCGCGGGCACCGGAGTGACCAGGTCGTCGCCCGCCGCCAGCCGGGCCCAGAGCGCGTCCGGGCCGTCGGCACCGGGGAACCGGCCGCCGATGCCGATGATCGCGATGTCCTCATGGTGTGGCATGGCTGGCCCGGTGGCTGTGTCGTCCTCCTCGGAGCCGCCGTCCGGCCGTCGGGCCGGTGCGTGTCCCGCGACGGCGGGCTCCCGGTGGCGGGCCGGCCCCCCGTTGCCGGTGGGTGAGTCGGCGGTCCGGACGGTGCCGTTGTGGGCGGCACGCCAGCGGGTCAGTTCGGCCTCGTACTCGTCGACGAGGTAGCGGGACAGATCCGGCACGTTCGGGTGCCGGAAGAGCGCGGTGGGGGGTACGGCGACCCGGAACTCCTCGTCGAGGGCGGCGTTCAGCTCGATGAGCGTCGCCGAACCGAGGCCGAGTTCCATGAAGTTGTGGCCGTTCAGCTCGCTCGGGTCGGTCCCCGCCGGGCTGGGCAGCAGCGCGGCCACGGCGGCGGCGACGCGCCGGCTCACGGCGGGCAGCAGGGCGTCGGCGGCGAGGGGGCGCGCGGGGCCCGGCTCCGGGTCCTCCAGCCAGTGGCGCCTGCGTTCGAACGCCGTCACCGGCAGCGGCGTGCGGGACGGGCGGTGGCCGGACGGGGCCTCCTCCAGCACGACGTGCGCGTTGGTGCCGCCGAAGCCGAACGAGGAGACACCGGCGCGGCGCGGAGCGGCGCCCTCGCGCGGCCAGTCGCCGCCGGTCAGCACCGGGCGGAACGGGGTCCGCTCGAACCGGATCCGCGGGTGCGGCTCGGAGCAGTGCAGGGTCGGCACCAGGCGGCCGTGGTGCAGGCCGAGCACCACCTTGATCAGGGAGGCGACGCCTCCGGCGTGCAGCAGCGCGCCGATGTTGGTCTTCACCGACCCGACCCCGACCGGCCGGGTCCGGCCCTCGGCCCGGTACGCCTCCGCGGCGGCGGAGATCTCGATCGGGTCGCCGAAGCCGCTCGCGGAGCCGTGTGCCTCCAGATAGCCGACGGTCGCCGGATCGACGCCGCCCGCGCGCAGTGCGGCGCGGATGACCTCGGTCTGGGCCTCGTGGCTCGGAGTGGTCGGACCGACGGTGCGGCCGTCGTTGTTGACCGCGGAGCCGACGACGGTCGCGAGGATGGTGTCGCCGTCGCGCAGCGCCCGCCCCTCCTCCTTCAGCAGCACCAGGCCCGCGCCCTCGCCCGGCACGAACCCGGCCGCGTCCCGGTCGAAGACGCGGGACCTGCCGTCCTTGGACAGCGCGCCGGCGCGGTCCAGACCCACGTACACGAACGGGTCGAGCAGCAGCTCGACGCCCCCGGCGATCGCCACCTCGCACTCCCCCGCCAGCAGGCTCTGCACGGCCCGGTGCAGCGCGACCAACGAGGACGAACAGGCGGTGTCCACGGCCAGGCTCGGACCGCGCAGGTCGAAGGCGTGCGAGAGGGCCGCGCCCGCCATGTTCGGCAGCGAGTCGGCGAGCAGCCTGGGCGGGGTCGGCAGTCCGGCGAGGAAGCCGCGCCGGGTGTAGTCGTTGGGGCCGACGCCGAGGAAGACGCCGGTCGCGCTGCCCGCCAGTTCGGGGCGCCGGTACCCGGCGCGGTCGAGGAGTTCCTGGGCGACCTCCAGGCAGATCCGCTGCTGCGGGTCCATCCAGCGGGCCTCTTCGTCGTCGATGCCGAAGCGGGCGGCGTCGAACTGGTCGACGCCGTCGATGAATCCGCCCCAGCGCGCGGCGGTGACGACATCGGCGCCCGCGTGCCGCAGCCACTCCCCCGGCCAGCGCCCGTCCGGCGCCGGGCCCACGCAGTCACGGCCCTGGACGAGGTTGTCCCAGAAGCTCTCCAGGCTGGGCGAGCCGGGGAAGCGGCAGGCCGCGGCGACGACGGCGACGCGACCGCCACCCGCGGACGCCGGCGCCACAGCGGGAATGGTGGCGTCCCGCGTCTCCGGCGCGGGGACGGTGGCCCGCGTCTCCGGCGCGGGCACGTGCGCGTCGCGCAGCACCTCGGTCGCGAGATGCCCGGCGAGCGCCTTGATCGTGCGGTGGCGCAGGAGCAGCGACGGCGGGATCGGTACGCCGTACTTCTCCTCCAGGCCGGTGAGGGCGCGCATCGCGGCAACGGAGTCCAGGCCGTAGTCGGAGAGCTCGTCGTCCACGTCCAGTTCGCTCTGGGGGAGCTTGAGGACGTCCGCGACGACCTCCCGCAGTTCCCGTACCAGGGTGTCGGGGTCCGGCCCGCTGCTGTCAGCCTCGGCCTCAGGCCCGGCCGGGGGCAGTTCCTCGCCCAGGTTCTCGACCACTGACCTCATCCGTGCCTCCAGCCGGGCCGGATCGCCTTGGAGCACGACCAGTTGCGGCTCGTCGAGGGCGAGCGCGGCGTGGAAGGCGGCGAGTCCCTCCGCGGTGTCCATCGGTTCGAGACCGGCCCGCACCAGCACGTCCTGCTCCACGTCGGGGTGGATGCGCATCCCGCCGTCGCGCCACATCGGCCAGTTGACGGACAGGGTGCGGCCACGGGCCTCGCCCCGGGCGCGCAGCGTCTCCCGCCATTCGGCGTAGGCGTCCAGGAAGCGGTTGCCCGTGGTGTAGTCGGCGGCGCCGACGCTGCCGAGGACGGCCGAGGCGGACGAGAAGAGCACGAAGTAGTCCAGGTCCTCGCCCCGGGTGGCCAGGTCGAGGGCGCGGGTGCCCGCCAGTTTCGGCGCGAGCACCCGACGTACCGAGTCCAGCGGTTTGGTGATGAGCAGCCCGTCCTCGGTGACGCCCGCCGAGTGGATCACCCCGTTCAGCGGCCCGAAGCGGGACCGGGCCTCGTCGACGACCCGCGCCATGTCGGCCGGGCTCACCGTGTCGGCTTGGAGGTACACGGCGTCGCTGCCCGCGCGCCGGATCTCGTCGACGGCGGCCTGTTGGCCGGGGCCCGGCGCGGAGCGGCCGAACAGGACGAGGGAGACCTTCGCCCGCGCCGCCATGTGCCGGGCCACGTGCAGGCCGAGGCCACCGGTGCCGCCGCTGATCAGGTAGACGCCGCCGGTGCGGGCGAGCGGGGTGCCGACGGCGGCCGGGGGACGGCTGCGGGTGAAGGACAGGACGGCGCGGGTGGCGCCGGTGTGGCGGACCTCGATGTCGTCGGGGCTCGCGGTCTCGGCGAGGAGCAGGGCGGCGAGTTCCGCGGTGCCGCGGCGGTCCCGGATGTCGACGGCCTTGACGGCAAGCTTGGGCTGTTCCAGGCGCACGCTGCGGGCGAAACCGCCGACCGAGGCGCCCGCGGGCAGGTCGCGGTTGCCGTCGAACGCGTGGACGACGGGCAGCGTACGGTCCAGGCCGACCATCGAGGCCTGGCAGAACAGGAAGACGGGTACGACGGCGGCGTCGAGGCCGTCGAGCGGTCCGTCGGCGGGGGTCGGGCCGTCCAGCTGCCACAGGTGCAGCACGGCCGAGGGCGTGACCCGGTCCGCGCGCAGCGCCGCCAGCAGGGCGCGGTGGTCCTCTGCGCTGTCGGGGGCGATGTCGTAGTCGTCCGGGGAGAGCCGGGTGTACTCCGCGCCGGGACGCACCCACACCACGCGTCCGTGCCGGGAGCGCAGTTCGGCGACGCGTTCGGCGGAGGTGTCGAAGACGAGCAGGGTGCCGGTGACGGGGTCGCCCTCCACGGGGCGCGGTGTCCAGACGGGGCGGTAGAGCAGGGTGCGCTCGTCGAGCGGGGCGAGCGGTTCCGGCGCGGTGGCGGGCGCGGGCCGCGGCTCCGGCTCGGGCGGCGCCACGGGTTCCGGGGGCAGGACGGCCGGCGCGTCGGCCTCTGGCGCGCGCACCGCGCCCGGCGGTACCGCCCTGGCCGCCGTACCGCCGAGGCCGGGGACCCAGCAGCGCTGCCGGGCGAAGGCGTAGGTGGGCAGGGAGATCCGGCGCGCCGTGGACGGCACGGTGTCCTGCCAGGGCACGTCATGGCCGCGCACCCAGCGTTCGGCGACCGACTCGGTGGTCAGTGGGGCGCTCGTCCCCTCCGGGGCGGACGCGTGCTTGACCCGGCCGGACCAGCGGCGCGCGGTGCCGTCCCGTCCGGCGAGGAAGTCCTCAAGGGCGCGGGTGAGTTCCCCGGTGTCGCGCGCCGCGAGGGCGAGCCGTGACTCCATGGCCCGGCGGCCCGCGCCGAGGGTGAGGACGATGTCCTCGATACGGAGCTGGGGGTGGGCGCGCAGATGGTCCAGCAGGCGCCGGGCCTGGTCCCGCAGCCTGCTGTCGTCCCGTCCGGACAGCGGGACGACGTACGGGTCGACGGCGCGCGGTCCGCTCCGCGCGGTGCCGCCCGCGAGGGCGGACGGTTCCGGCAGGTACTCCTCGACCAGCACATGGGCGTTGGCGCCGCCGAAGCCGAAGCTGCTCAGCGCGGCCCGGCGCGGGGCGGGGGCGCCGGTGCGCGGGTCGGTCACCCGCTCCCAGGCCTCGGTGCGCCGGGCGACGTAGAACGGGGTGCTGGAGAAGGGGATCTCGGGGTTCAGTTCGTCGGTGTGCAGCGAGGGCACGATCAGCCGGTGGCGCAGCGACAGCAGCACCTTGGTGAGCGAGGCGATGCCCGCGGCGCCCTCCAGGTGGCCGACGTTGGACTTCAGTGATCCGATGGCGCAGAAGCCCTGCTCCCGGGTGTAGCGGCGGAACGCCTTCGCCAGGGCGGCGATCTCTATCTGGTCGCCGAGGGTGGTGCCGCCGCCGTGCGCCTCGATGTACGTGATGGTCTCGGGCGGCACCTGGGACTTCTCCAGGACCTCCAGGACGACCCGCGCCTGCGCGTCGGGGCTGGGGACGGCGAAGCCGCTGGTGCGTCCGCCGTGCTGGGCCGCCGAGCCGCGGATGACGCCGTAGATCTGGTCGCCCGCGGCGATCGCGTCGGCGAGCGGGCGGACGAGGACGGCGCCGACGCCCTCACCGGGGACGTAGCCGTCGGCGCCGCGCCCGAAGACCCGGCAGCGGCCGTCGGTGGAGAGCAGGTTGCTGTCGGCGAGGCGCAGGTACTTGTACGGGTGCAGGGACAGGTTGACGCCGCCCGCGACGGCCGCCCGGCACTCGCCCCGGCGGATCGACTCGCAGGCCATGTGCAGGGTGAACAGGGAGGAGGAGCAGGCGGTGTCCATCGCCACGCTCGGGCCCTGGAAGTCGAAGGTGTAGGCGACGCGGTTGGGGATCAGCGAGGAGGTGGAGGCGACGACCTGCGGGGCGCCGTGCTGCACCGACTCCAGACCGTAGAGCTGGTAGTCGTTCCACATCACGCCCACGAACACGCCGACCTTGGCGCCGGTGGCGGCGCCGAGGGTCTCCGGGGTGTGACCGGCGTCCTCGATGGTCTCCCAGGCGGTCTCCAGGAAGAGCCGCTCGTGCGGGTCCATCAGTTCGGCCTGGCGCGGGGAGATGTTGAAGAACAGCGGGTCGAAGCGGTCGACGCCGTCGAGGAAGGCGCCCCATTTGCTGTACGAGCGTCCGGTGGTGCCGCGGCGCGGCTCGAAGTAGTCGCGGTAGTCCCAGCGCTCCTGGGGGATCTCGGTGACGCAGTCTTGGCCGTCGCGCAGCACTTCCCAGAAGCGGTCCACGTCGGCGGCGCGGGGGTAGCGTCCGGCGAGGCCGACGATGGCGATGTCGTCGTCGGTGGTGGCGGGTTCCGGTGCGCCGACCCGGGCCATGGGGGTGGGGGTGGCAGCGGGCGCCTGGGGCTCGGGTTGCGGCTCGGCCTCGGCGTCCGGCTGTGGTTCCGCCGCGGCGGGGCCCGGCTCCATGCCCTCCTCGCGCAGGTAGGCCGCCAGTTTCCGCACGGTCGGGTACTCGAACAGCAGTGTGGGGTACAGCTCCTGCCCGAGCCGTTTCTCCAGCTTGCCCGCGATGGCGAGCAGATTGACGGAGGTCAGGCCGAGGTCGTAGAAGCCGCGGTCCTGTTCCACGCCGTCGTCGCCGCCGAGGATCTCGGTCACCAGCTCCGTGATCACCTGGTCGAGGGAGGCGACCGGGCCCGCGGGCACGGGCGGCTCCGCCTCGGGGGCGGCGGGCCCGGGAGCCGGCACGAACGGGGAGACGGCACGGGCGGGTACCGCTCCGGCGAACTTGGTGATGTGCTCGGCCGACCGCACCCGTTTGCAGGTGAAGCCGTTCATCGAGGCGATGACGCGGCCGTCGGCACCGCAGATGGTGATGTCGCCGGTCACGGTGTCGCCGTCGGCCATGCGCTGGGAGAGGGCGGGCACGTACACCCTGCTGTCCCGGGCCGAGGATCCGGCGGCCCGGAAGGACCGGATGAAGATGGGGATGAACGGCCGTGTCAGCGCGGCCCGTTGGTCGCGCCCGAAGTGCAGGAACGGCACCAGGGTGGAGAAGTCGAGGACGACGGGGTGGATGTGGAAGTGGTCGAGGTAGGCCGCCGCCGCGTCGCCGAGCGAGATCTCGGCGAGCGCACCGCCCGGCCGGGTCCGCAGGCGTCCGCTGACCTTCATGAAGTCCCGGTGGTGGATGGAGAGCTGGCGGGCGAAGGCGTACAGTTCCTCGGCGTCGCCCTCCTCGGCCTCGGGGCCGGTCAGGTCCGTCAGGTCGAGGGCCGGATTCTCCACGGGCAGGCCGAGCCGGACCTCCGCCTGGAAGTTGCGCTCCCAGGTGTCGTCGACGACGTTGCCGCCGATGAGGGGGCGGCTCTCCACGTGCACGGGGACGGTGTCCGGTCCGGTGCGCTCGCCGACGACGATCCGCAGTTCCTTGTCCATCTCCGCGGTGGCGACGACGGGCGCGATGAACAGGCAGCGGCGCAGCTCCGCGGTGGCCGGGTCGATGCCCGCGCGGCGCAGCAGCCGGAGCGTCAGGTCGAGATGGAAGACGCCGGGCAGCACCGGCACGTCGTGGACGAGGTGGCCGCGGACGATCTCGTCCCCCGCCGTCACGACCGAGCGGAGCCGGCGGCCCTCGACGGCGGCGACGTCGGCCTCGGCGGCCGAGGGTCGGTGGGGTGCGGTCATGACAGCTCCTCCAGCTGGAGTAAGGGCCGGTGTGCGGGGACGCGGTGCGGTGCGGTGGGGGCGGGCTCGTCGTCCTCGGCCAGCTCCAGGTAGCGGCGGCCGTCGTGCGGGAACGCGGCGGCGGGCGCGGCGGCCGGATCGGTGGACGTGGCAGCCGGATCGGTGGGCGCGGCGGCCGGGTCGGCGGGCGCGGTGTCGATCCAGTGCCGGGCCCGCTGGAAGTCGGCGGGCGGCAGCGCCGTACGGACCGTCGCGCCGCGCTCGTCGGCGTACGGTTCGCGCAGGATCGCGTGGCAGTTGGTGCCGCCGAACCCGAAGGAACTGAGGCCCGCGCGGCGGGTGCCGCCGCCCCGGGGGATCCAGTCGCGCAGTTCGGTGTTCGGGTGGAAGGGGGAAGTACCGAAGGCGAAGCGGGGGTTGGGGGTCTCGCAGTGCAGGGTGGGCGGCAGCTGGCGGTGGCGCAGCGCCAGGACGACCTTGTGCAGGCCCGCCATGCCGGACGCCATCAGCAGATGGCCGATGTTGGACTTCACGCTGCCGATCGCGCAGAACCCAGGGGTGTCGGTGTCACCGCCGAACGCCCGGGTGAGGGCACGTAGTTCCATCGGGTCGCCGATCATGGTGCCGGTGCCGTGCGCCTCCACGTACGACACGGTGTCGGGGGCGGCGTCGGCCATGCGCAGCGCGTCTCGGACGACCCGTTCCTGGGCGTCCGGGTTGGGGGTGGTCAGGCCCATGGTGCGGCCGTCGTTGTTCATGGCCACGCTCTCCAGGACGGCGTGTACGCGGTCGCCGTCGGCGAGGGCGGCGGCGAGCGGTTTGAGCAGCACGGCCCCGGCGCCCTCCCCGGGCACGAACCCGTCGGCGTCCTTGTCGAAGACCCGGCAGCGTCCGGTGGGCGAGAGCGCCTCGGCGACGCTGAGCTTGAGGTAGGGCGTCTGGTCGAGCAGCAGGTCGGCCCCGGCGACCAGGGCGAGTTCGCACTCGCCGGTCAGCAGCGCCTGCCGGGCCAGGTAGAGGGCGGTCAGGGAGGACGAGCAGGCGGTGTCGACGACCATGTTGGGTCCGCTGAAGTCGTAGACGTGCGCGATGCGGGCGCCGATGAAGTTGGGGTTGAGGCCGGTGACGGTGGCGCGGCGGGGCTCGGGGATGCGCAGGCCGTAGTCGGTGGTGCCCGCGCCCGCGAAGACCCCGACGCGGCGCCCGGCCAGCTCGTGGCGCTCGTACCCGGCGTCCCTGAAGGTCTGTTCCGCGCACTCCAGGACGAGCCTGATCACGGGGTCGACATGGGCGGCGTCCGCCTCGGGGATGCCGAAGTAGGCGGGGTCGTACTCCTCGATGCCGTCGATGAAGCCGCCCCATTTGCTGGTCGAGCGGCCGGGGGTGGTCGTGGGCGTGTACAGGCGGGCGCTGTCCCAGCGGTCGGCCGGAATCTCCCGTACGGCGTCCTGGCCGGTGCGCAGCAGTTCCCAGAAGGCGTCGGTGGTGGGGGCGCCGGGGAAGCGGCCGGCCATGCCGATGACGGCGAGGGCGGTGGATCCTGTGGGTCCCCGGCCCGGGCCCTCCCGACGCGGCCGGGGGGCGGGTTCGCTGTGGCTCGGTGTCACCGTGGTCGTCGTCTCGCCGCCGCCGCGCGCCGTCGTGGTCGGCAACCGGTCCGCCGCCCACGCGGCGACACCGCGCGGGTGCTCCTGGAGCAGATGGGCGCCGAGTGCGGCGGCCGTGGGGTACTCCAGAACGGCGGACGGGGTCACGGGCTCGCCGGTGAGGGCCTCCAGCTTGGTGACGACACCGGCGAGCAGGATGGAGTCGACGCCGAGGTCGCTGAAGTGGACGTCGGGTGTGACGCGTTCGCGGGGCAGCAGCACCTCGTCGGCGATGAGGTCGCGCACGGCGTCGACGACCAGGGGCAGCAGTTCGCCGCGGGGCTCCTCCGCGGTCACGGCCCGCTCCGGTTCGGCGGTAGTGGTGTCGCCGTCGCGGGCCAGGGCGATGACGGTCGGCCCGGGGTCGCGGCGCAGCGCCTGTTCGAGGAGGCCGATGCCCTCGGCCGGGGTGAGCGAGGTGAAGCCCTGTTCGGTGTAGCGGGGGCTGCGGACCTCGCCCATGCCGATGCCGGACCAGCCGCCCCAGGCGACGGACAGATAGCGGGTGCGGGAACCGCGTCGTGCGGCGCGGGCGGCGAAGGCGTCGAGATAGGCGTTGGCGCTGCCGTAGTCGGACAGGCCGGCGGAGAGGAAGGGCAGGGCGGCGGAGAGCGAGGAGTACAGGACGACGAAGTCGGGTTCGTCGGCGGCGAGGAGGGCGTCGAGCACGACGAGCCCCTCGCCCTTGGGTTCCCAGGTCCGGACGATGTCCGGCCAGGTCTTGCGGAGGAAGACGGGGTTGCGCTGGTCGACGGAGCCCGCGCAGTGCACGACGGCCGCGATCGGCCCGAGTCCGGCGCGCACACCGTCGAGGAACGCCCCGAGGGCCGCCCGGTCGGTGAGCGGTCCGCCGTACGCCGCTATCCGGGCGCCCCGGTCCCGCAGCTCGACCAGGTCGGCCATGCCGTTGGGAAGTTCGCGGGCGCCGCGGTCCTCCGTCCACTCCTCGACCGGGGGCAGGGGGCGGCGGCCGGTCACGGCGAACCGGCGGGCGCCGCGCGCGAACAGTTCCCGGGCGAGGGCCGCGCCCAGGCCGCCGGTGCCGCCCGTGATGACGTAGACGCGGTCCGGGTGCACGGCGAAGCCGCCGAACGTGCCCGGTGCCGGGGGCTGTTCGGGTTCGTCAGGCAGGTCCGTGAGCCGGGGCGCGTGCCGGACGTGGCCGCGCACGCACACCTCGGGCTCCGAGCCCGCCGTGTCGATCTCCCGCAGGGCCAGCGGCAGCGCGTCGGCGGGTCCGGTGTCGCCTTCGAGGTCGAGGGTGGTGGCGCGGACCGCCGCGTACTCGCCGCCGACGGCGCGGACGAGCGCCGCCATCCGGGCGCCCCTGGTCCCGGGCCGCGGGTTGCGGTGGCCGGCCAGGCACCGGGTGACGTGTACGACGGCCAGGTCCGCGCCGGTGGTGCGCGGGGCGCCGGAGCCGGCGCCGGTGGCGTGCCGCACCAGGGCCTGCAACAGGGCGACGCGGCCCGCCTCGTGTCCGAGGCCGGAGTCCTCGGCGCCGGGCTCCGGTCCCGCGAGGTCGACGAGGTCGAGTACGGCGTCCACCCGGGGGTGCCGGGCCAGCAGCGCGGCAGCGACCTTCTCGCCGTCGGCGTGGTCGTCGTGGTCGAGTTCGTACTCGTACGCGGGTGGCAACAGCCGGGGCAGGCCCCCTCGTTCCCGCAGCACGATCCAGTCGATGCCGTCGGGCAGGGCGCCGATCAGGCCGAGGCTCTCGGGGCCGCGCAGCACCAGCAGGCAGGTGAGGCGGCGGTGCGGGGCGCGCGGTGTCGTGTGCAGCGGGACCCAGCGGCGTTCGACGAGGACCGGGTGGTGGCCGTCGCCGGTCTCGGCGGGCGCGGGTGCCGGGAGCGCGGTGGCCCGGCCGGGGCCGTGGCGCCGGGTGTGGTCGAAGGGGTAGGTGGGCAGGGGCACCCGGCGTCGGGGGCGGCCCGCGTGCGTCGCGGCCCAGTCGACGGTGTCCCCGGCGGCCCAGGCGGCGGCCAGCGCGTCCGTGTCCGGGTCCGTGGTGGCGGACCGGCGCACGGAGCCGTCGCCGCCCGTGTGCACGACCGGGCCGTCGCCCGCCGTCAGGAACCGGTCGAGGCGGTCGCGGAGTTCGTCGACGGACTCGGCGACCAGCGCCACCCGGCTGTCCAAGTGCGGGCGGCCCGTCTGGGTGGTGTACGCCAGGTCGGCGAGGGCGGGCAGATCGGCCTCGTCGGGGGCGGCGAGGGTGTCCCGCAGCCGCTGGGCGTAGGCGCGCAGGCGTTCCGGATCGCGGGCGGACAGGGTGACGGCCTGCCGGGTGGGCTCCTCGATGACGGGGTCCGGTGTCAACGGGGGTTGCTCCAGGACCACATGGGCGTTGGAGCCGCCGAACCCGAAGGAGCTGACGCCTGCCCGCAGCGGCGGCGCGGCGCCGTCGGCACCGACCGGGGGCTTCCAGGGCTCGGCCACGTGGAGCAGCCGGAAGGGGCCCTCGGTGAGGTCGAGATGGCGGTTCGGGGGGTCGCCGTGCAGGTTGGGCGGCAGGGTGCGGTAACGCATGGCAAGCAGCACCTTCAGCAGGGAGGCGATGCCCGCGGCCGACTCCAGGTGGCCGATGTTGGCCTTGACCGCGCCGAGGACGCAGCCGCCGGTGGGCCCGTCGGCGGCGCCGAGCCGGCCGAAAGCCTCCTTGAGGCCGCTCACCTCGATGGGGTCGCCGAGTTCGGTGCCGGTGCCATGGGTCTCGACGAAGGTGATGGTGTCCGCCGGTACGCCCGCCGCCGTGACCGCCTCGACGACCACGTCGGCCTGGGCGGAGGGCTGCGGCGCGGTCAGCGAGTGGCCCCGGCCGCCGTGGTTGACGGCGGTGCCGAGGATCACTCCGTGCACGGTGTCGCCGTCGGCGAGCGCGGCGGACAGGCGTTTGAGGACGACGGCTCCGACGCCCTCGCCGCGCACGTATCCGTCGGCGGCGTCGCCGAAGGTGTGGCAGCGGCCGGTCGGCGACAGCATCCCGGCCTTGGCGAGGGACTCGTACACCTCCACGGAGAGCAGCGCGTTGACGCCTCCGGCGAGGGCGAGGTCGCACTCGCCGGAGCGCAGCGCGAGCACCGCCCGGTGCACGGCGGCCAGCGAGCTGGAGCAGGCGGTGTCGATGGCCTCGCTGGGCCCGCGCAGGTCGAGCAGGTGGGAGACCCGGTTGGGGACGATGCTGTGCACATTGCCGGTGACGGTGTGCGCGGCGGGCGGTTCGTCGCTGTCGCGCAGCACGTCGAGCCAGTCGTGCAGGGTCACTCCGGCGAAGACTCCGGTGCGGCTGCCGCACAGGGAACGCGGGTCGTGTCCGGCGTGTTCCAGGGCGGACCAGGCGGTCTCCAGGAAGAGTCGCTGCTGCGGGTCCATGGTACGGGCCTCGCGCGGTGAGATCCCGAAGAATTCGGCGTCGAAGGCGTCGATGTCGTCGAGGAAGCCGCCGTACCGGCAGTGCTCTCCCGCGGCCGTGGCCCGCCAGTCCCAGCGGGCGGGGTCGACCTCGGTCACCGCGTCGTGGCCCTCCAGCAGCCGCTCGAAGTAGGTCTCCAGGTCGGGGGCGCCGGGGAACCGCCCGGCCATGCCGACGACGGCGACGGGTTCGGGCCCGGCCGGTACGACCGGGGGCTCCTCGGCGGTGGGTCGTTCCGTCGGTGCCGGTCGCACCACCTCGTTCGCGGCGAGCGCCGCCGTCAGCCGGGCGAGGGTGGGGTGCTCGTAGAAGACGACCGGGGTGAGCGCGGTGCCGAAGGTGGCGTTGATGCGCTGGCAGAACTGGAGGAACAGCACGGAGTTGAAGCCGAAGGCCCCCCACTCGGTGTCCGCGTCGATCTCGTCGCGGGGCGCCTTCAGCAGGTCGGCGGCGAGGTCGAGGAGGGTGTCGCGCAGGGGCCGCGCCGCCGGGGCGGGGGGCGGTGCCGCCGGGGGCGTACCGGCGAACGCGGCGATGAAGCGGTCCCGGTCGCCGACCCCGACGACCGTGCACCCGGGCTCGCCCGAGAGGGCCACGTCCAGGGCGCGCAGGCCGGTCTCGGTGCCCATGGGCCGCAGCCCGGTGGTGGTCTCGGCGAGGGCGAGGGCCGCCGCCGGTGCGGTCATGCCGCCGTCGCGCCAGTGCGGCCAGGCCACCGAGACGGTGCGGCCGTGGCGTTCGCCCGTGGTGACACGGGCGGCGCGCCACAGCGCGAAGGCGTCGAGATGCCGGTTGGCGGCGGCGTAGTCGCTCTGCCCCGCGTTGCCGAGGGTGCCGCTGACGGACGACATCAGACAGAAGAAGTCCAGCTCACGGTCCGCGGTGACCTCGTCGAGCAGCCGGGTCCCGGTCGTCTTGGGGGCGAGGACGCGGGCCATCGACGCGTCGGACTTGTCGCGCAGGGCGGCGTCCTCGACGACGCCCGCGGCGTGCAGGACGCCGTTGAGCGGGCCGAAGCGTTCCTCCCCGGCGGCTACGGCGGCGGCCAGCGCGGCCCGGTCGCTGACGTCGGCGCTCACATACAGCGCCCGTCCGCCCGCTTCCTCGACACGGCGGACCAGCCGCCCGGTGTCGGGTCCGGCCGGGCCGCGGCCGAGGAGGATCAGGGAGGCGTGGTGGGTGCGGGCGAGCCGCTCGGCCAGGATCCGGCCGACTCCCCCGGCACCGCCGGTGACGAGGTAGACGCCCCGCTCCCGCCAGGGCGCGGCGTCCGGCAGGGGCGCGGCCTCCGGCAGGGGCTCCAGCACGCGCGTCCAGTACCGCCCGTCGGCGAACCTCGCCTCCGTGCCGGGACCCTCGGCGGCGGCCAGCAGCTCCGCGGTGCCGGGGAGGTCGGCCATCTCGACGCGTACGCCGCGGAAGCCTGGGATCTCCTGCTCGGCGGAGCGGGTCAGGCCGGGCACGGCCGCGCCCATGGGGTCCACGGCAGCCGGGAGGTACAGGCCGGCGTAGGTGACCGGGACGCCGTGTGTGGCGCAGGCCCTGGCCAGGGCAGTGGGCAGCCGCAGCGGATCGTCGCCGAGCGCGCCGGGGTCGAGACGGCGGCCGTCCAGGACGGTCACGCGAGTGCCGGGGGCGGCTTCGGCGAGGGCGCGCAGCACGTCGTCCTCGCTCCCGGCGACGGTGACGGCCGGGTCGTCGGGCCGCCAGCCGCCCCCGGTCAGCGCCAGCACGCGCGCCCGGTCGGGGCGCGCGGGGGCGGGCAGGGGGGCCGTGCGCCAGGCGGGGCGCAGGTACCACTCCGGCGCGGCCCGGTGTTCCGGCACGGGGGTCGGCGCCGTGATCCCCAGGTGGGTGCCCTCCAGCCAGTACCGGGTGGCCCGGAAGGGCCGCGGCGGCAGCGGCACGCGGCGCCCGTCGGTGTGTGCGAACAGCGTCCGCCAGTCGACGGCGGCGCCGCGTGTCCACAGCCGGCCGATCCGGCCCGGCTCGCCTCCCGCGACGAGGCGGGCCAGGAAGCCGGCGGTCTCCTCACCTTCGGGGAACACGTCGGCGAGGGAGGCTGCGCCGTCGGCGCGGCCGTACACGATGCCGGGTGCCTCCCCGGGACCGGCGAGGGCGGCGAGGCGCTCGGCCAGTTCGGTGAGGTCCGACGCCGTGAACGCAGCCCGGTGGGCGAGGGGTTCACGGCCGACGCGCAGGGTGTGCGCGATGTCCGCGAGCCGGGCGGTGCGGCCGGGCCCGGACGTCACATGGGCGTGGAGCCGGCGGGCGTGGGCGCGTAGCCGCTCGGGGTCGGCGGCGCTCACCACGATCAGCTCGGGACCGCCGCCGGCCCGTTCCGCGGGGGCCGTCTCGGGGGCCTCCTCGACGACGAGGTGGGCGTTGACGCCGCCCGCCCCGAAGGAGCTGACCCCGGCGCGCAGCGGCAGCGGGCCGTCGGGGCCCACCGGGCGCCGCCAGTCGCCCGGTTCACGCTGGACCCGGAACGGAGTGCGGTCGAAGTCGATGTGCGGGTTGAGGGTCTCGGCGTGCAGGGTGGGCGCCAGGGTGCGGTGGCGCAGCTGGAGCAGCACCTTGGTGAGCCCGGCGATCCCGGCGGCCGGCTCCAAGTGGCCGATGGCCGACTTGACGCTGCCGATCGCGCACCAGGCGTCGGCGGTCTCCCCGCCGAACGCCGTAGTCAGACCGCGGATCTCGATGGGATCGCCGAGTTCGGTGCCGCTGCCGTGCGCCTCGACGTAACTGACAGTGCGCGGCGGGACATCGGCGTCGGCCAGGGCGCGGGAGACCAGTTCGGCCTGTGCCCGCGGGTTGGGCACGGTGAAGCCGCTGGTGCGGCCGCCGGAGTTGGTCCAGCTGCCCTTGATGACGCCGTGCACGTGGTCGCCGTCGGCGAGCGCCCGCGACATCGGTTTGAGCAGGACGGCGCCGACGCCCTCGCCCATGACGAACCCGTCGGCGCCCTCGCCGAAGGGGCGGCACCGGCCGTCCCGGGACAACATGCCCATCTGCGCGTACTGGATGTGCCGGGCGGGGTGCAGGACGAGGTTGACGCCTCCGGCGACGGCCGCCGTGATCTCGCCCCGGCGGATCGCCTCGCACGCGAGGTGCACGGCGACGGCGGAGGCGGAACAGGCGGTGTCCACGGCGAGGCTGGGTCCGGTGAAGTCGTAGAAGTACGAGACCCGGTTGGCGATCTGGTAGTTCTCGGCGTACGGGAAGGGACCGTGCCCGGTGACGGCCGCGGAACGGCTCAGCGCCGCGTAGTCGTTGGCCATGACGCCGACGTAGACACCGACGTGCGGGCCGAGGCTGGCGCGGGTGTGTCCGGCGTCCTCAACGGCCTCGTGGGCGACTTCGAGGAAGAGCCGCTGCTGCGGGTCCATCATCTCGGCCTCGCGCGGGGCGATGCCGAAGAACTGCGCGTCGAACCGGTCGACGTCCGAAAGCAGGGCGGCCCAGGCAGAGTAGGTGGTGTCGGGGCCGCCGTCCACGGCGAGGTGGCGGCTGTGCTCCCAGCGCTGCGCGGACAGCTCCCGCACCGCGCTGCGGCCCTCCGTGAGGAGTTCCCACAGCTCGTCGACGCTCGCGGCCTGCGGGTACCGCCCGGCCAGGCCGATCACCGCGACGGGTTCGCGCCGGTCGGCGGCGCGCGGCAGGACGACGGCGGCGGGGTCCGGGGGCGCCGCCTCCTGGGCTGCCGCCTCCTCGGGCACGTCGGCGAGGACGCGGGCGAGGCCGTCGACGGTGCGGTGCTCGAACAGCAGCGTCGTCGGCAGCTCGCGGCCCAGTCGCCGCTCCAGCGCCACCGTGAGGTTGACGATGTCGAGCGAGGTCAGCCGCAGCGCCTCGAAGGTGGTCTCGGGGGTGACGGGGACCTGGGGGTGGGCGAGGGTGCTGGTGAAGGTCTCGCGGACGAGGGTGCGTACGGCGTCCAGCCGATCGCCCGCGACCGGGGACGGGGCGGACGGCGTGTCCGAGGTCGGCCGCGGTTGGTGCCGTACCCGGGCGTGCAGGGCCGTCAGGTCGGTGATGTCCTCGGCGAGTTCGGTCAGCGCGGCGAGCCGTGCCGGGTCGGCGGTGGCGGTGCGGGGGTCGTGCCGTTCGGCGCCGCTGTCCGGCGCCTGGTGTTCCTCGGGGCGGAAGGCGACGGCCGCGGCGTGCGCGACCGGCATCCGGTGGACCACACCGCCGTCGTCGCGCGGGGTGCCGGGCGCGGCGGCGACGGATTCCAGGAAGATCCGGGCCGGCTCGTTGCGGGGCGTGGGCAGATAAACGGCTTCGAGGTACTCGGCGCCGTCGTCGCGTGCGGCCTTCCCCAGGTGGCTGAGCAGGGCGTGCTCGGCGCCTCGGCCCAGTGCCCGGCAGCTCATCAGGAAGGTGTCGACCACGACGGTGTCGCCGCCGCGGCTCCGCCGGGTCAGGGCGGCGGCCACGATGCCGTAGTCACCGAACCGGTCCCGGACCTCGGCGACCCAGCACCGTACGTCCTCGTCCCCGGCGGCGAGCAGGGCGCGCAGTTCCGCCTCGGTACGGCGGACGGTGGTGAGGTTGAACTGGTTGGTGCGCTGGGTGAGCTGGGAGACGCGCGGCAGGTCCGCCTCGGCGGCCGGGCGGACGTCGACGACGAGGCCGAGGCTCGCGATGAAGTCGGCGAAGGTGAGCACGGAGTCGCGCAGTCGGTCGCGATGGCGGCGGGCCGTGTAGTCGGCGGCGCGGCCCCGGTCCTCCGCGGTCACCTCGGGGCGGTCGAACGCCCAGATCCGCTCCAGCATCCCGGGCAGCCGCTCGGACCGGTCCGCGGGGAAGGTGAGCGCCAGGACCTGCGGGCAGGCGGCGCGCACGGCGGCGATCTCGACCGGGTTGTCGTCGAGGAAGACGAAGCTGTCGAGGCCGAGGCCGAGTTCGCGGGCCAGGGCGACCAGGCCGTCCGGCTTGGGGTCCCAGCCGATCCGCCAGGCCGCCAAGTGCTCCCGGCGCAGTGGCATCTCGGTGCGGCACCGGAACACCTCGAAGACCGCGTCCTCGTCGTTCTTGCTGGCGAGGCAGAGCAGGACCCCGCGCTCGCGCAGGCCCAGCGCCCACTCCTGGAGCGCCAGATGGGCGTCGTCGAGGGCGATGCCGTCCGGGCCGTCCTCGCCGCAGACGCCCCGCCACAGGGTGTTGTCGCAGTCGAGCACGAGCACCTTGAACGGCGGGGCGAGCAGGCTGTGCGCGGCACGCGTCAACGCCGTCCCCATGGCGGTGAAGGCGCGGTCGGTGTAGGGGATGTGGGCGTGGGTGAGCCGAGCGCGGTCGTGGTGGTCGTCGGTCTCGAAGCCGCCGCCCCACCGCGCGCCGCCGCCCAGGTGCACCCCGCGCAATCCGGCCAGTCCCCGGGTGACGAGGTCCGTCGCCTCGTCGAGGACGCGGCGGCGCTCGGCGCCGGCGCCGGGGGTGGGCGGGCAGAGGTGCACGATCAGCTGGGCGCCGCCCTGCCGGACGTAGGTCTCGACGGCGGCGACGAAGTCGGCGGCGGTGCCGCCGGGGTCGCTGTCGCCCACCAGCCAGTCCTCCGGGCGCAGCAGGACGGCGTTGCAGCCGCCGGTGTTGCGGTGGAAGGCGCTCGCCGGGTCCAGCAGCTCCTGGAACACCTGTCCGTACGGCGCGAGTTCGAGGCGCAGACCGAGCCCGAGGCGCTCGTTCCAGTGGGCGAGGACGGGCAGCAGCGGGTCGGTGGTGAAGGTGGCGGCGACGACCAGTGCGGGTCCGGCGGCCTGCTCAGGGGGGTCGTCGTGGTCGAAGGTGTCCACGATGTGGGCCCGGCCCGGTTCCAGGTCCCGGTCGCCGATGCGGCGCACCAGCGCGGCGGCGACCGGTTCGACCGGGGCGCCCGCGTCCTGTCCGGCGATGCCCCCGGACAGGGAGGTGGCGAGCCGGGGCGGGCGGGCCACCAGGAACCGTACCGAGGGGTACTCGACGGCGGCGCCGCGGACCAGGCCCTCGACGGCGGACTTGGCGGCGACGTAGTGGGCACGGCCCGCGGGCGGCTCGGTCACCCACTGCGAGGAGAGCGCCAGTACGCGGCCGCCGGTGCCGGCCAGGTCCTCGGCGAAGCGGGACAGCGGGCCGCGGACGAGGGCCAGGCTGTCCATGACGTACGCGTCGACCCGGTCGGCGGCGGCGGGGTCGAGGCCGAGGGCGGTGACGGGCGGGCAGGCGGTGAGCACCAGGATGTCGAGCCGCCCCTGTTCGCGCAGCAGGCGTTCGCGCGCGTCGGCGCACCACCGCGGGTCGGACCAGTCGCCCTGCACCAGGTGCAGCCGGTCGGCGGCGTCGCCGAGGCCCTGGCGCACCGCTTCGGCTTCCGCCCTGCTGCGGTGGAAGCCGCCGTACACGGTGGCGCCCTGGAGGACGAGGGCCTGGGCGAGGGCCGCCCCGAGGCCCCGGCTGGCGCCGACGACGAGGGCCACCTGCCCGGTGAGGGCGGTGCCGGTGCCCCCCAGCAGCTCACGGACGCGGTCCGGCTCGGGCGCGGGCACCTCCTCGCGCACCAGCGCCTCGGCCTCGACGGTGCCGGTGAGTCCGGTGCCGGTGGCGCGCCCGGTCAGCTCAACTCGGCCGAAGCGGTGGTCCACGGCGGCGATCCGGGCCGTGGCGCCCGGTGCGTCCGAGGTGTCCTCGGTGAGCAGGCGGACCGTGTATCCGGCGGCGAGCGCACGACGGCCGGGTGCCTCCATGCCGACCAGGTAGCTGGCCCAGCCGAGCAGCGCGGCCAGTTCGACGGTGACTCCGGCGGTGGCCGCGCCGGTGCTGGCGAGGAGCCGGGCGTAGGCGGCCTCGTCCGGGTCGTAGGCGGCGTCCAGGTTGCCCTCGGCGAGGTCGCCGAGGGGGCGATCGGCGGCCTCGGCGCGACGGCGTACGCCGTTGACGGGCAGGGTGCCCTGGGGCCGGGTGCCGTAGTGGAGTTCGACGTCGAGGAGCGGGCGGGTGCCGTCCAGGACCCGGACGGTGGGCCGGGGGGCGTCCGGTTCGGCGGTGGCGGTGTAGTCCTGGCCGGTGAACAGGGGGGCGTGGAAGCGGGCGCGCAGAACGACCGGTACCTGGCCGTCCGGCGGGGCGGGCAGCGCGGCGAGGGCGTGCAGCACCCCCAGGGCACCGTGCACGACCCGCTGCCCGAAGGACGTACGCCGGGCGTAGGCGTCGTCCGTGTGCAGGGGGCTGTGGTCCCCACTGGCCCGCCCGAACGCCTCGACGTCGGCGCGGGTCACACGGAACCGGCTCGCTGAGGTGGATGGCATTGCCTTGAGTCCTTCCGGTCAGCTCGACGCACCGGCGAGGGCGGGACGCCCAGCGCGGATTTGGGCGATCAGGCCGGTGAGCACCTGGCCGGGCCCCAGCTCGTGGAACTCGGGCTCCGGCTGATCGAGGAGGTACTCCACCGACTCCGTCCACCGCACGGGGCTGGTCAGCTGGCGGACCAGGAGCGCGGCGGTCTCGGTGTCGTCGTAGAGACGGGCCGTGGCGTTGGAGACGACGGGGATGCGCAGCGGTGCGAACCGGTAGCCGCGCAGGAAGCGTTCGAACCGGGCGGCGGCCGGGGCCATCGGCCGGGCGTGGAAGGCGCCGCTGACCTTCAGCGGGACGACGGCCCTGGTCTCCTTGCGGAGCAGCGTCATGGCTTCGGCGATCGCGTCGGGCGGGCCGGAGACGACGGTCTGTTCGGGGGCGTTGAGGTTGGCGATGTCGACCTCGGGCGCGCCGCCGCGGGCGAGGATCTCCCGTACCCGGTCCGCGGTGATGCCGAGGACCGCGGCCATGGCGCCGGGGCCCGCTTCGGCCATCGCGGCGGCGCGCTCGGCGACGAGTTCCAGCCCGGTGACGAAGTCGAAGGCACCGGCCGCGAACAGGGCGACGTACTCGCCGAGGCTGTGCCCGGCGAGGAAGTCCGGCAGTCGGCCGGAGGCCCGGACCCGGTCGACGTAGGACAGCGCGCCGACCACGTACACGGCGCACTGGGTGTAGCGCGTGTCGGACAGGCGCTTCTCCGGGCCGGTGAGGCACAGCTCCTCGATGGAGTACCCGAGGACCGCGTCGGCCTGCCGGACGAGGTGGGGGTAGCTCTCGAAGAGCCGCCGTCCCATGCCCACGTGGTGTGCGCCCTGGCCGGGGAAGACATGAATGACCGTCACTTGCGACCTCTCTGTGGGGGCTGGGGCGTGCCGGACGCGCCCTAGGTGGCGTCGGCGGGGCGGAGGGTGTGTTCGGGCAGCCCGAGGTTGGGGAGCCCGAGGTAGCGGACATTGAGGTGCAGCAGGGGCTGGATGAGCACGTCGACGCCGACGAGGAAGCAGACGGTGCCGGCGCCGACGGGGCCGCCGAGCAGCAGCCCAGTCGTCATCAGCGCGACCTCGATGAGCCCCTTGGCCGCCCAGAACGGCCAGCGCCACTTGCGGGTCATGGTGATGGCGAGCACGTCGATGGGGCGGATGCCGAAGCCGCCCAGGATGATGAGGGCAGAGCCGTAGGCGCACAGCAGGGTCGCCGGGGCGAGCAGCACCGGCCCGTCGGCGCCGAGGCGGCCCGCGGGCTCCGTCCACATCAGCAGGTCGATCACACTGCCGCAGAGGAAGAAGGTGAACAGCGGTGCGAGCAGCGGCCGGTGCCGGTTCCACAGGGCGGACAGGCCGAGACAGACCACCGCCACGGCGGCCTGGGCGAGGCCGACCGTGATGGTGATGTGCTCCTTGAGGCCGAGCGCGAACGCATCCAGCGGGTCGGTGCCCAGGTTGGAGCGGATGAACAGGTACGCGCCGGTCGAGAACACCAGGCAGCCGAGCAGGTAGAGCAGCAGGGCGCGGAGACGCTCATGCTGGGTGTCGGTCACAGAATCGTTCCTTCTGGTACGGCGTCCTCACCGTGGGCGGCGGTCTCCTCCAGGCGGCGCTGCCACAGTCGGGCGGCGCCGTCCATGAGGAGTTCGGCGAGGTCGTCGACGTGTCGGGCGCGCCAGTTCTCCCGCGGGGTGCCGCGCAGCAGGCTGTTGAGGGCGCCCAGGGAGGGACCGCAGGGAATCTGGTAGTCCACGCGCTGTTCGGGGGCGCCGCTCATCGCGAGCCGGGCGGAGTGCACGAAGTACCACTTGAAGGTGAGGATCATCCGCAGCTTCGGGTCGCGTTCGGCGGCGGCGAGCTGGTCGGGGTCGGTGCGGGCAAGGTGCTCCGCGGTCTCCTGCCACACCTCGTCGAAGGTGCGGTGGAAGTACCTCTCCTGGATCTGCCGGGCGGTCCGGTCGTCCAGTTCGTCCAGTGAGTTCAGGCGCAGGGAGAGTTCGTAGAGCTTGTTGGCGCGGGTCGGGAAGAGCAGTCCCTTGCGCAGCACCTGCGCCTTGGCGCCGATCTCCAGCATGTCCCCGGCGGGCACGATCGCGGTGTCCTGCACGCCCGCCTGCTGGAGCATGTCCTTGGCGGCGTCGCTGGTACCGGCCTCGACGGTGCACTGGTTGATGCTGCCGGTCAGCACGAAGTCCGCGTTCAGCATGAAGGCGGCGGCGACGGCCTCGGGCGTGCCGATGCCGCCCGCCACCCCGATCCGGACGGCCGCGGCGCCCGCGAAACGCTCCGCGGCGACCCGGTCGCGCAGCCCGACCATGTCCGGCAGCAGTGTGATCAGCGACCGCTGGTCGGTGTGGCCGCCCGAGTCGGCCTCGGCGCACAGGTCGTCGGCCATGGGGATCCGGGCCGCCAGCTCCGCCTCCTCGGCGGTGACGCGGCCCGCGCGCAGCAGGTCCCGTACGACACCCGCCGGGGGCGGGCTGAGGTAGGCCTCGGCCGTCTCGGGCCGGGACACCTTGCCGAGCACCTTGTGGGGGATGTGGACCCGGCCGTCGGGTGCGCGGGTCAGGCCGGTGATCCGGTAGCGGACCAGGGCGGGCGACATCCGGATGAACGCCGCCGCCTCCACTCGCCGGACGCGGCGGGCCAGTAGCAGGTCGACCAGGTCCTCCTCCTTGCGGGGCGAGCCGGGTGAGGACAGCAGGTTCATGCCGTAGGAACGGTCGCCGCCGAGGGTCGCGTCGAGGGCGCGGATGACCGACTCGACGCGTTCCGGGCGCAGTCCGCCGGTGCCGAAGTAGGCGAGCAGGCCGGCTCGGGCCATGCGGACGACCATGTCCTGGGAGGCCGTCGCCTTGAACATCGATCCGGCGACGTACGCGTAGCGCACGCGGTGGTCGCGCCGGAACGCGGCGGACCCCAGGTGCTCTGGCCGCACCCGGCGGGCGGGGGTGAGTGTGGGGGCGAAGGCGCCGTCCTGGTCCATGGGCGGGTACCCGGTTCCTACTTGGCCGTGGCGGTCTCGAACCGGTCGAAGACCGCGGGGATCTCCACGGCGAGGTGGCGGTAGAGGTGCTCCAGGGTGGCGATCCGTTCGCGGCGCTCCGCAGGGGCGTCCGCCAGGACCTCCAGGCCCCGCTTGAGGACCTCGTGGAACCTGGGCATGTTGACGAGGGAGTAGCGCACGGCCTTGGGCCAGTTGCCATCGGGCAGCCACATCAGGAAGTCGTCGCTGCCGGGCTCGTCGCGGCGTTCGAAGACGCCCGGGGTAACGAGGAGCTGCGACACGCGGTCGACGTCCTCCCGGGTCACGCCGAGGGCCTCGACGATCTGGCTGGCGC
This sequence comes from Streptomyces sp., assembly GCF_031181555.1. Lineage (GTDB taxonomy): Bacteria > Actinomycetota > Actinomycetes > Streptomycetales > Streptomycetaceae > Streptomyces > Streptomyces fimbriatus. The sequence continues at coordinate 12,833 of NZ_JAPSKQ010000022.1, read as the reverse complement.
GCTGCTGGACCGGGGTGCAAATCATCAGGTATCCGAAGACATAGCCGTAGTTCCAGGCCATGTTGTCCGTGTTGCGGTAGTGCTGGGCGACCTTGTGGACGAAGCCGCGTTCACCCTCGGTCAAGCCGGGGGTGGGGGGCGGCTGGTCGGTCTGCTCGATCCGGTCGATGGCGTCGGGCTGTACGGTGCTCTCGCTCATGGCTGTCCTTCGGGGAGTCGGGGCGGGTCACTTCAGGGGTGCCGAGGCCTCGTACCGGTCGAAGACGGCGGGCAGTTCCTCGCCGAGGTACCGGAAGAAGCGCTCCATGTTCAGCAGGCGGCGACGGCGTTCCTCCGGCTCCCCCTCCAGGACCTGGAGGCCGTGCTCCATCACCGAGTGGAAGGAAGGCACGGCGAGCATCGAGTGCTGCACGGTCTTCGGCCAGACGTCGAGGCTCATCGCCAGCGCGTACTCGCCGCCGGGCAGTTCCTTGCGGGTGAGCACGCCCGGCGGTACGAGGAGCGCGTCGATGTGGTCGACGGACTCCCGGCGTACGCCGAGCGCCTTGCACAGCTCGCCGGCCGACTGCTCCACGGGGTCGCAGATCATCAGCCAGCCGATCAGGAAGCCGTGCTCCCAGGCCATGTTGTCGGTGTCGCGGTAGTGCTCGGCTACGCGGTTCACGTAGTCCCGCTCGCCCTCGTTGAGCCCTGGAGTCGGCGGCTTCACGTCCACGGGTGCGGTCATCGGGTGGCCCTTTCGCCGGAGGTCCTCGGGGTGTTGGCGACCTTGAGCCTCGCCCGTGCGACCGGAACCGGGCACCAGGGGACGCCCCCAGCATTCCCGGCCCGGGTACCGGACGGCGAGGTGTCGGGGTGGGACGAGTGACCTGGGGGCGGGGGGTGGGGGAAGGGGAGTGGGGAGTCCGGGTGCGGGGAGTGTGGGGTGCGGGAGTGTGGGGTGTGTAAGGGGTAGTCGGACAGTACCGACCCAGCGGGCGGGGCTCGCCCGGCTCAGGAACTCTGCCGCACCGGCGACCCGTCGAGGGGCAGGGCCCGGGGCAGTTCCGAGCGCTTGGCGATGCCGAGCTTGGCGTAGACCTGGCCCAGATGCCATTCGACGGTCTTCACGGACACGTACAGCTCGCGGGAGATCTCCTTGTTGCTCAGCCCCTCGGCCGCCTTCTGCGCAACGCGTTCCTCGGCCGGGGTCAGGGCCGTGCAGAGCCCGTCGCCGACCCGGGAGAGGCGGGTACCGGCGAGCCGTAGCTCCGAGCGGGCGGCCGCGGCGACCGTGGCCGCGCCGATGCCGTGGGCCAGCTTCAGGCCCGCCGTGAGCGGCTGCCGGGCCTGGGTGCGATGGCCCGCTCGCCGCAGTGCCGAGCCGAGTTCGACCATGGTGCGGGCGCGCTCCAGCGCGTCGGGCAGATCCTCCAGCAGCCGGTCGGCGTCCTCCAGGCGGGCGAGCACCTTGTCGCCGGTGACGCTCGCCAGCGTCCGCAGGGCGACCGCGAGGGGCCGGGCGGCACCGAAGGCGCGGCAGCGGTTGACCTCCTCCAGGGCGAGGGCTCGGGCGGCGCGCACACTGCCGGTCACGGCGAGGGCGCGGGCGGCGTCCGTGAGGTACTCGGTGGTGGCGGACGGATAGAGCCAGCCCTCGGCCAGCGCCAGGGCCCGGCAGGCGAGGAGTTCCTGGAGTCCGTCCTCGTCCCGGGTGAGCCGGATGCTGAGCCGTCCCCGGGCCAGGCGCAGTGGGACGAACGGCGCGGCGTCGGGGAGCGTCCCGGTCAGGCCCCTGGCCTTGAGGAGTTCCTCGGCCTCGGCGGGCCGGCCGGTCTCGATGAGGCAGTGCACAAGGACGGCGGCGGCCACGGGGACGCCGACCGGGGTGAGGGCGGTGGTGTGGTGGTCCCCCAGGACGGACCGGGCCACGGTCTCGGCCTCGGCGAGCCGTCCCGTGTCGAGCAGGACCCGGGCGCGCATGCTCTCGGCCGTGGTCGCGGTGAGCAGGAGCCCGTGGCGGGACGCCTGGCGCGCGACCCGGGTGAGGACCTGTTCGGCGGCGGGCAGGTCGTCGCACTGGGTGAGCATCCAGGCGGCCAGGGACACGGGCGGCAGTTCCATGTCCTGGTCGGGCAGGCGCACCCCGTCGGCGACGGCCGCGCTCGCGAAGCGGGCGACCCGGCCGGCGGGCAGCCCGCGGCTCCACGCCTCGACGGCGGCGTGCGCGCGTACGGCCCCGGGGGTCAGGTCGTACGCGGGCGTGGTGCGGCTGCCGCCCCTTGACATCCGGGTCAGCACGCGTTCGATGAGGCGGGCCCGGGTGGTGACAGTGTCCTCCGGCCCGCTCGCGGTGCCGCAGGACTGGCGTGCGACGTCCACCGCCTCCGGGTAGCGGCCGCTGGCGGCGAGGGCGAGGGCGAGTTCGGGGCGTACGGCGCGGATGACCTCACGGTCGCGGGAGTGGTGGACGGCTTCCGCGAGGTGGCTGACGGCCGCCCGGTCGCGGGCCAGCAGTTCGGCGGAGCCGAGCTGGGCGAGCAGGTGCGCCCGGGAGGGGTCGGGGGTGGGCTCGGCGAGGGCGCGCCGCAGGTACCGTACGGCGGTGGCCGGTTGACCGGTCTGGACGGCCTGGCTGGAGGCGGAGCGCAGCACGCGCACGGCCCACGGGGGGACCCCGGGTCCGGTGCGGCAGATGTGCTCGGCGACCGTGGCGGGACCGGCGTCCGCCGCGTGCAGGCTGGCCGCGGCCCGGCGGTGCGCCTGGTGGCGTTGCTGCGCGGTCATGTCGGCGTAGACGACGTGCCGGGCGACGGAGCTGTGGAAGGCGTACGGCGTTCCGGAGCGTAATACCCCGGAGTCCCGCAGGTACTTGGCGGCCTCGTCGGCCCCGCTCTCGTCGAGGCCCGCGACGTCGGCGCTGTGCTGGGGCGCGGCGTCGGTGTCCAGGACGGCGATGGCCTGGGCGAGGGCGACGGCCGGTTCGGGCAGTCGGCCGAGGCTGCGGCGGATGTCCCAGGCTATGGAGGCGGGGCTGAGCAACCGTATGCCTGGCACTGCGGACGCCGTCGGCCGCAGGCCCTGTGACTTCATCTCCTTGGCCAGTTCGGTGAGATGCAGGGGGTTGCCCTCGGTGATCTCCATGCAGCGGTGGACGACGGAGTCGTGCGGGGCGGTGCCGAGTTGGGCGGTGAGCACCTCGCGGGCCGCGTCCTCGCTGAGCGGGGCGAGCCGGGCGACGGTGGCCAGGGGTGAGGCACGGGCGGACATGATGAGGTCCTGGGCGGCGGCGTGCGCGGAGGGGGCCGGGGAATGGGCGAGGGCGACGAGGACGGACTCGCCCTCCAGTCTGTTGATCAGGTAGCTGATGAAGTGCAGGGAGAAGCGGTCGGCCCATTGGGCGTCGTCGACGACGAGCAACAGCGGCTGCCGGGCGGAGAGGTTGCAGCACAGCCAGTACAGGCCGTGCACGGTCGCGTAGAGTTCGTCCTCACCGAGCGCCGCGAGGCCGCCGGGGTGGTGTTCCTGGTCGTAGTCGAAGAGGGTCCGGATCAGCGCGGCGCGGCCGGTGAGCGCGGCGCCGTCGCCGGTTCCGGCGGGATCGGCGGCCAGGAGGCGCTCGAAAAGCTGGCGTACCACGGTCCAGGGGAAGTCGCGTTCCAATTCGCTGCCGCGCGCGTGCAGGACCCTGAAGCCCTGGGTCTGCGCGGCGACGCGAAGCGACTGGAGCAGGCTGGTCTTGCCGAGGCCGCCGGTGCCCTCGAAGGCCAGGACTGCGCCGTCGCCGCCCATGGCGTGTTGCAGCGCCGACTGCACGAAGCCAAATTCGCAATCTCGTTCCAGTAGTCGGTTTTCTCGACGCACGAACTCATCCTCCTTGGACCCATGACTACGGCCATGACTTCGAATGGACACGAGAAACTGGAACAGGAATGTTCAACTACTGCCGAGGCAAAAAAAAGCCCCCTCCTGCTTTGTTTTTCACCGGCGACGGATTCACCGGTGATGGATTCCCTAAGGCATCGGAATATCATCGGGCGCTCAACATTGAACCCCGGTGTGCAGATGTCAGGCAAGGATTGCTGACAGCCCTGGCCGATCAGCAGCACTTGACAGGTACGGTCCTGACCACTGCGGGCTTCCTTTCCATGCGCTCCCGGTGCCGTCAGTATCGTCTGCGCACCCCGGTGACGACAGGGGCATGCCCCCGGCATACCCCCTGGCCCACGGCGCCGGTGCTCGTGCCCGGGGCCTCCCCGGTGGACAGGCACCGTGACGAACGGAACCCTGCCCCCATGACGCGGGGGAACGGCGTCCGGACCGTGCGCCCCGCCCGTCCTCACACAATGCTTGAACTTTGCTTTATCGAAAACGCAACGACTCTACGGGTCGGCTGGACCCGGGAGACCGGATCCGGATGCGCCATCGTCGGCCTCCGTCTGATCGATCGCGAGTGCACAGCCTTTTACGGGAAGCGCCCGAGCGGGGTGCCTCGGGGCGGCGGGGCCGGGCGCAGCCCCCGGGGATGCGCTGGGGGTGACCCCTGGGGTGGCAGCGCCCGGCGGTGAGCAGACTCCGTCGTGCCCTAACCGCTGCGGCCCCGGAGGTGCCCACCCATGTCCGTCCCCTCAAACTCCCTCAGCAGGCGCCGCGCCATGGGCATGGCGGCGGCCGGCGGAGCGGCGCTGTCGCTCCCGCTGCTGAGCGGATGCAGCAACGACGACCCTGGCGAGGCGGCCCCTCCCCGCGACGACGCGCCCGGCAGACCACAGCGCGGCGGCACGCTCACCGCCGCCCTCGCCGGGGGTGGCCCGGCCGAGTCCCTCGACCCGTTTTCCGCCGCCAGCCCCGCCGACTTCGCCCGCAACCGCGTCATCTACGACGCCCTGTTCTGGTCGGCGCACGACCGGGTCCAGCCCGGCCTCGCCCTGTCCGCGACCACTGCGTCGGGCGGCACGTCCTTCACCCTCAAGCTCCGCAAGGGCGTCGTGTGGCACGACGGTTCCCCGTTCGGGGCCAAGGACGTCGCCTTCACCCTGCGCTACGTCACCTCGCCCGACCGCACGTACCCGAGCGAGCTGTCCGGCTACATCGACCCCGCCGGGATCGAGACCAAGGACGACCACACGCTCGTGGTCCCGCTGAGCCGCCCGATCGGCGACCCGGCGGGCCTGCTCGCGGCCAACCAGATCTTCGTCCTGAAGGACGGCACCGCGTCCTTCGAGCCCGGCAAGGTCATGGGCACCGGACCGCTCAAGGTCACCGACTTCGCCCCCGGCCGCTCCAGCACGCTGCGCCGCTTCGACGACCACTGGGACGGCGCCCCCTACCTCGACGAGCTGGTGGTGCTCAGCCTCGACGACCCGCAGGCGCGCGTGAACGCGGTCCGCTCGGGCCAGGCCGACTTCGCCGCCGCGCTGCCGTACACGGAGGCCGCCAAGGGGCGCGGCGCCGGGGCCACCGTCGTCCACAAGGGCACCCGCAACGAACGCACCGGATTCGGGTTCATGCTGTCCACCGGCCGCCCGCCCTTCGACGACCCCCGGGTGCGCAAGGCCGTCCGCCTCGCCGTCGACCGCCAGGCCCTCGTCGACACCGTCCTCCTCGGGTACGGCGAGGTCGGCAACGACCTGTACGGCGCCGGGGCGCAGTACTACGCCGACGATCTGGAGCCCCTGGCCCGCGACGTGGACCAGGCCCGGAGCCTGCTGCGCGCCGCGGGCGCGGAGGGGGTCGAGATCACCGTGCGGTCGGCGGAGATCGAGACCGGCTGCAACGCCTCGGCCGAGCTGTTCGCCGAGCAGATGAAGGACATCGGCCTAAAGGTGAAGGCCCAGACGGTCAGCGCCGCCGAGTTCTTCGACGTCAAGGCGATGGAGTCGGTGGACGCGGTCACCTTCGCCATCTACGCCTTCCCGTTGCAGGCCATCTACACCCGCACCGCGCTGCGGCCCTCGCTCTCGTTCGACGACGCCCAGTTCAAACGCGCCCTGGCCGACGCGATCGCGGTGCGTGGGGCGGACGAACGGCAGCAGGCCTGGCGCCGGGTGCAGACGGCCATGCACGACCGGGGCAACTGGGTGGTGTGGGGGTTCGCCGACACCCTCAGCCTCACGCGTGACCGGGTGCAGGGCGTCACCGGCCGCGGCACCGCCAAGTTCCCGTATCTGGGCAAGGCCTGGCTGGCGTGACCGGCGGCCTGCTGCGGTTCGCGGCCCGGCGGCTCGGCGTCTGCGCCGTGCTGCTCGCACTGCTCAGCCTGGTCGTCTTCGCCGGCGTGGACCTGCTGCCCGGAGACCCGGCCACCAGCCGCCTCGGCGACCGGGCCACTCCCGAGCAGCTCGAAGCCGCCCGGGACCGGCTCGGTCTCGACGACCCGCTCTGGCAGAGGTACACGGAGTGGGCCGGTGGTCTGCTCCGGGGCGATCTCGGCGTCTCGATGCTCAGCGGGGTGCCGGTCCGCTCGCTGATCGCCGACCGGCTTGGCAACTCGCTGTTCCTGGCCGGGCTCACGCTCGCCGCCGTCGTACCGCTGTCGCTGCTGCTCGGCGTCTGGGCCGGGGTGCGGCGCGGGCGGCTGCCCGACCGGACGGTGTCGACCGTGGCGGTCATCCTGGTGGCGCTGCCCGAGTACGTGGTCGCGGGCGTTCTCGTCCTGGTGCTCTCGGTGTGGCTCGGCTGGTTCCCCGCCGTGTCGTTGGCCCCGGCGACCGACGGCCTGCCCCTCGATCCGCGGCTCCTCGCGCTGCCGTTACTGAGTCTGCTGTCCCTGTCGCTCGCCCATGCCGTTCGGGTCATCCGGGCGGCGACGGCGGCCGCCCTGCGCGCCCCGCACGTCGAGACCGCCGGGCTCAACGGAACGCCCCGGCGCGCCGTCCTGCGCCGCGCCGTGCTGCCCGCCGTGCTCCCCGTCGCCGTGCAGATCTGGTGCGTCCTCGGCATCGGCCTGGTGGGCGGCGCCGTCCTCGTGGAGCGGGTCTACGGCTATCCGGGGATCGGTCAACTCCTCGTCGGCTCGGTGCAGTCCGGCGACATCCCCGTCGCCCAGGCCCTCGCAGTGCTGCTCGGCGGCGCGACGCTCCTCGCGCTGGCCGCCGCCGACATCGCCGTCACCCTCACGACGCCATGGAAGAGGACCGCGCCATGACCTCCCATACCACGCCCCGGCCGCCCCGGGGCGCGCTCGCCGCCTGCGCCGTGCTGGCCGCCGTCATCCTGCTGGCTCTCGTGGGGCCGTGGCTGGCGCCGCACTCCCCCACCGAGATCGTCGGACGGCCCTACGCGGCACCCGGTCAAGGCCTCCTGGGGACCGACCAGTTGGGCCGCGACGTGCTCTCCCGAGTGCTGCACGGCGGCCGCGGCGTGCTGCTGACCGCCGCGGTCACCACCGTCGCGGGCGCCGTCCTGGGCGCGGCCGTGGGCCTGACCGCCGCGCTCGCCGCGGTGCGCCGCCCCTGGGTGGACAGCCTGGTCATGCGCCCCCTGGACGCGCTGCTCGCCATCCCGCCGCTGCTGCTGCTCCTGCTCTTCCTCACCGCGGCCCCCGGCCGCTGGAGCATCGTCGCGGCCGTCGTCGTGGTCAGTCTCCCGCTGTCCGCGCGTGTCGTCCGGGCGGCGGCCGGACCGGTCACCCGGCGCGCCCATGTGGAGGCCGCGGTCGCCCGGGGCGAACGGCTGCCGTGGCTGGTCGTCCGCGAACTGCTGCCCTTCGTCGCGGGACCGCTGCTGGCCGACGCCGCGGTCCGCTTCGTCCTCAGCGTCTATCTCGTCGCCGCCGCGGGCTTCCTCGGCCTCGGCACCGGCACCGCCGACTGGGGCGTCCTCATCGCCGACGCCCTGCCCGGCGCGGAACTCCAGCCGTGGGCGCTCGCCGCGCCCGTGCTGCTGGTGGCCCTGCTGGCGGTCGCGGCGAACGTCCTGTCCGACGACATCGCCCGCCGCTCGCGGGCGATCCAGGCATGAGCGCCGGGCAGCGGCCCCTGGTGGCCGTCGAGAAGCTGACCGTCAACGCCGGAGGGCGGGTCGTCCTCGACGAGGTGAGCCTGACCGTTCCCGAGGGGGCCGCGGTGGGCCTCATCGGGGCGTCCGGCTGCGGCAAGACGACCACCGCGCTGGCCGTGCTCGGCCACCTCCGCGAGGGCATGCGGCGCTCGTCGGGCACGGTACGCGTCCAGGGCAGCGAGGTCTTCCCCGCACCGCCCTGGCTGCGCGGCCGGACGGTGGCGTACGTTCCCCAGGACCCGGGGCACGCGCTCAACCCGTACCGGCGCGTCGGCGCGGCGCTGCTGGACTCCCTGCCGGAGCCGCCCACCCGGCGCGAACGCCCCCGAGCGGTCGCCGAACTGCTGGCCCGCGTCGGGCTGCCCACGGACCGGGACTTCGCCCGGCGCTACCCGCACCAGCTCTCCGGCGGGCAGCAGCAACGCATCGCGCTCGGCATGGCTCTCGGCCGCGCCCCCGCCCTGCTGGTCCTCGACGAGCCGACCACGGGCCTCGACCCGGCCACCAAGGAGGGCATCGTCGGCGAACTCCGGCGCATCCACCACTCCGGCACGGCCCTTCTGTGGATCAGCCACGACGTCGACACCCTGGCCCGCTCCGTGGACCGGGTGGTCACCATGGCGGCCGGGCGTGTGGAGAGCGACCGGCCGTCCGCCGTACGGGAGGAGCGGCGTGGGCCGGTCACCCTGGTCGCTCCGCCCGTCGAGGTCCCGGGGAACCCGGGCGACGCACGCCCGACGGCTCCCGCCCCGGCCACCCGCACCGGCGAACCGGTGCTTCGCGCACGGGGCATCACCACCAGCTACTCCGGTGCCCACCCCGTCCTGTCCGACGTGGATCTCGATGTGGCACCGGGCGAGTGCGTGGCCGTCCTGGGGGTCTCCGGCACCGGCAAGACCACCCTCGGCCGCTGTCTGGCCGGGCTGCACCAGCCGCGCGCCGGGACCCTGTCGCTGGACGGCGAGCCCGTGCCGTGGGACGCGCGCCGCCGCGGTCGCGCCCAGCGGGCGGCCCTGCAACTGGTGGCGCAGAACCCGGCCGAGGCGCTGCACCCCCGGCAGACCGTACGCACCGCCCTCGTCCGTCCGCTGCGGCTGCTGCGTGAGACCACCGACCGCGAACGGCTCGCCGCCCAGGTCGACGACCTGCTGCGCACGGTGCGGCTGCGCCCCGAGCACGCGAACCGGCTGCCCGGTGAGCTCTCCGGCGGCGAACGGCAGCGGGTCGCGTTGGCAAGGGCGTTGGCGGCCGGCCCCCGGGTCGTCGTCTGCGACGAGAGCACCTCGGCACTGGATCCCGACACCGAGGCCGAGATCCTCACGGTGCTCGACGACGCCCGGCGGGAACTGGGCCTCGCCGTCGTCCTCATCACCCACAGCCTCGATGTCGCCGCCCGCGCGGACCGCGTCCTCACCGTGGCCGACGGCCGCGTCACGGAGGGCGCCGAACCACCGCCCGGCCTTCGCCTCCCCGTGACCGTCCCACCACGTCCGGGCCGGGCGGGCGGCGGCTAGGCGGACGGTGGCGTTGTCACGTTGTTGAGTGTGTGAGCGCCTGATGACGTATCGGGTGTGGTGGGGCCGGGTTCCGGCTCAGTGCTCAGACCGCGGCAGGCAAGCCGACAACGCCGGTGATCCGCTTCCAGATCGCGAAGCGGACGGTCATCTCGGTGCGGTGGTCGGTGGCGGTCATCAGGTGGCGGCGGGGCCGGAAGCGCGGTGAGATGCCGCCGAACGCGGCCAGGAACCGCCCGGCTCCCCCTACGCTGCGAAAGCCCATCATCGCGCGTTCGCACTGCCTGGTGGGCTGGTGGCTGTCCTCCGCTCGGTTGTTCAAGCCCTTGTGGGAACGATGCTCGACGGAGGGCATCACCTCGCGGTGGGCCACACTGCGGGGACGAAGCTTGTGCGTGACGACCACTCCGGGCACCGTGCCCGTGTTTCTCATCAGGCGGCGGAAGAACCGCCTGGCCGCGGTGGCGTCCCGGCGGTTCTGCACGAGAATGTCGAGGACGCTGCCGTCCTGGTCGACGGCTCGCCACAGGTGCCTCTGTTCGCCGCTGATCTTGATGAAGACCTCGTCCAGGTACCACTTGTCTCCGGGACGAGGCTGTCGGCGGCGCAGCGCGTTGGCGCGAACGGCGTCCCGTAAGCCCTGGTCAGGCATGTGATGATCTTGATGTGAGTGCTGTGGTGACGGCGGCTGAGCCGCAGTGGGTGGACCTGTTCGCCGGACTGAACGGCCACCAGTTCCGCAAGCTCGTCGGGGTCGTGCGGCGCCGGCATCCGGCCGGCACGGTGCTGATCGTGGACGGCACCCAGGTTCCCACCCGTGACCGTAGCGTGGCCGCCTCCAGCAAGAACTACCGCTAGTCCACCAACCACCAGGTCTCACCGACGCCCATACCGACTGGTCGTGGCGGCCGGGCGGCCCTTGCCCGGCAACCGCCACGACGCCCGTGCCTACCGTGAATCGGGCGTGGACCGGGCCGTGAAAAACGCGCCGTTCTCGGTGACGGCGGCTATCGCGGTACTCCTGCTCTCATCCCGCACTGGCCACGCAGAGACCGGTCACCCACCCCCGCGCAGCAGGCCGGCAACACCGTCCACCGCCGAGTGAGAGCCCGTGTTGAGCACGCCTTCACCAGGATGAAGGCTTACAAGATCCTCCGCGACTGCCGACTACGCGGCGACGGCGTCCACCACGCCGTCCTCGGCGTGGCCCGGCTGCACAACCTGGCCCTCGCTGGATGAACCCCACCCCAGTCGAGGACATCAAATCCTGTCCCTCACTCCCTCACGGGACGCCGTTTAGGTCCGTCTTCAAAGATCACTAGGTGGTGGATCATGGTGGGCTGGTACGTCGTCATGAACTCACCCACCGTGGGTGGGAGTTGCTCGCTCCGCTGATACCGCGGGCCGCGACGGGCCGGCCGCGCGTGGAGGACCGCCGGGTGAGCAACGGGATGGTCCACAGGAGCCGGACCGGGATCTCCTGGTGTGACCTGCCCGAACGCTACGGCCCGTGACAGACGGTCTGCACCCGCTTCCGCCGCTACGCCCTGGACGGGGTCTTCACCCGAGCCCTGCAGCAGGTCCAGGCCCGGGCCTCCGAGCGCCACATCGCCCTCCCCGCCCGCTGCCTCCAGTCGCTGAAGCACCACCACGAGGAGCAGCAACGCGAACGGCACGCGGCAGGAACCGAGTGGCAGCACAACGGGTACGTGTTCACCACGCCACAGGGCAGGCCGATCGACCCGACCAACCTCACCCGCACCTTCACCACGCTCCTCCGCAAGGCCGGCTTCCGCCGCATCCGCTTCCACGACCTCCGCCACCCGACCACCACCCTGCTCTTGGAACAGGGCGTCGAACTCGTCGTCATCAAGGAACTCCTCGGCCACGCCCACATCGGCGTCACCGCCACCGTCTACGCCCACGTCCGACTCCGCCTCCAGCGCGACGCCATCGACACCCTCAGCACCGCCCTTGACGGTCCTGCCAGCGGCGAGTCGACCCGCGACGAGGGCGATGACCCCCAGCTGTGCGGAGCCACCGTCCGCTGACGTTGCCGTCAACTACTGCCGTCACCCCATGCAGAAGCCCCGCCAGGACGCACCTGACGGGGCTTCATATTTGCTACCTGAACCCTTCAAGAGGAAGGCCGGAGGCAACGGTCTCGCTCGTCAGCTCGGAGCAAACGCCCTCACGCTTCCGAATCAATTCCCCTATACGACCGCCACCAAAAGTGCGGCCTCCACCAGTAGAGCTGCGTTCGACCCTCAGGCCATTCCGCCCCCATCACCCCATCAGGCTCGAATTCATCGACTTCCGGAATGACAGCACGAAAACCGTCCTCCATCGGCCAGGATCTATCCGGCAGGCGGACCTTTGGGACGAACACGGGATCGGCAACTCCGACCTCTTGATAAAGCCGCTGAGCCTCTACAAGAGAGCGGCGATTGGCGCCGCTGACACCGGGCCAACGCAGCTGAGCCAGGTCGTCCTACCAGCCGCAGACGGGGCAGATCCGGAAAGAGCCGGGCGGGACTTCATGGACGAGGTGCCCGCAGCAGGGACAGGGGTAGAGGCTCATTTATGGAACCTCGACCCCGGCTGCCGCCTGAAATAGCCCAGGCCGTCATCTGGCTTGAAGTACGTGACGATGCCCCTCGGCCCAGCAAACCCAAATTCTCCCGACTCAGGGTCGAAGAACCGCTGAACATCACCATCCCTCTTCACGAGACCCCCAGGCCTACGACCATCACCCATACACATGAGGTCCTGCGCCGCACAGTTGCACTCGGTCATGGTGTCGAATCCCATTTCCTCACCATGCTTCCTGAGGTGCTCATCGAGGTTGTTGTCGTCGCTCCATTCACCCCCGAAGCAGTTGCCGTTGTGAACGACTACCGGCGCAGCCCCCGCCAACACATAGATAGTACGTGTGGATGTCATTGAGCCCTTTCCAACCTCGCACTGAAGCTGCGAGGTTGGAGCGTCTGGATGAAAATCCCTTGTGGTCAAGGGCGGTGATCGTCCTACGGTTGCTCCCCATGACCATCGAGATGCCCTACCTGCCACTTCCGATCGACCAGTCGGACGTGCGCTACGTCCACGGACCCGATTCCGCTCCACAACAGGGCGTGCCCGCTGGCGAGACGGTTGTGTTCGAGTGGAGGGACAGCGAGGTCTACCCGGGCACCTTCCGGAAGTTCTGGGTCCATGTGCCTGCACGGTACGACCCAGCGGAACCGGCATCCTTGATGGTGTTCCAGGACGGATGGTGGTACCTGGACCCCGCAGGGGAGGTACGCGGCGCGATCGTCCTGGACAACCTCGTTCACCGTGGCG
>NZ_JAPSKQ010000163.1:10407-14110 GCF_031181555.1 Streptomyces sp. | reverse complement strand
GGCGGCCGTCCTCGCCGAAGCGCATCCAGGCGATGTCGTCGCCGATCGTCTCGACCGTCCAGCCGGAGATCGTCGGCTCCAGCATGGCGAGGTTGGTCTTGCCGCAGGCGGACGGGAAGGCGGCGGCCACGTACTTCGCCTCGCCCTGCGGCGGGGTCAGCTTGAGGATCAGCATGTGCTCGGCGAGCCAGCCCTCGTCGCGGGCCATCACCGACGCGATGCGCAGGGCGTAGCACTTCTTGCCGAGCAGGGCGTTGCCGCCGTAGCCGGAGCCGTAGGACCAGATCTCGCGGTCCTCGGGGAAGTGCGAGATGTACTTGGTCTGGTTGCAGGGCCAGGGGACGTCCTCCTGGCCGGGCTCCAGCGGGGCGCCGAGGGAGTGCACGGCCTTGACGAAGAAGCCCTCGTCGCCGAGCTCGTCCAGGACGGCCCGGCCCATGCGGGTCATGGTGCGCATGGAGACGGCGACGTACGCGGAGTCGGTGATCTCGACGCCGATGGCGGACAGCGGCGAGCCGAGCGGGCCCATGCAGAAGGGCACCACGTACATGGTGCGGCCGCGCATGGAGCCGCGGAACAGGCCCTTCTCACCGGTGAAGATCTCCCGCATCTCGGCGGGGGCCTTCCAGTGGTTGGTGGGACCGGCGTCCTCCTCCTTCTCGGAGCAGATGAAGGTCCGGTCCTCGACGCGGGCGACGTCGGTGGGGTCGGAGGCCGCGTAGTAGGAGTCGGGGCGCTTGATCGGGTCGAGTTTCCGGAAGGTGCCCCTGGCGACGAGTTCCTCGCACAGTCGCTCGTACTCGGCCTCTGAGCCGTCGCACCAGACCACCTGGTCCGGCTGCGTCAGGTCTGCGATCTCGTTGACCCAGGAGATCAGTCCCTGGTGGGTGGTGGGGACGCTGGGAGCCGCGATGTCGCGCGCCACGATTGCTCCTAAATGAGGGGTTTTTTGTTGGAGGCCCCGTGGGGGCTGCGACCCGGATGCTTCACGGTGAGACCTTCGGCGCTCATCCGGTGCCGACCGCACTCATTTGATCATCCGACGAGAGCGCCCATCTGTCCAGAGGAGCGCACAGGTGAGCAACGTGACGATGACCACGGTTTTTCCTGCCGCTTTACGTTCACGTTGAGTTGATATGACCTTTTCTTTGCGTGACGATTCTGTGGAGCGGTGTGAGACGATGAGCACTCCACACCTCCAATGCGACACCCTCACCCGTAACTTACGGTCCCGTAGGTACGATGCGACCATGACTGCGCTCGTCCCCGACGCGTCCGCCGACCCGCCGGCCGAAGGCCGCGGCCCGGTGGCGACTTCTCTGCCGCACCCCGCCAAACCCAAGCTCCGCGGCTGGCTGCACCTCGGCATGTTCCCCGCCGCACTGGTGGCCGGACTGGCCCTGACCGCCTTCGCCGACTCGCCCCGCGGCCGCCTCGCCTGCGGGGTCTACGCGCTGACCGCCTGCCTGCTGTTCGGCGTGAGCGCGCTGTACCACCGGGGCGACTGGAGCCCCCGCATGGACGGGGTGCTGCGCCGGCTCGACCACGCCAACATCTTCCTGATCATCGCGGGCACCTACACCCCGCTGACCATCCTGCTGCTGCCGGACTCCAAGGGGCGGTGGCTGCTGTGGGGCATCTGGGCGGCCGCCGCCGCGGGGATCGTCTTCCGGGTCTTCTGGGTCGGCGCCCCGCGCTGGCTCTACACCCCCTGCTACATCGCCATGGGCTGGGCGGCCGTCTTCTTCCTCCCGGACTTCCTGCACACCGGCGGCATCACCGTCCTCGTCCTGGTGGTCGTGGGCGGCCTGCTCTACAGCGTGGGCGGGATCGTCTACGGGATCAAGAAGCCCAACCCGTCACCGCGCTGGTTCGGCTTCCACGAGGTCTTCCACTCGTTCACCCTGGCCGCCTTCATCGCGCACTACGTCGGCATCTCCCTGGTGGCGTACCAGCACGCGTAGGCGTCCACCACCCCGAGTCCAGGCCGCGGCACCGGTGCCGCGGCCTTTTCCGTGCCCGGTGCCCGGCGCGCGGTGCGCGAGACCCGGTGCCCGGCGCGCGACCGCCGGTCCACGACCACGCACGGTCACGCTCGCCCCCACGTATTGACACGGACCATCTTTTGAGAGCTACTCTCATTTCATGGCCACTGTCATTCAGCGGAACGCCGCGCACACCGACCCCCGCCGCTGGTGGGCCCTCGGGGCCCTGGTCGCGAGCATGCTCACGCTCGGCTTCGACCTGACGATCCTCAACGTGGCGCTGCCGACCATGGCCGCACAGCTGGGGGCGAGCACCGGCGAGCTGCAGTGGATCGTGGACTCCTACATCGTGGTGTTCGCGGCGCTGATGCTGCCCGCCGGTCTGCTCGGCGACCGCTTCGGACGACGCCGCATGCTCGTCGTGGGGCTCTGCGTGTTCCTCGCCGGGTCCCTGGCCGGTGCCCTGACCGACGCACCGGAACTCGTCGTCGCGGCCCGCTCGGTGATGGGTCTCGGGGCCGCGCTGGTGATCCCGCTCGGGCTGTCCGTGCTGCCGTCGATGTTCGGTGCGGAGGAGCGCGGCAAGGCGGTCGCCGCCGTCACCGCCTCCATGGCCGCCGGGATGCCGCTCGGGCCGCTCGTCGGCGGGCTGCTGCTCGACCACTACTGGTGGGGCTCGATCTTCCTGATCAACATCCCGATGGCCGCCGTGGGCATCGCCGCCTGCCTGTTCCTGCTGCCCGAGTCGCGCGATCCCTCCTCCCCCAGGGTCGACGCGCTGTCCACGGCGTTCAGCGCGCTCGGGCTCGGCGCGCTGGTCTTCGGCATCATCGAGGGGCCCGCGCGCGGCTGGACCAGCTCCTGGGTGCTCGGCTCGTTCGCGCTGTCCGCGCTGCTGCTGGCCGGCCTCGTGGCGCGGGAGCGGCGCGCCGCGCGGCCCATGCTCGACCTCGCGCTGCTCGGGCGGCGCGGCTTCCTGTTCAACGTCCTGGCCGCGACGCTCGGCACCTTCGTCTTCGCCGGGCTGCTGTTCCTGCTGCCGGCGTATCTGCAGGAGACCGGCGGCAGCGACGCCTTCGGCACCGGGCTGCGGCTGCTGCCGATGATGGGCGGTCTGCTGGTCGCCGCACGGACGAGCACACCGCTGGTGCGGCGGCTCGGACCGCGGCCGGTGGTCGGTGCGGGGCTGGCGGTGCTGTGCTTCGCCGCGCTGCTCGGCTCCCGGACCGAGCCGGACAGCGGCTACGGGTTCACCGCCGTGTGGCTGACCGTCGCGGGCCTGGGCTTCGGCCTGGCGATGGTGCCGGCGATGGACGCGGCGCTCGGCGGCATCCCGGCCGACGAGGCGGGCAGCGGCTCCGCCCTGCTGATGACGCTGCGCCAGGTGGGCGGAGCCGTCGGCATCGCCCTGCTCGGCAGCCTCGTCGCCGACACCTACGCCGACCGGCTCGACACCGCCGGGCTGCCCGCCCCCGCCGCGGAGGCCGCCCGGGAGTCGCTGAGCGGGGCGCACGCCGTCGCCGGGCACCTGGACCTGCCGGCCCTCGCCCGCTCCGCCGACGCGGCGTACGTGGACGGGATGTCCCTGGTGCTCGTGGTCTGCGGGATCGCGGCGCTGGTGACCGCGGTCCTGACCGCGCTGTTCCTGCCGAATCCGCGCCCCGCCGCCCCACCGGCCGGACGGACGCCGGGGGAACCGGACACCTCCGGCGCACCGG
>NZ_JAPSKQ010000163.1:0-10307 GCF_031181555.1 Streptomyces sp. | reverse complement strand
CCGTCATGGCCCGTCGGGAGGTGGATGGCGGACAATGACGGCATGACCACGGCACGAACCTCTGTTCCCGAAGCAGCCCGCCACCTGGGCCTTCGTGAGCGGAAGAAGCTCAAGACCCGCATGGCCATCAGGGACGCCACCTACGCCCTGATCAAGGAGCAGGGGTACGACGCCACCACCGTCGAGCAGATCGCGGAGCGCGCCGAGGTCTCGCCGAGCACCGTCTTCCGCTACTTCCCCGCCAAGGAGGACATCGTCCTGACGGACGAGTACGACCCCCTCCTGGAGAGACTGCTGCGGGAACGCCCGGCCGACGAGCCGGTGCTGGAGTCGCTGCGCCGGGCGATCCGCGAGGCGATGGCGACGGCGCTCACCGACGACCCGGCCCACGAGCAGGACGAGATGGTCCTCCGGGCCCGGCTGATGGTCGAGGTCCCCCAGGTGCGCTCGCGGCTGATGGAGAGCATGTCCGTCACGGGCCGCCTCGTGTGCCGGGCCCTCGCCGAGCGCACCGGACGCCACGAGAACGACCTCGAGGTGCGGGTCTACTCCATGGGACTGATGGGCGCCCTGCTGGAGACGATGATCTACTGGGCCGAGGGCGACTGCCGCGACGACCTGCCGGAGCTGGTCGACCGCACCCTGGCCACCTTCAAGGACCTGCCCCGCCGCTGACGGCGCGGGCCCCGCGCCGACGCCGGAAAACACGGGGCCGGGTACCCGCCCCCGTGACATCCTTGACCGGGTGAACGGTCCCGAGATCCACGTCGAGTTCGCCCCCGAGCTGCTTCTCTTCGTCCCCCAGGCGCGGTCCGCGGGCACCCTGAAGACCGCCACCGACGGCGTCTCCAGCCTCGGTCACGTCATCGAGTCCCTCGGTGTCCCGCTGACCGAGGTCGGCGCGCTGCTCGTGGACGGCCGCGAGGTGCCCGCGTCGCACGTCCCGGCCGCCGGCGAGGCGGTGACCGTACGCACCGTCGCCCACCCCCAGCGGGTGCCGGGAGCGCCCCTGCGGTTCCTGCTCGACGTGCACCTGGGCACCCTCGCCCGCCGGCTGCGGCTGCTGGGCGTGGACACCGCGTACGAGGCGACGGACATCGGCGACCCGGCGCTGGCCGCCCGGTCGGCGGCCGAGAAGCGGGTCATGCTCAGCCGCGACCGCGGACTGCTGCGCCGCCGCGAACTGTGGGCCGGCGCGTTCGTCTACAGCACCCGGCCCGACGAGCAACTCCAGTACGTACTGGACCGGTTCCGGCCCGGCCTGCGGCCCTGGACCCGCTGCACCGCCTGCAACGGTCTGCTGCGCGAGGCGACCAAGGAGCAGGTCGCCGACCAGTTGAAGGGCGGCACCCACCGCACGTACGACGTGTTCGCGCAGTGCACCGCGTGCGGGCGCGCCTACTGGAAGGGCGCGCACCACGAGCAGTTGGAGGCCATCGTGGAGCGCGCCCTCACCGGGTTCGGGAAGGACGGTTAGCGCTTCTGGCGCACGTCCCCCTTGCCGCAGGCGACGCCGTCGCGGTTCTTGTCCAGCCGCAGCGGGTCGTCCTTGCCGTTGACCTCCAGCCGGCCGTAGTCGTGCCGCTTCAGCCAGGCGCAGCGCGCGGCCGTCGTCGCCTTCACCTCGGCCGGGAAGACGGTCGGCACGCAGACGTTGGCCGAGCCGTAGTGCCGGTCGCAGCCGGAGACCGCCGGGCCGACCGGCTCGGAGGCGCGCTTCTTGCGGGGTCCCGTGACCTTGCCCTCGGGCGCCTCGGCGAAGTCGTGGACGTGGGCGGAGGCGTCCTTGGCGGTCAGTGCCTCCGGACCCTGGAGGTGCACCCACTTCGCCACCGACGGCACGCCGTTCGCGTCGACCGCGAAGAGCATGTACCAGCCGGGTGGGGCCAGGTTGGGGTTGCTCGTCACGTTCAGGTCGACGTTGTCGCCGTCGACGGACAGCGGCAGGTCCACGAACCGCTGGTTGGGGTCGGAGGAGTGGGTGACGGCCGCCGGGCGGATCAGCTCGGCCTTGGCGATGGGCCGGTCGACGGTGATCCGCTGGGTGTCGCCGTAGGTCCACTCGGTGTCGATCACCGAGGTGATCGTCGGGCGCTCGCCCTTGAACAGGTAGGGCGGGCTGTAGATCGACACGCTGTGGTTCCAGGAGCCGTTGCCCGGGTTGTCGCCGGTGGTCATCACCCGGCCGTCGGGCAGCAGGAACGCCGACGAGTGGTAGCCGCGCGCCTCCGGGTCGACGGCCACCGGGTCGAAGGTCTCCGACGCCGGGTCGAAGACCGACGTCTCGAAGACCGGGTCGGCCCGGTTGTGCAGCGCGCCGCCGGTCTCCAGCACCTTGCCGTCGGGCAGCAGTACGGCGGAGACGTACATCTTGCCCTGGTCGCCGGTCTGCGGCACCGGTCCGTCGCCGTGGTCGACCGTGCCCTGCGGGATCGGCGGGCCGGCGACGTACGCCGGGTTCGGCTGCTTGAGGTCGATGATGTCGGTGAGCCGGTTGGCGTCCGGGTTGGTGTCGATGTTGCCGCCGCCGAGGGTGAGGACCCTCTGGTCCTGCGCCGGGGGCAGCAGCACGCTCGCCGACTGGTCCCGCTCGTCCTTGTTCTGCAGACCGGGGACCTGGGTGATGGTGTTGGCGTCGTAGTCGTAGATCGCGGAGCCGGTGCCGGGGATGTTGTTGCCGAAGACGTGGCTGCCGGAGTAGAAGAGGCGGCCGTCCTGCATGAGGATCATCGACGGGTACAGGCCCCAGTACGACCAGGTCTGGTTGACCTGCCAGGTCGGCAGCCACCGCTGCTCGGCCTGGGACCACAGCTCGGCGGTCACCGAACCGGTGGAGTCCTCGCGCAGACCGCCGAAGCTGATCACGTCACCGTTGCCGAGGACGGTCGCCGACGGGTACCAGTGGCCGTCGTTCATGTCGTTGGTCTTCGTGTAGGTCTCGGTCTCCGGGTCGAAGACGTACGAGTCCTTGTAGCCCTGGTAGCCGATGGTGCCGTCGGCGGACGGATAGCCCTTGTTGCCGCTCATCACCAGCACCCGCCCGTCCTGGAGCTGGACGTGGCCGGCGCAGAACATGTCGTCCGGGGTCGGGATGACCTTGTACGTGCCGCTCGAAGGGTCGTACACGGCGCTGGTGAAGGTGCCCTCCTCGAACATCTCCGGGTCGTTGCCGGAACCGGCGATCAGCAGCACCTTGCCGTTGTGCAGCACCACGGAGTGCATGGAGCGCACCGGGTTCTGCGTCGGGAGCACCTCCCAGCTGCCGTCGGCGCACTCCTGCGCGGTGCCCGTGCACCCCGGCTCCGGGACCGGTTCGGCGACCTGCTCCATCGTGTAGTCGTCGGTGGTGGCGGAGCCGGTGCCGTAGACGGAGACGCCCCACGAGATGCGGTCGGTGCCGGCCGGGACCTCGGGGGTGCGGACGGTGGCCTCGGTCCAGGCGGCCTGCATGTCCAGCGTCTTCAGGTCGGTCCAGTACTGCCAGCCGGCCGTGGTGTCGTGCCGGAACAGGGTGACGGACGCGTCCGGGGTGGTCGTCTTGTACCAGAGCCCCAGGTCGTACTGCTTGCCCGGCGTCACCACGGGCGCGCAGTCGGCGGACTCGGTGATCAGCGCCTTGCGGTCGCCGTCGACGCGGCGGGTCAGCTCGACCCTCATCGCCTTGTCGCCGGTGTGCGCGTCGTCGGTGGTGGTGAAGGTGAAGTCGTTGTCGCCCCAGCCGGACTTCTCCCAGCAGTAGGGCATGTCGCCCGGGCCGGCGGTCTCGAAGCCCGGGTTCTTGATGAGGTTGGCGGCGGAGGCGGGTTGCGGGGCGGTCAGGAGAAGGCCGGTGGTGAGGGCACCGACGGCCAGCAGGGCCGTGGCGCGTCTGGACACCGGCGGGATTCCGGGGGTTCTCATGCGGTGCTCCTTGCCGTACGGCTCCTGCTCGGGAGGTACACCAGCGCTTCGGTTCCCACGAAGCGCAGGACGAAGGTGATCACGAGTGCCAGCGCGGTGGCGGGCAGTGCCGCCATGTCGAACCGGCCGACCAGCAGCGCGATCAGCGGCAGGCGCAGCACCAGGTCGGCGTTGGCGAGCAGCGCGAACCGCGCGGTGCGGTCGGCCCAGTGCCGGTGCCGCCGCCGCTCGCGGAACAGCAGTTTCTCGATCAGCAGGAAGTTCCAGGCCACGCCGAACTGGTTGGCGGCTATCTCGGCGGGCAGGTAGTGCAGCCCGGCCTCGGTCAGCGCCCACAGCGCGGCCAGGTTGGGCACGAAGCCGGTGAGACCGATCAGTCCGAAGACGACCATGCGGGCGAGCGGGGACTGCGTGCGCAGCCCGGCGAGGTGCCGCAGGAACCGCGTCCCTTCCTTCGCGGTCGACTTGGACTCCCCGGCGAACCGGTCCTGGAAGACGAACGGCACCTCGGTGACCGTGCGGGGGCGGCTGCGGACGGCGAGTTCGAGGAGGATCTTGTAGCCGAGCGGCTTGAGGACGTCGGCGGTGACGGCGCTGCGGCGGATGGCGAAGAAGCCGCTCATCGGGTCGCTGATGCCGTGCAGCCGGCGCGGGAAGAGGGCCTTGGTCAGCCAGGTCGCCCCGCGGGAGACGGCCACCCGGTAGCTGCCGGCGAGCCCGGCCCGGCTGCCGCCCTCGATGTACCGGGAGGCGACGACGAGCCCGGCGTTGGCCCGCTCCCCCGTCGCCACCAGCTCCGGTACGAGGGACGGCGGGTGCTGGCAGTCGCCGTCCATGACGACGACCCAGTCCGACGAGGCGGCCTTGATGCCCTCCACGACCGCGCCGCCGAGCCCGCCGACCGCTTCGTCCCGGTGCAGGACGGTGACCGGGAAGGGGCAGTCCTGGGCCGCCTCCCGGATGACGTCGGGGGTGTCGTCGGTGGAGTCGTCCACGAAGACGACCTCGCAGGGCAGCCGGGCGGGCACCGATTCGGTGATCTGGTGCAGCAACTGCCGCACGTTCGCGGACTCGTTGAAGGTGGGCACGACGATGGTGACGGCACCGGGCTCCGCTACCTCCACCGGGTCGAGCGCCGGATCGCCCAGCTCGCCGGGGACCATGGACTCCTGGCTCATCGGGTGCCTCCGGCGGTCTCGACCTGACGGATCTCGATACGGTCCTCGCCGGTGCCGAACACGGCGACCGGCTCGGAGTGCTCGATGGCCTGCCGGACGTTGGGCAGGTCCTTCGCGTCGCGCCGTACCGTCGGGGAGGCGACCACGTAGTCGATGTCCCGCCAGCCGTTCGGCATGGTCCTGGTCACCGCGGGGTCGAGGTCGGCCTTGTAGAACCAGATGACGCCGAGCCCGGGCCGGTACCCGGCGTGCACCAGGTCCAGCCACATCGCGTCGTCGACCAGCACCCGGGTGCCGCCCGGGTCCGCCACCTCGGTGGCCATCCACCTCGACGCGGCCTCGTAGGGGGCGTTGGCGTCGGTGGTGACGGCGGTGCGGGCGCCGTCGTACCAGCGGGGGACGACGTGGGCGCAGGCGGCGAGGGCGAGGACGGCGGCGAGCGCGTACCGGGCGTAGGTCAGCGGCCGCTTCTCCGTCGCCGAGCGCCGGCGGCGCAGGACGGCGTGGGCGACGCTGGCGGTGCCGCCGGCGAGGACGAGGGCGAGGAAGGGCAGGGCCTGGATGACGTACATGGCGGGCAGGTAGCCGTCCGGGCGCAGGGCCAGCGCGGCCAGGATGGCGACCGTGAGGGCCGGTCCGGCCAGCGCGCGGGCGGTGACCGACCAGCGCCAGGTGGCGAGCAGCAGCAGGGCGCCCGCCAGGCCGCCGAGGGGCAGGATGCGGTCGTAGTAGAGCCAGGACTGGAGCACGCCCCAGGAGCCGGAGCCCTCGTCGAGGATGAAGCCGGAACCGGGCCGGGTCATCTGGTACGCGACGCCGTCCCACAGGGAGACGTGTCCGCTGCCCGGGAACAGCTCGCCCTTCAGCAGGGCGAACAGCGGGTAGGAGAACCCGATCAGCGCGCAGGCCGTGACGGCGCCGGTCAGCGCGAACTTGCGGGTGTCCCGGTGGCTGTGCCGCCAGGCCGTGATGAACAGGGCGGGCAGGACGACGAGCATCGTCTCCTTGGTGAGGACCGCGGTGGCGGCGGCCATGCCCGCGCCGAAGTGGTGCCAGAGGTGGCGGCTCGGGGAGGCGGCGAGGGTGAAGGCGAGCAGCGTCCACATCACCGCGAGGTTGTCGAGGAAGATCTCGCGCTGGAGGACGACGGACAGCGGGGAGAGCCCGAAGATCGCCATGCCGAGCCCGGCGGCCCAGCGGGGCAGGGCGAGCCGGCGCCCGAGGACGTAGACGAGGATCGCGCTGATGCCGCTGATCAGCAGCATCACGGCGCGCATGGTGCCCACGGTCATCGACTCGGGGCTGATCATCGCCGGTATCCAGGTCAGGACGGCGAGCTGGATCCAGCCGAGCGGCGGGTGGTCGTACCAGTAGGTGTAGTGGGCGAGGCCCCTGCCCTCCTGGACGGCCCAGGCCTGGGCGAGATAGGTGCCCTCGTCGTCGCTGAGGGTGGGGTAGTCGGCGATGTTCCAGCCCTGGACGACGAGGATCGCCACCAGGAGGACACCGCACAGGAGCAGGTCGGAGCGGGAGGACCGGAGGCGGCTCGGCGGCTGCGGTCGGCCGGTCGGACCGGTGGTGGGCGCGGGTCGGCGCTGCGCGGGGACCTTCGGACCGGTCACCGCGGGAAGGGTGGAGGTCACGCGGGAACGTCCTCTCGGGTCACGCCGGGCGCGTCGATGTGCGCGCCGACATGCGTGGTCAGCTCCCAGTCGGTGCGTCCGCGCTGCTCGCGCCAGACGGCACGGACCGCGGCACCGGCGAGGAGCACCTGGTAGAAGGGGCCGCCCACGATGAGCTTGAGGTAGTGGACGAACCGGACGCGCAGCCCGTACTGCTTGCCGAAGTCGTGCAGCCCGACCACCTCGAAGACGAAGGTGACCAGGGCGGTGACGGCCGGCAGGAAGGTGATGAAGGCGATCGAGACGGGCACGTCGAGGAAGAGCGCGACGGCCACGTTCAGCGGGATGATCAGCCCGGTGAACGCCTGGAGGAACGGCGTCATCAGCGTGTAGCGGGCCAGCATCCGCTGCCCGAACGCGGGCAGTTTCCTCCAGTCCTTCTTCCGGTACACCTGGAGGAAGCCCTGGTTCCAGCGGGTGCGCTGCTTCAGCAGCGACATCAGCGAGCCCGGTGTCTCCTCCCGGGTCACCATGTCGGAGTCGTAGGCGACGACGACCTTCTTGCCGGCGCTGGAGAGCCTGACGCCCAGGTCGCAGTCCTCGGCGAGGCAGTGGGGGTCCCAGCCGCCGGCCTCCCGCAGGACGGCGGTGCGGACGAAGACGGTGTTGCCGCCGAGCGGAATGAATCCTTTCTGGGCGTGCAGGTGGAGCCGCGAGCGGAACCAGAAGAAGTACTCCAGGCAGTTGCGCAGGCTGTACCAGCTGGAGTGGAAGTTGATCAGCTGCACCCCGCCCTGGACCACGTCGGCGCCGGTGGAGCGGAAGGCGTGGTCGACGTGGGCGAGGAGTTCCGGGTGGACCTGGTCCTCGGCGTCGAAGACCCCGACGACGTCGCCGCGGCAGTGCGGCAGCGCCGTGTTCATGGCCTTCGGCTTGTTCTTCTTCTCGTGCGTGTCGACGACCACCCGGACCCGTGGGTCGCGGCCGGCCGCGGCCTCGGCGACCGCGGTGGTCTCCGGGTCGTCGTGGCCGACGATCACGATGATCTCGAAGTCGGTGTGGCTCGACTCCAGCAGCCGCCGGACGGTGTGGTCCAGCACCGCCTGTTCGTGCCGGGCCGGCAGCAACAGCGAGAACGACAGGTGCTCGCCGCCGTCCGGGCTGCTGAACCGGGTGGAGGCCAGCACCTCCGGCGTGCGCCAGGCGTGCATCTGCCACCACAGGGTGAACGCGGCCATCCAGAAGAGGGCCAGTGAAACGACAGCGATGAAGACAGACGTGAGCAAGCAGATCCCCCCAGATCCTCAAGTCCCCCCGGAACACCTGTGAGGTGACGGCGCGTCACACAGGGCGCGTCCCATCCGCCACGTCACCGTGCAGAGGTTAGGGGGGAATTGTGAAGTGCGGGGGCGGTTCCGATAAAGAGCCTGTTGCCGAACAGTACGGCAGATAAGGGGAGTTGACCGGATCAAGCCGGTCGCGTTCCGTGCCCCGGCAGCCCGGAACGCCTGGTCCGCCTGCCTTTTCAGCCGCCCAGTGCCGCACGCAGCCGGTCCGGATCGGTCGTCGGCGCGTCACAGGTGAAGTTGCGGCAGACGTACGCGGCCGGTTCGTCCCGGACGAGCGGCCGGCCGGCGAGCAGCGGGAACTCGTCACTGTCCGGAGTCCCGACGGCGACCACCGCGCCCGGCGCCGTGCCCAGAAGCGCCGTACGGTGCAGGGTCCTCGTCGCCGGGTCGTCCGGCGCGGGACCGACCACCGCGATCTCCCGCGGCCCGTCCAGCACCGCCTCGGCGACCGCGAGCCCCCACCCGATGAACCGCGGCACCCGCGGTCCGATCGCCTTCACCACGCCCAGCGCCCGCTCGGCGGCGGTGCGGTGGGGCTCGGACCCGGTGTGGGCGGCATAGCTCAGCAGGGCGCCCGCGGCGGCGGTCCAGCCGGACGGGGCGGCGTTGTCGGTCGGGTCCTGCGGACGCCTGATGAGCCGCTCCGCGTCGGCCGCGGTGTCGTACAGCGCACCCGACCCGGGGTCGGCGAAACGGGCGAGCACGTGGTCGAGCAGCAGCCCCGCGAACTCCAGCCACACCCCCTCCCCGGTCACCGACGCCAGCGCCAGGAAGCCCTCGGCGACGTCGGCGTAGTCCTCCAGCACCCCGGCGTTGGCGCCGACGTGGCCGTCCTTGCTGGTGCGGGCGATCCGGGCGTGGTCGTCGAGGTGCAGCCGCACCAGCAGGTCACCGGCGGCGACGGCGGCCTCGGTCAGGTCCGGCCGGTCGAAGCAGGCCCCGGTCTCCGCGAGCGCGGCGATGGCGAGCCCGTTCCAGGCGGCGACGACCTTGTCGTCCCGGCCGGGCGCGGGCCGGGCGGCACGCGCCGCGAGCAGCCGCTCCCTGATGCCGTCGATCCGGGCGGCGTCGAACACCTCGTCCCGCTGCGGCAGTTGCAGCACCGAGGCGCCCTCCTCGAAGGTGCCCTCCTCGGTCACCCCGAAGTACCGCGCGGCGAGGTCGGCGTCCGCCTCCCCGAGCACCTCGCGCAGCTGCGCGGGCGTCCACACGTAGTACGCGCCCTCGACGTGCTTGCCGGTGCCGTCGTCGCTGTCGGCGTCCAGCGCGGAGGCGAAGCCGCCCTCGTTCGTGCGGAGTTCGCGCACCATGAAGTCGGCGGTCTCCAGCGCGACCCGCCGCGCGAGCCCGGAACCGGTGGTCCGCCACAGGTGCGTGTAGACGCGGCACAGCAGCGCGTTGTCGTAGAGCATCTTCTCGAAGTGCGGCACGACCCAGTCCCGGTCCACCGAGTAGCGGGCGAAGCCGCCGCCGAGCTGGTCGTAGATCCCGCCGCGCGCCATGCGCTCGCAGGTGTCCTGCGCCATCTGCAGCGCGCCCTCGGCGCCGGTGCGGGCGTGGTGCCGCAGCAGGAACTCGATCACCATGGACGGCGGGAACTTCGGCGCCCCGCCGAATCCGCCGCGCTGCGGGTCGTACTCCCTGGTCAGCCCGAGCAGCGCCTGCGCGAGCTCCTGCTCGCCCGGCACCTTCGCGTCCCCGTAGGAGATCTCCCGGCCGGCCAGGTCCCGCACGATCTTCCCGGCCACGTCGGCGACCTCGTCCCGCCGCTCCTCCCACGCCTGGTGGACCCCCTGGAGCACCTGCAGGAAGGACGGCATGCCGTGCCGCGGCTCGGGCGGGAAGTAGGTGCCGAAGTAGAACGGCTCGGCGTCCGGCGTGAGGAACACGGTCATGGGCCACCCGCCGTGCCCGGTCGCCGCCTGCACGGCCTCCATGTAGACGGCGTCCACGTCGGGGCGCTCCTCGCGGTCCACCTTGACGCTGACGAAGTGGGCGTTGAGGTAGTCGGCGGTCGCCTCGTCCTCGAAGGACTCGTGGGCCATCACATGGCACCAGTGGCAGCTGGAGTACCCGACGCTGAGCAGCACGGGCACGTTCCGCTCGCGCGCCTCCTCGAAGGCCCCGGCCGACCACGGCCACCAGTCGACGGGGTTGTCGGCGTGCTGAAGGAGGTAGGGGGACGTCTCGTGCGCCAGTCGGTTCGGCATACTCCCATCTTTGCGCACCCGCCGGGGGCTCGCGGCGAGCGGCGCGGG
>NZ_JAPSKQ010000319.1 GCF_031181555.1 Streptomyces sp. | reverse complement strand
GGCGGCCCTGAGAAGTCGTCCGGGACCCAACCCACGATCGGGCTTCGTCGATGGCCAGGCCGTGACCTGCCAGCGCCGGCCGCGCGTCAGCCTGCCGTGTGCGCAGGCGCAGCCGTCGGGTGCGCAGCTGCGGATGATTGCGGGAGTCGGTCGTCCCGTCACTGCCCGACCCGGCCGTCGATCCGCTCGCGCAGGAGGTCGGCGTGGCCGCAGTGGCGCGCGTACTCGGCGATCTGCGCCAGCAGGACGTCGCGCAGCCGGAGTCGGCCGCCGGGCTCGGGGCCGAGGTCGCAGTGGCCGGCGTTCGGGGTGGTGAGGTCGGTGACGCCGGCGAGGTAGCGGTCGGTGCGCTCCGTCTCCGTCCGCCACTGGCGCCAGGCGTCGTGCACGACCGCCTGGTCGGGCAGCGCGCCGTTGAAGTCGCCGTCGCGGTCCCCGTCGGTGCGGTACAGCTTCGGGGCGTCCTCGCCGGCCATGACGCGGCGGAAGTGCCGTTCCTCCTCGGTCAGGTGCCGCACCAGCCCGAGCAGGGACATGGTGGACGGCGGCACGGACCGCCGGGCCATCTGCTCCGCGTCCAGGCCCGCGCACTTCATCTCCAGGGTGAGGCGGTAGGTCCGCAGGTACTCGAGCAGAAGGCCGTGCTCACCGACGGGCTCGGCATCGGTCTCGCGAGGGTCGTCGTCCGGGTCGACCCACATGTCGGGGTAGACGGTCGCCTGCGTCCACCGGGTCGTGCTGCTGTCGTCGGTGTGCTCGTGGGAGGCCATGGGCGCATGCTGGGGGGCGGGGAGCCGGTCCGCCACCGAATTCCCGGCCGGGAGCCGCCCTGACGTCAGCGCCTGACGTTCGGGCGGCACCCGGTGCCCGGTTCACCTGCCCGCTGGGAGCCCGCACCGCTGACGCCCCCGCCCGGTGACGGCGCCGACGCCCTTGACTACGTCCGGTCCAACGCAGCGAAGACGGCCAGGCAGAGGGTCAGGCTTGCGGCGAACGCCATTCCGCAGCGGGAGAGGGCCGACGGCACGGCGGCTCCCTCCCAGCGGGCGAGGGCGAAGGCGATGGCCGCGGCGACGAGGGAGAAGAGGACGGCCACCGCCAGCGCGAGGAGCAGAAACGCCGGGAAGGTGTGTTGCATGGGGCACCGCCTGGGTCGTGTGGTGTGGATGACGAATCACGACGATCCCCGGGCGGGACCGCAGGTGGGACGGTTGGATGTTTCTCCGGTGACAACAGGGGATTGTCCGGCGAACAAACCAGGGGGGACGGGTGGCCGGCGAGAGGAAGCGGGCGGGGCGGCCGTGGGGGCCGGCCCGGGGCTCGTGCGTCGAGATCAATCAGCTGGTCGCCATGGTCCGGTCCTGGCTCGACGAATCGGGGGTGTCCGTGCGGCAGTTGCACGTACGGCTCACGCCCGAGCACTTCGTCGCCGGGGCCGTGCCCGAGTTACGCCGGTTGCGTGACCGGCTGTCCGGCGAGTCGCTGGAGTGGGATCTCGTCGAGGCCGTGGCAGACGTGTGCTTCCCTCACGAAGACGCCGACCTCTCCCGGCGGCGCCTTGGGGAGGCGAGGTCGCTGTGGGACCGGGCGCGCGTGAACCCCACAGCGGTCACGGAGGCGCAGGAGCTGGTGCCCGCTCGGGCCCTGCTGGAGGCCAAGGACCGCACCATCGAGGTCCTCCAGGAGATGCAGCGCGCCCGGCAGGCGTACGAGGCCGGTGAACGCGGGCGTCAACAGGCCCTGTCCATCGCCACGTTGCTGTTCGTGATGCTGGGGCAGGCCCAGGCGAAGGTTGCCGAGCTGAAGCGCAGGCTCGACGCGCTGGAGTCGGTCACGGTCGGCCTCCCTGACGGTCAGGGGGTGGTGGAGCTCCTTTCCCGGGCGCAGCGGCAGGAGACGGAACTACGCGAACAATTGGCTCGCGCCGAGCGGGAGCGCGGCATCGCCCAGCAGGTCGCCGACCACGCGGCACGCCGCGTTCAGGAACTGGAAGCCGAACTGGCCGAGTTGCGCCTACGCATGGGAGAGGACGAACCTTCCCCGGCACAGGAACCGGCACCGCTGCTGTCCGGGCCCGATCTGCACGCGTTCGGCCCGGACGACGCCGCGCTCAACGATGTCGACCGTGCGCTGGAGAAGGCACGCGCCGTGCTCGACGAGGAGCACGAGGCCGTCCACCAGGCCGCCGACGAGGTGGGGTACTGGCCGTCCTCAATTCCCCCGGCTTCGGCGGTGGACGCCGGCGTCTCCCTGCCCGGGCGCGTCCCGCACGGCTCGACGGGACACCTCCCCGGGTTGTCCGGAACAACCCCGGACAACCCGCCGACCAGCCAGGAGGCGTCCTTCCCCGCGCTCGAGTCCCCACGGTCCCCGGTCGCCGGCCCCCAGGGCGACCTGTCCGAGGCGGCCCATCGCATCACAAGGGGGAGGGACCCGGAGGACATCATGACGCGGCTGTGCCGGGCCCTCGTCCCGGCCGTCGCCGACGCGGTCATGG
>NZ_JAPSKQ010000021.1:25573-55794 GCF_031181555.1 Streptomyces sp. | reverse complement strand
CGACCGGGTCAGGGCCGATCACCCGCTCACCGCGCGCATGACCGCCGAGATCGGGCTCGGCAGCGCGGAACCCGACCCCGACTTCCCCGACGATCCCGACGAGTGGGGGCTGTACGTCCCGGACATCTCCGATGTGTACCGACTGGTCGGCGAGCACTACGGGCTGAGCCTCCCCCGCCGGGTCATCGGCGAGCCGTACCACAAGAAGACCGAGCTGTACGGGGCGTTCACCGCCCCGCGCACCCTGCCGGACGGCCGGCCGAACCCCGGCTACGACGCCGTCCGCCGGCCCTGATCCCCGCAGGGGCGGACACCGCGTGGCGGCCGGTGTCCGTCCCGCGCGACGACGCGCGCGTACTCGATCTCGGCTGCGGCGGCGCGGAGTGGCTCCTGCGGGCCATGGCCGCGCACCCGCGGCTGCGGGCCGAGGGTGTCGACGTCTCCGAGGGTTCGCTGGCACGGGCCCGTGAGGCCGCGCGCGTCCGCGGTCTTCGGGAGCGCCTCGTCCTCCACCACGAGGACGCCGCGGCCTTCACCGCCCCGCACGCGTTCGACCTGGTGATCAGCGTCGGGGCCACGCACGCCTTCGGTGGTCTGCCCGCCACCCTCGCGGCCGCACGGGAACACCTGGCCCCCGGCGGACGCGTCCTGGTCGGCGACGGGTTCTGGGCGCACGAGCCCTCCCCCGACGCCGTCCGGATGCTCGGCGACCTCAGCGATCTGCCGACCACCGTGGACCGTGTCGTCGCCGACGGGTGGACACCCGTCCACGGGCACATCAGCACCCGTCGGGAACTCGACGCCTACGAATGGGCGTGGACGGGGTCGCTGGCCTCGTGGGCCCTGGACCACCCCGACGATCCGGGCAGTTCCCGGGCGCTGGCGGCGGCCACCACCCACCGCGGTGAATGGCTGCGCGTCTACCGGGAGGCCTTCGGCTTCGTCTGCCTGGTCCTGCGCCCGACGTCCGGCTGAACCGGATCGGCCGGCCGTCCCGGGTCGTCCGTCCCCTCGCGGACACCTCCAGGGGCGGGGCCCGGATCCCGGGCCCGGGGGCGTCGCCGGGCCTCTGCGCGGGCTACGTCCCCGCGCCGGAGGCGTGTGCGAGAGCCGCGTCGAGAAGGCTGCGCAGACGGTCCGGTGACGGTGCGACGGCGGTGGCGAGCAGTGCCGGGCCGTCGGCAAGCGGAACCAGGACACAGTGTCCCCGTGTCGGGTCGCCGAGGAGGACGGGCTCTGGGGGCACGCCCGACTCGGGGTCGACGAGGAGGAGTTGCCCGGTCGCGCGGTGGTCACCCAGGACCGCGGGCCCGTCCCACGCCGGAGCCGGGGCGCCGTAGGCGGTGTGCTGGTCGAGGATCGGCCGGCCGTCGCGCCGCACGGTCAGCCGGGTGGACAGATGGCCGGGTGGCTCGGCGGTGCGTCCGAGGAGCTGTTCTTCGCGCAGCAGCAGCCGGGAGGTGCCGGCCAGTTCCACCCGGTACGTCTGGTGCAGGGTGCTGCCTCGGGCGCTGATCAGTGGCTGGGGCAGCCAGCGCAGGGACGCGTCCTCGTCGACGGTGAGCCGTACGTCGTAGGTGGCGGGGTCGGTGGTGGAGCCGCGCAGGGCGATGGTGGCGGCGGCCGTGGTCACCTCCAGCCGGGCGCGCGCCCCGGCGGTGATGTCGAGCGCGAGTCTGTCCCCGCCGAGTGGTGCGCTCATCGCGCCGAGCACGCAGACGCGTGCCCACTCTCCACGGGACCGCAGCCTGCGCAGGTGGAAGGGGCCGTCGCTGTGCAGGAGGGGGACGGTCGTGGCACGGCCGTTGTGTGCGGCCCGGATGCGGGCGGTGGCCAGGACTCCGGCGGGGTGGGTGAGGGCGGGGCCGGTGGCGGGGAACGTGCCGCCGGGGGCGGCTCCCTCGTCCGGCGGACCGGTCCCGGCGGTCCGCCGGTCGTACGTCCCGTCACCTGCTCGGGGCGGTTCACCGGCCGGCGCCCGGGTGAGGGCCGGCATCCGGGGGGCGCCGTTCACAGGGCGGATCCGGCGTGCCAGGCGGCGAGGCGTCCGGTGACCCAGTCGGCGACCGGTCGGATGCCGTCGGCGGTGGTGAGGCTGGTGAAGGCGAACGGCAGGTCCTTGCGCTGTGCGCGGGTGTCGGCGGCCATGGCGTCCAGGTCGGCTCCGACGTACGGCGCCAGGTCGGTCTTGTTGACCACGAGGAGGTCGGCCGTGGTGATGCCGGGGCCGCCCTTGCGTGGGATGTCGTCGCCGCTGGCCACGTCGATCACGAAGACCTGGGTGTCGACGAGGCCGCGGGAGAAGGTCGCGGTGAGGTTGTCTCCCCCGGACTCGATGAGGATCAGGTCCAGCGGGTGCAGGGTCTGTTCGAGTTGCTCGACGGCTTCGAGGTTGGCGGAGATGTCGTCGCGGATCGCGGTGTGCGGGCAGGCGCCGGTCTCCACAGCGGTGATCCGTTCCGGTGACAGCACGGCCTCACGGCGCAGGAAGGCGGCGTCCTCCTGGGTGTAGATGTCGTTGGTGACCACGGCGATGGACAGCCGGTCCCGCAGTGCGCGGCACAGTGCGGCGACGGTCGCGGTCTTGCCCGAGCCGACCGGGCCGCCGAAACCGATGCGCAGGGCACGGCGGCTGCCGTCCGCGAGCAGCGGGTCGGCGCTGTAGGTGTGGCGGTGGGGCATGGTCACGGGGTGGTCCAGATGCACGAGGGCTCCAGGTCGGTCCGGGATGGTCAGGAGGCGAAGAGGCGGACGGTCCAGGCGGCGTGCTGCTCACCGGTGATGTCCAGCAAGGGGGCGGAGGCGGCGGGCAGGACGGCGACGCCCTCCGCGGCGACGCGCTCCGCCGCGTCGGCCGCGGCACCGGCGACGGCGTCGAGTTCGTCGGTGAGTCGCGCCAGCACCCCGGTGGCGTCGAACGGGTCGAGACTCAGCAGCCGCACCGCCGCGGTCGCCGGTCCGCCGACGCTCTCGTACACGGCGGCGTGCGCGGCGTCGAGCGGGGTGAGACCGGCGGCGCGGGCCGCGACGCCCAGGACGACCGGCTGGTGGGCGCCCTGCGGCCGGTGGCGGGCGAGGTGGTCGAGACCTGCGCAGGGCCAGGTGGCCCGGACCGCGCGCATCATCTGCCGGCCGAGGCGGCGCGCGACGCGGCGCAGCGTCGGCGCGGGGGTGCGGGTGTCGGCGGCCTCGTCCAGGGCGAGGGCGTCGTATCCGGTGGCGGCCGCGGCGGCGAGGCCGGCCGCGGTCAGTCCGGCGGTGTGCAGCCGCCCCCGGCAGAACGCCTCCAGGCTCGCGGTGTCGTGCACGCCGCCGGAGGCGACGGCGGCCTCCATCCCGCCGGAATGGGCGTGCCCGCCGGCGGGGAAGCGGCCGTCGGCCAGGATGAGCAGGGCAGTGCGGCTCATGGGTGGCAGGACCGCCTTCCACGGGTCGGGAGCCGGACGCGTCGGTGCGCCCGGCTCTGCGGGGGGGGGATCAGAACAGGAAGTACCGCTGTGCCATGGGCAGTTCGGTGGCGTAGTTCCGCCCGACCTCCTGCCCGTCGACCGTGGTGCGCACGTCGGAGGTGGTGGCGCCGCCGATGGTGACGTCGAAGGTGTCGGGGTCGACGACGATGTCCGGCACGCCGTCGTTGTGCACCATGTCGGCCTTGGTGACCGCCCGGGTGGACCGGATCGCGCACAGGGGCTTGAGCAGTCCGATCCGGGAGAGTTCGCCGCCGAGGGCGGCCTCGGCCACGAAGTTGAAGGAGTTCGCCCCCGGGGACCGGCCGCGGGAGCCCCACACCGGACGCGGCAGGTACGGTTGCGGCGTCGGGATGGACGCGTTGGCGTCGCCGATCTGCGCGTAGGCGATCTGACCGCCCTTGATCACCATGTGCGGTTTCACGCCGAAGAACTTCGGCTCCCACAGGACCAGGTCGGCGAGTTTGCCGGTCTCGACGGAGCCGACCTCGTGGTCGATGCCGTGGGTGATGGCCGGGTTGATGGTGTATTTGGCGATGTAGCGCCGGGCCCGGAAGTTGTCCGCCTCGGCGTCGTCCTCGTGCAGGGGGCCGTAGCGGGACTTCATGACGTGCGCGGTCTGCCAGGTCCGCATGATCATCTCTCCGATGCGGCCCATGGCCTGGGCGTCGGAGGACATCATCGAGATGGCGCCCATGTCGTGCAGCAGGTCCTCGGCGGCCATGGTGGAGGGCCGGATCCGGGAGTCGGCGAACTTCATGTCCGCGTCGACCTCGGGGTTGAGGTGGTGGCACACGATCATCATGTCGACGTGTTCCTTGACGGTGTTGACCGTCAGGGGCCTGGTGGGGTTCGTCGACGCGGGCAGCACGTTCGGCCTGCTCGCCAGGCTGATCATGTCCGGGGCGTGGCCGCCGCCGGCGCCTTCGATGTGGAAGATGTGCAGGCTGCGGTACTTGGCGTCCTTGGTGTCGCCGCCCTTCCTGGTCGCGGCGAAGGTGTGGTGCACGAATCCGGACTCGTTGAGCGAGTCGGCGTGCAGGGCCACTTGGACACCGGTCTCCTCGCACACCCTCAGCGCGGCGTCGATCACCGCCGGGGTGGCGCCCCAGTCCTCGTGGATCTTGAAGCCGAGGGCACCTGCGGCGACCTGGTCGTGCAGCGCCTTCTCGGAGACCGTGCTGCCCTTGGCGAGCAGGCCGATGTTCACCGGGTAGGCGTCGAGGGCCTCGAACATCCGCTGGATGTGCCACATGCCGGGCGTGACGGTGGTGGCCGTGCTGCCCTCGGCGGGTCCGGTGCCGCCGCCGATCAGCGTCGTCACGCCCGCCGCGAGCGCCTCGTGGATCTGGCCGGGGCACAGGAAGTGCACATGGGTGTCGACGCCGCCCGCGGTCAGGATCCGCCCCTTGCCGGAGATCACCTCCGTCTCGGGCCCCACGACGAAGTGCGAGGCGCGCGGGTCGTCGTGGGGGCGCGGCGACATGGTCTCGGGGTTGTACGCCTTGCCGATCGCCTGGATGCGGCCGTCACGCAGTCCGACGTCGGCCTTGACCACGCCCCAGTGGTCCAGGACCAGGGCGCCGGTGATCACGGTGTCCACCGGCTTGCGGGGGTCGTCGCGGGGGATGTGCGACTGGCCCATGGACTCGCGGATCACCTTGCCGCCGCCGAAGACCATCTCGTCACCGCTTCGTCCCGGGCCTCCGCACCAGTCCTCCTCGATCCTGAGGACGAGGTTGGTGTCGGCGAGCCGCACCCGGTCGCCGGTGGTCGGGCCGTAGAGGTCGGCGTAGCGGGACCGCGACAGCGGGGCCCAGGGGTTCTCAGTCTCGTCGGGCATCGAGGTGCTTCTCCTCTTCGCTCTTGCCGGCCTGGAGGCCGTGGACGATCCGGTCACCGGCGATGGGCACCAGCATCACGGTCCGCTGGGCCTGGGGCTCGAACCGCTCGGACGTGCCGGACGCGATGTGCAGCCGCATGCCGTGGGCGGCCTCACGGGGGAACTCCAGTCCCTCGTTGGCCTCGGCGAAGTGGAAGTGGGAGCCCACCTGGATCGGACGGTCCGCGGGATTGGACACGCACAGCGGCACGGGCGTGGCGCCCTCGTTGAATGCCACTGCGTGCTCGTCCTCGTCCGGCAGCAGTTCCAGCTTGCCCGGATGGACGTCCACCTTGGTGGCCGGCGCGTCGAACGGGTCGTGGATGGTCACCAGCTTCGTCCCGTCCGGGAACGTCGCCTCGACCTGAATGTTGGTGATCATTTCCGGGACCCCGTCCATCACCTCGCCGCGCTGCAGCACATGGCGGCCGGACTCCATCACCGAGTCGACCGTCGCCCCGGCCCTCGCCTCTTCGTAGACGTGCGCCGTCAACACCGCCATGGCCTCCGGGTAGTTCAGCAGCAGACCGCGCTCCCTGCGCCGTCGGGCGACGTCAGCCGCCACGTGGACCAGCAAGCGCTCCTGCTCGTGCGGAGTCAGATGCATGGCATCCCCCTCTCCTGTCCGTCGCTTCACCTGGGCCGCGCGGTTCTTCGGAGCGACACGGTGCGTCACCCCTCCTGCGCCCGCCACAGGCCGATCATCGGAGAGAGGAAGAGCCGGACGCGTGGAGATCCGCCCCGCTGGCCCTGATGGGATGAATCGGAGGCACCGGGGGGTGCGGGGGCGCCCCGCGGGCACCCCGACCGCCCCGCGGGCACGCCGGCCACCCCTGCGGGCTCCCCGGGGCGGCACACCCCCGTCTCCGCGGAGCCGGCCGTCGACGAGCCGGGAGGGCGGATGTCACCGGTGCGGCCCGCCGGTGCTTTCCCGGGTCCTCCGGCTGCGCCGACGAGCACGAGCATGAACAGCGGGAAGGTCATTCGTGTGATTTCATGCGATTTCGTGCGGTTCAGCGACCCGCGCCAGGTCCGGCCGCGGTGCGCCGGCTCCGCCCCGGCGGATCAATCCGTATGTGGCGTACAACCGTTCGGGGCGTTGACCGGTCTTCTCAGCGACCACCCCGGTCGCACCTACGAGGAGAACGTCATTACCGTCATACGCAAGACCCTGACCGCCACTGCCGTCGCCACCGTGGTCCTGGCCGGCTCCGCCGCCTGCGGCACGGTGGAGAACCTGTCCGCGGGCCAGAAGCTCGACCGGGCCTTCGAGGAGCTCGGCAAGGAGCGCTCGCTCTCCTTCGAGCTGGACCTGGACACCGACGCCGCGACGCTGAAGGCGCTGGACGCCGGGGCGGCGCCCGACGAGAAGATGCCCGACGAGGCCGCCGAGCTGCTCAGCGATGCGCGGATCTCCTTCTCCGTGCAGTCCAGGAAGCCGCTCGAGAAGTCCGGCGAGAAGGACTTCACCGCCATGGCGGTGAAGTTCAGCGGCCCGGACGGTGACCTGTTCGAGTACCGGCTGATCGGCGACTACACCTACGTCCGCGCCGATGTCGACGCGTTCGGGCGGATGACCGGCAGCCCCATGCCGCCCGTCGACGAACTGCCGGACAGCGCCGGGGCGTTCAAGAAGTTCCTCAGCGGCGAGTGGATCAAGGTCTCGACGAAGGAGCTGGAGAAGACCGGCGAGGAGATGACGGGGGCGCAGGCCCCCGGAGGCGGGGAGCCCTCGGCGGAGCCCACGCTCGACGCCAAGACGCAGAAGAAGCTCACGAAGGCACTGCGGCAGGTCATCGCCCGGGAGGTCGACTTCAAGACCTCCGGCGGATCGGACGGCACCGAGCACATCAAGGCCACGGCCCCCTTCCGCACGCTGCTGACCGAGCTGTTCGACGAGCTCCGCCCGCTGACGGAGGAACTGCCGCCGGGCGCCGAGCTGCCGACGGCCAAGGACTTCAAGGACGCGCCGAACGAGAAGGTCACGGCCGACTTCACGCTGAAGAACGGCGCGCTGACCGAGGTGTCCGTGGACCTGGCCAAGCTGGCGGAGAACGCGAAGGTCAAGAAGTTCGCGCTGGTGCTGCGCATGGGCAAGGGCGAGAAGACCACGGCCCCGGCGGGAGCCACCGAGGTGCGGATCGACCAGCTCCTGGAGGGCTTCTTCGGCGGCGTCCCCGAGGAGGCGTTCGGGGAGGAGATCGGGGAGGAGGAGTTCCTGGAGGTCCCGCAGGGCTGACCCCCGGCGGCACCCACCCGGATCGGGTACGGGGCTCGTGCGGCGGGGGCGGTTCCGCCCCCGCCGCACAGTCCGGGAAATCGGCCCCCGCGTGCGCGGGAACCGCGAGGACGGCGCGTGAACGCGTCCCCGCAGGAATTACTCCGCGAACCCGTGAACAATTAAAGACGTCCGGGAAATGAACGATCCTGCGGGCTGAATTCCTCGCGAGGCATGGCGCGGAATGCTGTTAATGTCCGGCGTCGTGACCGACTTGTTGATACCGCAGCCCCCCGCACAGCCGTCGGCCGGGCGGCCGGCGCGTGCGACGCGTCTGGTCGCCGGCCTCGCGGCAGGGGCGCTCCTGGTCCACTCCGTGGTGACGGCCCGCCTGCACGGGGACGTCCGGTACGTGCTGGCGTGCCTGCGGAGCGGCGAGGCGGTCGGTGTCTCGCCCTCGGAGACCTTCACCCACCGGCCCTATTTCTACCGGTGGTTCGTCCACGGTCTCGATCAGCTGACCGCCGGCCCGACCGCGGTCCGCGAGGCGGTCCTGCGTGCCGTCGGCGTGACGCTGTGCCTCGCCGTCGGACTCGTCCTGCGCGCGGCGCTGCGGCGGCGGCTGCCGTACCGGGAGGCGGACCTGGCCGGTGCCGCGGTGGCCCTGGTCCTCGCGCTGGCACCGCGCACCGACTTCCTGCAGCCGGAGTGGACGGCCGCGCTCCTGTCGGTGCTCGCGGTGGCCGTCGTGCTCGCCGTCGCACGGCCCCTGCCCGCCGCGGCGCTCGCGGCCGTGCCGCTGGGGCTCGCGGTGATGATGAAGTACTCCACCGCCGCCACCGCGCTCATCGCGCTGCTGATCGTCTTCGCCGCCGACCGGGTGCGCGCGCTGCTCCTCGCCGCCGCGACGGCCGTGTCCGGCGCGCTGCTGCTCGGCTTCAGCCTCTGGTCGGGCTCGCGGGAGTGGCAGTGGATCCGGGACATGCCGCAGATCAACCAGGGCTCGCTGTCCCGGCAGGGCCTGCGGCCGGGGGAACTCTTCGCCCGGTCGGTCGACTTCCTCGCGGACCGGGCCGTGCTCAGTCCCGTGCTGCTCCTGCTGCCCGCGGCGCTGCTCCTGCTGCTCGCCTGCCAGGACGACCGGCGCCGGCGTACTCAGTGGGCGGTGCTCGCCGCGGCGACGGCCGCCGTGGGCCTGGGCGCGGTCGTGGTGCAGGGCAACTGGTTCGCGTACCACGCCGCCGCGCTGCCGGTGGGCGCCGCCGCGGTGTGGGGGCTGGCGGTGGCCCGGTGGTACGGGGCGCGGGGGCGGCTGCCGCTGTGGTTCCTGGTGGCCAGTGCCACGGCAGCCGTGCTCGCGCCGCTGTACTCCACCGCACCCGGGGCGCTGCAGCGCTCGGCGGTCGTGTGGCTGGCGGGGCTCGTCGCGCTGGGAGCCGCGCTGTGCGACCTGCGCCCGGCCCGCGACGCCTCCGCCTTCCGCCTGCCGCCCGCCGCGGCGGGGCTGGCCGGCGTCGCCCTGATCGCGGTGGCCGTCTGGCCGGCCGCCCCGCACCTCATGGACCGGGGCAGGGTGGGCGACACCAACGCCGCTTATCTGCGGGCCTCGGAGGCGAAGGCCGACGCGGCGGCGGACGTGCGGCGGCGGCTGCCGGACGGGGTGCTCGTGCAGTACCTGGCCTTCGGGGACGAGGCGTACTTCATCGGACACGCCTCGCCCTGCCCCTACCCGGTCCCGACGTTCCTGCAGCGCACCCGCTATCTGCCGGACGTCCGCACCCTCGACTCGTACGCCGAGAACG
This sequence comes from Streptomyces sp., assembly GCF_031181555.1. Classification (GTDB taxonomy): domain Bacteria; phylum Actinomycetota; class Actinomycetes; order Streptomycetales; family Streptomycetaceae; genus Streptomyces; species Streptomyces fimbriatus. The sequence continues at coordinate 46,425 of NZ_JAPSKQ010000021.1, read as the reverse complement.
CCCGTTGCCTGGAGGAGGACCCGCCGCGGTACGCGGTGCTGAACCGCGGCTGGTTCCCGCCGGCGAAGGTGGACCGGGCGCTGGCGCGGCGGATCGAGGCGCGCTACGACTGCCCGCCGGCGCCCGTGACGCGGCTGGTGGTGTGCCGCCTGCGGTGACCCGCGGGCCGGTGGCCCGGCACCGGACGGCCACCGCCGTCCGGTGCGGCGGCCGTCGCTCCGCCCGCGCTCACCGCGCGCCGATCAGCTCCGTGACCCGGTGGGCCATCGCCACCGCGTAGTTCTGCCCCCGGTCCTGCGGATAGACCTGCGCCATGGTGGCCAGCGTGACCCGGCTCATCGCCGTCTCGTGCGGCGGGATCAGCGCCCGGTACTCCGGGGTGACGACGGGCTGCGCGAAGGGGGCGCGGGAGAAGTGCCGGCCGGTGATCCAGGAAGGGTCGAAGTCCGGGTTCAACCGCCGCAGCCAGGGCACGTACGCCTCCAGCAGGTCGTCCGGGTCGGAGGTGAAGCGCCAGTCGTCGCGCGGCACGTAGTTCCCGACGTACACGACGTGCTTGCCGCCGTACTCCGCCGGGTCGACCATCCGGGTGTGCTCGACGACGGCCAGGAACGGGAAGTCCGTGTCGTTCACGTTGAGCCAGTAGCAGGGGATGAGACTGCGGTCCAGCTCCAGCACGAAGCAGGTGGCGCCGAGGTACTGGTTGCGCCACACCAGGTCGTCGGCGGGCAGCCCCGCGGCCCGGGCGAAGACGGGCTGCGGGGTGGTGACGACCAGGTGGTCGAAGCCGTACGAGGACCCGTCCTCGGTCTCCACCGTGACCGTGTCGCCCTCCTGCCGGATCCGTGCCAGCCGCTTGCCGAACTCGATCCTCCCGCCGCGCGCGGCGACCGCGTCCGCCAGCGCCGCGTACACCTTCTCGAACCCGCCGTGCACATAGCCCAGTTCGAAGGTGCGGCAGTGCACCCGGGCCCACAGCCAGGCCATGGACACCTCCTCGGCGCGCTCCCCGAACTTGCCGCGCAGCAGCGGCTCCCAGATCTCCTCCGTGGCCCGCCGCCCGGCCCAGCGGCGCAGCCACCGCAGCGCCGTACGGTCGTTGAAGCGCTCGCCCTTGCGTACGGCCTTCAGCGCGGCGGAGGAGGCCGCGAAGCGCAGCGCCGGCAGCGGGGGCAGGAAGCGCAGCATCTGCGCCGGAGTGCTGAACGGACGCAGCCGCCCGGCGCGGAAGATCCCGGTGGTGGGCTTGTGGAAGCGCAGGGACGCGCCCAGGCCCAGCTCCTCGATCAGCTCGATCATGGCGTGGTCGGAGCGGAAGATGTGGTGGTAGTAGCGTTCCAGCGGCGTGCCCTGCACGGTCAACGACGCGGCCAGACCGCCCAGTTCGTCGGCCGCCTCCAGCACCGTGACCGTGTGCCCGGCCTTGACCGCGTCGTAGGCGGCGGTCAGTCCGGTGGCGCCGGCGCCGATGATGCCCAGGTTCACGCGAAACTCCACTTCCGGTTGAGCACGAATTGCACCGCCAGGACCAGCGGCAGGGAGGCGGCCTTGACCAGGTTCGGGTCGGCCCCGAGCCGGCCGGCGAGGAACCACAGCAGGCCGAAGGTGAGCGCGGTGCCGCACATCCCCACGGCGTGGAAGCGCACGAAGCGGAGCAGCAGCCGGTCGCGCTTGCCGAAGGTGAACACCGCGTTGAGGACGAAGTTGTTGGTGATGCCCAGGGTGGTGGAGACGCCGTTGGCGAGCTGCTCGTGCCACCCCAGCACGTTGTGGAGGAGCACGAAGGCGGCCAGGTCCAGGGCGACACCGCTGCCGCCGACGAGCGTGTAGCCGGCCAGCTGCCGGAGGTCCCGGGGGCGCCGCCCGGCCCGCTCCCCCGGGGCGGGCGCGTCAGTCACCGTCATGCCGGACCACCTGCCGGACGATGTACAGCGGCCGCCCCTGCGCCTCGCTGTACGTCCGCCCGATGTAGGAACCGAGCACCCCGAGCGACAGCATCTGCACCCCGCCCAGGAACAGCACGACGACCATCAGCATGGTCCATCCGGACACCGTGATGTCCGGCCGGAACACCTTCATCGCCAGCGCGTACACGATGCCCGCGAAGGACAGCGTCAGCACCACGAAGCCCAGGCGGGTGATCAGCTTCAGCGGCACCGTGGAGAAGCCCGTCACCCCGTCGACCGCCAGCCGCGCCATCTTCCGCAGCGGGTACTTCGTCTCCCCGGCGAACCGCTCGTCGCGGTCGAAGTGCACCTCGGCCTGGACGAAGCCCATCGAGGCCACGATGCCCCGCACGAACCGGCTGCGCTCCCGGTAGCGCCGCAGCTCGTCGGCGACCCGCCGGTCCAGCAGCCTGAAGTCCCCCGTGTCCAGGGGGATGTCGACTTCCGTGCACGCCCGGAGCACCCGGTAGTAGGCGGCCGCCGTCGCCCGCTTGAACAGCGTGTCCCGCCGGGACCGGCGCCGCGCGTGCACGATCTCCGCGCCGTCCCGCCAGGCGTCGATGAGCTGGAGACTCACCCGCGGCGGGTCCTGCAGGTCGGTGTCCATCACGATCACCGCGTCACCGCGCGCCTCGTCCAGTCCGGCGGTGATCGCCATCTGGTGCCCGAAGTTGCGCGCGAAGTCGACCACGCGCACCCGCGGGTCGTTCTTCGCCAGGTCGCGGAGGATCTCCAACGACGCGTCGGCCGAACCGTCGTTGACGTACACCAGCTCGAACGAGAGCTCCGGGCGGGTACGGATCGCGGCCACCAGCTCGTCGTGGAAGCGCCGGATGCCGTCCTGCTCGTTGAACACCGGCAGCACGTAACTGACCAGTGCCTTCTCCGCGGGCCCCTCCCGGGGGCGCGGCGCCGGTGACGGCGGCTCGGTGTCGGATGTGTCTGACATGCGGCGACGCTAGGGAGCGTCGCTGAACGGCGGACGAACAGCCGATGGTGTCCCTTGTTCGAGCAGTTGGCGGGTAGGTCGTCCCGAGGCGGGCGTGCGGCCGTGCGGCGCTCCCGCAGAGGCTCGAGGACGACTCGATTCCGTCACCTCACGGGGCGCGACGACCCGCCGGGTGCCGTGTCGGCCCTGCTTCGTACCAGCCGCCCTCGGAGGGGTCGAACGGCCGGTGGAGCCCCACGAGTGCGGCGACCGGGCGAGGGTCCCAGCCGGGCAGCAGCACCCGGTAGTCGTCGGCCAGTCCGCGGAAGACGAGGTGGGCCCGGCCCGCCCCGTCGCGCCAGGTGACGCGGCGGGGCGGACCGAACCCGCCATCGCCCTCGTCCAGGAGGGAGGTGATCCCCCGACACCAGGCTGACCGGAAGTCCCACCGGCCACCACACCAGGTGGACCCGGTAGCCCCGCGGGACAGGGCCCGCGGCCGGTTCCGCGGTCCACCGCGTCCGGCTCCACCGCAGGGGGTGGCGGCGCCGCAACGTGATCCGCCCGAGCGGCGGGCCGGACGGGTCCTCGACCCGGTAGACGGCGGGATGCCCGCTCACGCGCGGGCCCAGAGGCCGCTCGGTGATCACCCGGGCCAGCGGTGCCTGCCCTTCGCCGACGATGTGGAAGGTGCGGACAGGGCGACACCGGTCGGGTGCCGGTGCTCTCGTCAGGGCTGTGGGAGGCGGCGTGCGGTCCCGGCCCGGCCTCCGTGCTCCGCATGCGGGCCGAAGGAGCGGTGGCAGTGGGTCAGCAGTTCGCGCAGGGCCGGGCTCTTGGTGGGGGCGGAGATCAGGGCCAGGACCGCGGGGATGTCGGCGTCGGTGAGGGGGAGGCCGCGCAGACCCGCGTGGTCGGCGACCATGGACCGGGAGAGCACGGCGACTCCGAGCCCGCGCAGCGCGAGGTCGATCACCGCGCCGGGGGCGCTCGCCTGGAGGGCGACGGTCGGGGTGAGGCCCTGCGCGGCGGCGGCCCGGTCCAGCACCGCGCGGATGCCGGTCCCCCGCGGAAGGCAGATGACCGGTTCGCCGCACAGCTCGGTGAGCGTGATCGCCTCCCGGTCGGCCAGCGGGTGGTCCAACGGCACGGCCGCGACCAGGGGTTCGCTGATGACCGGCCACCCGTCCAGGTCCCGTGGGGGTCCGCCGGCCGCGCCGATCAGCGCCAGATCGACGGTTCCCGCGCGGACGCGCTCCACGAGTTCCGCGGAGTCGTCCTCGACCAGGCTGAGCTCCACGCCCGGGTGGGCGCGGCGGAAGGCGGACAGGGCGTCGAACAGCGGGGTGATCGTGCAGGAGGTGACCATGCCGACCACGAGTCCGCCCCGGACCAGCCCGTTCATCTCGTCGACGGCTTCCCGCAGTCCCTCCGCCGCCGCCAGCACCGCCCGTGCGTGGCCCAGCACGACCTCGCCGACCGCGGTCAGCCCCGCCGTACGGCCGGAGCGGTTGATGAGGGTGGCCCCCAGGTGCTGTTCGAGCTGACGGATCTGGGCGCTGATGCCGGGCTGGCTGATGTGGACGCGTTCGGCGGCGCGCGTGAAGTTGGCCTCCTCGGCGACGGCCACGAAGTACTTCAGCTGCCTCAGTTCCATAACCGCTGATTGTAGAACCGATCGGAACCATTGCTTGGACTTGTGATGGAGCGCCGGCGGAGCATGGTCCCGTACGAACCCGTCCCGTGGAAAGGGTGGTTGTGGACACCTACGAGAAGGCCATGAAACCGGAGGACCTCACCCGGCTCTTCGTCGAGCGCGCCAACGCCGGTGACGCCGCCGGCCTCGCCGCGCTCTACGAGGAGGACGCCGTCATGGCGTACCCGCCGGGCGCCGTGACCGTCGGCCGGGACGCCATCCGCCGGCTGTGGGAGGAGGTGCTCGCCGACGCGCCGCGCTTCGAGCCGGAGGAACCGCTCCCGACCCTGGTCTGCGGCGACATCGCCCTCACCTCGACCCCGCCCCGCGACGGCGCGGGCGCCCGCGCCCAGGTGGTCCGCCGCCGGCCCGACGGCAGCTGGCTGCGCCTGATCGACCAGCCGGAGTTCCGGCCTCCCGCGCGCTGAGGCCCGGTTCGCGACGGCCGTCCGCCGGCACTGCCCCCGACGGGGCACCGGACACGACGTGGCGCGTGCGGCGTCGCCGCACGCGCCCGCCCCACCGGCTCGGACGGCTCCTCCAGCCGGTGGGGCCCGGCGGACCGCGTGCCGTCCCGCTCACGGCACTCCCCCGCCGTCCGGGCCCGGCCCCTCGCCGGATTCGCCCGATTAGCCCATACGCGCGCCTGCGGTGGCGAGGCGTCCGGGGCGGCCGAAGCATGAAGTCGGTGCCCCCGCGTTCTCCGCGACATGGACGACGGCCACGGGGGTACTCCGCCCACTCGGACTTTCGACGAGGAGAGTGCCCGTGACGTTCAACCCTCTTGAGCAGCGGGGCATCCCGCTGGACCGCCAGCTGCGGAACTGGCGGGAACTCGACGTCCCCCCGATCGATCCGGACCGCTGCGACCCGTACACCCGGTGCCGCATCATCACGATGAACGGCATCGAGGTGGAGGCGATCCTGTTCAGCCACCAGCTCGCCCGTCACACGGCCGACCCCGAGATCAAGCGGCAGCTGGCCCAGGTCCGGTACATCGAGGCGCAGCAGCAGAAGGTGGTGAACTGGCTCCTCCCCGGTGTCTCCTCCGTACTGGAGACGACGATCGCCTACGAGCAGGTCGCGGTGGACCTGACGGCGTGGGTGGCGCGGATGGAGCCGGACCCGTACCTGAAACAGGCGTACCAGTTCGGCGTGCTGGAGGACTTCGACCACCTGTACCGGTACGCGAACCTGTACGAGATGATCGAGCACCGCAAGGCGGAGTCGATCGTCGACAACCTGACCGAGGTCATGCCCGGCCGGCCCACGAGGTTCCACCACCGCGACCCGGTCGACAACGTCCGCGACCCCTACGCCAAGGACGAGACGAACCCGCTGTCGAAGCTGCACGCGCTGACGATCATGTCGGCGGAGCAGCAGACCATGAACTTCTACATGAACACCGGCCCCACCTACATGGAGCCGATCGCCCGCCAGCTCTACCAGGAGATCGGGCTGATCGAGGAGGAGCACGTCACCCACTACGAGTCGCTGGTCGACCCGGGCGAGACCTGGTGGGAGCAGCTGGTCAACCACGAGTACAACGAGTGCTACCTGTACTACTCCTTCATGGAGCAGGAGAGCGATCCCAGGGTCAAGGCGATCTGGGAGCTGCACCTGAACATGGAGCTGGAGCACCTGCACCTCGCCTGCGACCTGATGCGCCGCCACGACGGCCGCGACCCCGCCTCGGTGCTGGCCCCCGAGCTGCCCAACGTGCTCACCTTCGAGCCGAACAAGCAGTACCTGCGCGAACTGCTCGACACCCAGATGGACCTGACCACGCTCGGCGCCGGCTACGTCCGTGAGGCGCACGAGCGGTTCGAGAGGATGCAGGAGCAGATCCACGGCGGGGAGGCACCGCCGAGCGACCGGGTGATCACCGAGCACGGCGAGATGTTCGGCCGCGAGTACCGCGTCCAGACCGAGGGCGAGCACCCCGACCCCGCACAGCGCGAGAAGTAGGGGAGGCCGAGATGTCCGAGCTGAAGACTCCGCACGCCGGGGACGACAGGGCGAAGGACGACGACGTCGTCGCGCTGCTGATGCGCCAGCACGGCGACATCCGCAACCTCTTCGACGAGGTCGAGGCCGCCGAGGGCGAGGAGCGCCGGGACGCCTTCCGCCGCCTGGTGCGGCTGCTGGCCGTGCACGAGACCGCCGAGGAGGAGGTCGTCCACCCCTTCGCCCGCCGTCGCCTCCCCGGCGGCGAGCAGGTCGTCGAGGATCGGCTCGCCGAGGAGAAGGCGGCCAAGGAGACCCTCGCCGCCCTGGACGAGATGGACACCGACGACCCGGAGTTCCTGCCGCGTCTCATGAAGCTCCGCGCGGACGTGCAGGAGCACGCCCGCGCGGAGGAGCGCTACGAGTTCACCCACATCCGCCGCAGCACCGACGTGACCGGCCTGGCCGCGATGGCGAAAGCCGTCAAGGCCGCCGAGGCCATGGCGCCCACCCGGCCCCACCCGGGCGTCGAGTCCGGTGCGAAGAACATGGCCCTCGGACCGGTCGCCGCCCTCATGGACCGCACCAAGGACGCCGTCCGCAAGGCCATGGGCAGCGGCGGCTGACCGACGGGGCCGCGGCCGGCCGGGCGCAGCGGACGCGCCGGCCGCCCCGCGTACGGGTGCCGGTCACCGGCCAGGGGTGGCCGGCACCGCCCCTTCCTTCCCGGCGGGCGCCACCGTGTCCCAGTGGACGGTGCGGTCGCACCAGCGGTCCAGCAGGATCCGGTCGTGGCCCACGGCCAGCAGGCCCGCGCCCGTCGCCGCGCGGTAGTCCTCGACGACCGCGACCAGCGCGGCCGTGGTCGACGCGTCGAGCATCGCGGTCATCTCGTCGCAGATCAGCCAGCGCGGGCGGAGCACCAACGCGCGGGCCAGGCAGGCGCGTTGCAGCTGGCCGTCGCTGACCTCGTGGGGCCGGCGGGTGAGCAGGTCGGGGGTCAGGCCGACGGTGTCGGCGAGTTCGGGGACCCGGGCGGGGATCTCCTCGCGCCGGCCGGTGGCGCGCAGGGGCTCGGCGATCAGGTCGGTGAGGCGCAGCCGGGGGTCCGCGGAGAGGCGGGGCTGCTGGAAGACGACGCCGAAGGCGGTGCGCTGTGCGCGGGGGGCGCGGTGGCGCCAGTGGCGTACGGGCGTGCCGTCGAGGAGGAGGGTGCCGGCGTCGGGGCGGTGCAGCAGGGCGGCGACGCGGGCGAGGGTGGACTTGCCGCAGCCGCTGGGGCCGAGCAGGCCGACGGCCTCGCCGGGGGCGACGGTGAGGGAGGCGTCCCGTACGACGGGGGCGCGCCGGTCGTACCCGGCGGTGATGGCGCGCAGTTCAAGCACGGATGTCCTCCGGGGCCGCGGTGCTGGGGCTCTTCCCGTCGTGGGCCGGGATCGGGTGGTGGCAGGCGACCGGTCCGGTCAGGGGCGCAAGGGTCGCGCAGAGGTCGGTGGCCCGCCCGCAGCGGGCGGCGAAGGCGCAGCCGTCGGGAAGGGCGCCGAGTTCGGGGGGCATCCCGGGGATGGGGGTGAAGGCACGGTCGGGGAGGGCGTCGAGGAGGCCGCGGCTGTAGGGGTGGCGGGGGCCGGGGGCGCCGAAGAAGGCCTCGGCGTCGGCGAGTTCGACGATGCGGCCCGCGTACATGACGGCGACCCGGTCGGCGACGCGTTCGGCGGCGGCCAGGTCGTGGGTGATCATCAGCAGCGCCCGGTCACCGTCGGCGTCGACGTGGCGGCGCAGTTCGTCGACGGTGCGGTCCACCAGGTCGCGGTCCAGGCCGGTGGTGGGTTCGTCGGCGAGCAGCAGGGGTGCCCCGCCGACCAGGGCGAGGGCGGTGGCGGCGCGCTGGGCGAGGCCGCCGGACAGTTCGTGGGGGTGACGGTCGAGGTGGTCCACCGGGAACGCGGCGCGCTCGGCGGCCCGCTCGGCGGCGGTGCGCAGGGCCGCGCGGCCCCGGACGCCGGTGAGCTGGGCGACCGTCTCCTCCAGCTGGGAGCGGATGGTGCGGACGGGGGTGAGGTGGGCGGCCGGGCTCTGCGGGACGAGACCGATCCGGCGGCCCCGCACGGTGCGGGCGAGGGTGCGCTCGTCGGCGGTGAGCAGGTCGAGGTCACCGAGGAGCGCGCTTCCGGCGGTCTGCGCGTTGGCGGGGAGCAGGCCGAGGAGGGCGGAGACGAGGACGGACTTGCCGCAGCCGCTCTCGCCGATCAGGGCGAGGCACTCGCCGGGCGCCACGTCGAAGTGCGCGTCGGTGACGGCGGCGATCCGGCGGCCGCCCGGCAGCAGGAAGCGCACCGACAGTCCGCGGACCGACAGCACGGGAGGCCGCCCGGTCCGCCCGGACCGGGTGGTTCGCTCGGTTCGCTCGGTTCGCTGGGTCACAGCATCAGCTCCGATCGGCGCCGCGGGTTGATCCGCTCGCGCCAGACTCCGGCGAGCCCGGCGATGGCGAGGGTGGGGATGATCAGGAACAGGCCGGGGAAGAGGGTGGGCCACCACTGTCCGGCGAGCAGGGAGCCGCGGGCGCCCTGGATGAGGGTGCCGAGGCTGGCCGTGTGGGTGGGCAGGCCGAGGCCGAGGAAGGACAGCGCCGACTCGTGCCACATGGCGTGCGGGATCATCAGGACGGCGGCGAGCCCGGCCTGGGGCAGCACGCCGGGCAGCAGGTGCCGGACCGCCACCCGCCACCGGGAGGCACCGCCGGAGACGGCCGCGTCGATGTACGGGCGGGAGCGCAGCGAGAGGACCTCGGCGCGCACGATACGGGCCGTGGACAGCCAGTGCGTGAGGGCGACCGAGACCACCACGGGCCAGACGCCCGGCCGGAACATGGCGACGATGAAGATGCCGAGCAGCAGGTGCGGGACGGACGACACGGTGTCGACCAGCCGCATGACGGCGCGGTCGACCCAGCCGCCGAGGGCCCCGGCGGTGGCTCCGACGGCGGTGCCGATCACGGTGGCGGTGAGCGCGGCCACCACGCCGACGAGCAGGGAGACGCGCAGGCCGTAGACGCAGCGCAGCAGCAGGTCACGGCCGACGTCGTCGGTGCCGAAGGGGTGGGACCAGCCGGGCGGCAGGAGTTTGGCGGACAGGTCGACGGCCTGCTGGTCGAGCTGGACCAGCGGCGGGACGAGCAGCACCGCCAGGGCGGTCACGGCGACCAGTGCGGCGGAGACGCGCAGCCGGAGGGTGTGGGTGGAGCGGCGGGCGGCGCCGTGCCCGCGCCACGCGGCCCCGGCCGCGCCGGTGGCGTTCGTCTTCTCGACGGTGGTGTCAGCCATGGGGATCACATCTCACTCAGCTTCACCCTCGGGTCGGTCAGTCCGTACAGCAGGTCGGCGAGCAGGTTTCCGGCGAGGACGGCGGCGGTGGCGAGGGTGGTGAGCGCGGCCAGCAGCGGGAAGTCGACGGCGGTGGCCGCCTCCACGGTGGCCGCCGCGATGCCGGGCCAGCTGAAGACGCTCTCCACCAGCAGGGCGCCGGTGATGAGTTCGGGGACGCGGGAGCCGATCAGGGTGAGGACCGGCAGCAGTCCGGAGCGCAGGGCGTGGCCGAGCAGGACGGTGCGTTCGCTCAGGCCGCGGGCCCGGGCGCCGCGCACCGGGTCCTCGGCGAGCGCGTCGCCGACGCCCTGGCGGACGTAGAGCGTGAACCAGGGCAGCTGGGAGACGGCGAGGACACCGGCGGGCAGCACGAGGTGGCTCAGGAGCTGTCCGGCGGTGACGTGCTCGCTGCCGGTGTCGGTGAGGCCGCCGGCCGGGAGGACGTCCAGTTTCAGGGCGAACAGCCAGATGGCGAGCAGGGCGATCCAGAAGACCGGCGCGGCCTCCAGCGCGTAGGCGAGGGAGGTGACGGCGCGGTCGAGCGGCGAGCCGGGGCGGCGGGCCGCGAGGACGCCGAGCACGGTGCCGAGCAGGACGGCGACGGCGAACGCGACGGCGCACAGCAGCGCCGACCACACCAGCCGTTCCCCGATCACCTCGGCCACGGGCTGCCGCATGACGCTGGACTGGCCGAAGTCGCCGCCGGCCGCGGAGGTCAGCCACTCCCACCAGCGTTCGGCGAAGGGCCGGTCCACGCCGAGGTTCTCCCGCAGCCGGTCCAGGGTCTCCTGGTCGGCGCCGAGCGCGGCGGTGCCCGCGTACGCCTTGACGGGGTCGAAGGGGGAGGCGGCGGCGATGGCGAACACGCCGAAGGTGACGACGAGGAGCACGGGCACGGCGAGCAGGGCCCGCCGTGCCACCAGACGCGCCATCGCTCCCCAGGGAGGGACCGTCATTTCTTCGGCTGCCAGTCCTCGACGTTCCACCAGGGTCCGCTGGCGAAGCCGTGCTCGTGCGGCTCGGTCTGCGTGGTCAGCCCGTCCCAGCGGTCGGCGAGGACGTACATGTGGTCGATGTGGGTGAGGAAGGTGTAGCCGGGGTCCTTCACGAGCGCGCGCTGGAGGTCGTCGTAGGCGGCCTTGCGGTCCTCGGGGTCCTGGCTGCGGCGGCCGGTGTCGAGGGCCCGGTCCACGTCCGGGTTGTCGTACCGGGCCATGTTGTTGAAGCCGTCCCCGGCGAGGGAGGAGTGCAGCAGGGTGTAGAGGCCGAAGTCGGGGTCGCCGGTGCTGCCGAAGCCCGCGAGGACGGCGTCGTGCTTCATCCGGGGCTCGATGACCTCCCAGGTGGCGCTCTCGACCTTCACCTCGATGCCGGCCTTCTTGGCGTCGGAGGCGTAGGCGAGGGCGTGGTCCTGGCGGACCTTGTCGCCGGAGGGGTAGTAGAGGGTGAACGAGGCGCGGCGGCCGTCCTTGGCGCGGACGCCGTCCTTGCCGGGCTTCCAGCCGGCCTCGTCGAGGACGCGCTCCGCCTCGCCGAGGTCCCGGGCGCGCTCGACGTCCTGGGCGAACCAGGGGTCGTCCAGCGGCAGCGGGCCGTAGGCGGGACGGCCGGCTCCGTCGAGGATCTTGTCGACCATGGCCTCGCGGTCCACGGCGAGGTCCAGGGCCCGGCGGATCGCGGTGTCGCCGGTGACCGGGTTGCCGGTGGGGAGGGTGACGGCGCGGAAGTCGTAGGTCGTCGCCCGGTAGGTCTTCCGGCCGTCGTCGTTCTTGAAGGTGGCGGCGAGGTTCGGCGGCAGGACCGCGCCGTCGAGGTCGCCGGAGCGCAGCCGGGTGGCGCGGACGTCGTCGTCGGCGATGATCGCCATGGTGAGCTTTTTCACCTTCGGCGCGCCGCCCCAGTAGTCCGGATTCGCCTTGAAGGTGAGCTTCTCGCCCTTGCTCCAGTCGGTGAGCACGTACGGTCCGGTGCCGACCGGCTCGGTGTTGAAGGAGCCGGTGTTGGGATCCTGCTTCCCGGCGATGTGCTCGGGGACGATGGGCAGCACCGTGCGGGCGGCGAAGGCCGCGTAGGGGTACTTGAGCGTGAAGACGACCTTGTCGTCGCCGTCCGCCCGCACCTCCTTGATGGCGTCCAGTTCGCTCTTGGCGGTGTTGTTGGTCTTGTCGTCCAGCACCGTGCGGTACGTGAAGACCACGTCGTCGGCGGTGAGCGGCTCGCCGTCGCTGAAGTTCACGCCCTCGCGCAGGGTGTAGGTGTAGCTGCGGCCGCCGTCGCCGACCTCGGGCAGCGCCTTCGCCAGCGCGGGCTTCAGTTCCTGGTCGGCGTCCCGGGCGAGCAGTCCGTCGAAGATCTTGGAATTGCCGTCCTTGCCGTAGCCGAGCAGCGGGCTGAGGGTGTCCGGCTCGGAGGCGACGCCGATCACCACGGAATCGGCGGGCGCGCCGCCGTCCGTGCCGCCGCCGCCCGGTGCCGAGCAGGCGGCGACCGCGCCGGCCATCGCCGCCGCGACGGCGGCCCCCCGTATTCGTCGGGTCGTCATCGAACCTCACATCCCAGAGCCCTGATGCCTGAAAAACGCTGTTGCATATTAATTGCAGCAAGGCACTACCCAGGACCACCCTCCCCCAGTCCCTCCGTCTCGGCGGGGTGTGCGGCCGGTGTCGGGCCCGCGGGTGTGCGCCGGGGTGCCGGCCGCCGTCCGCGCGCTCCCCGCGTCCGCTTGTCACCGGGCCGGAACGGGCACTACTGTCACCACGCCTTGGTGACGGGAAATCCGGTGCGATACCGGTGCGGCCCTCGCCACTGTGATCGGGAAGTCCGGCTCCAGTCCTCGCGGACGGCCACTGGGTCCCTCGGGACCCGGGAAGGCGGAGCACGGGCGGTGGTACCCGTCAGCCAGGAGACCGGCCAAGGCGCGCCAACCATCCACGAGGTGCTGGAGAGGGTCTGCTGAGCCATGCACATAGCCGAGGGTTTTCTGCCACCGGCGCACGCGGTCGCCTGGGGTGTCGCATCGGCGCCGTTCGTCGTCCACGGGGCCCGGTCGCTCGTCCGCGATGTCAGGGAGCATCCCGAGAACACGCTGCTGCTCGGCGCCTCGGGAGCGTTCACGTTCGTCCTGTCCGCGCTCAAACTGCCCTCGGTGACGGGGAGTTGCTCCCACCCCACCGGCACGGGCCTGGGCGCGATCCTGTTCCGGCCCCCGGTCATGGCTGTGCTGGGCACCATCACCCTGCTGTTCCAGGCGCTGCTGCTCGCGCACGGCGGGCTGACCACGCTCGGCGCCAACGTCTTCTCGATGGCCGTCGTCGGCCCGTGGGCGGGATACGGCGTCCACAGACTGCTGCGCCGCTTCGACGTGCCGCTGACGGTGGCGGTGTTCTGCGGCGCGTTCGTCGCCGACCTGTCGACGTACTGCGTGACGAGCGTCCAGCTGGCGCTCGCGTTCCCCGACCCGGGCAGCGGGTTCCTGGGCGCGCTCGGCAAGTTCGGCTCCGTCTTCGCCGTCACGCAGATCCCGCTCGCGGTGAGCGAGGGGCTGCTGACCGTGCTGGTGATGCGCATGCTGGTGCAGTCGAGCAGGGGCGAGCTGACCCGGCTCGGCGTGCTGCCGGCGACGGTCGGCCGGAAGGCGCCGGGCACGGCCGGGGCGGTGGGCCGGTGAGCCGCAACGCGAAGATCAACACCCTGCTGCTGCTCCTCGTCGCCGCACTCGCCGTGCTGCCCCTGGCACTCGGGCTCGGTGACCACAAGGAGGAGCCGTTCGCGGGCGCCGACGGCGAGGCGGAGACCGCGATCACCGAGATCGACCCGGACTACGAGCCGTGGTTCTCGCCGCTGTACGAACCGCCGTCCGGCGAGATCGAGTCGGCGCTGTTCGCCCTCCAGGCGGCGATCGGCGCGGGCGTCCTCGCGTACTGCTTCGGAGTGTGGCGGGGGCGGCGGCAGGGCGAGGCGCGGGCGTCGGCCCGGCTGACGGCCGGGGCGGACCCCGGCGGCGGGTCGGCGGTGGATCCCGCGCGGCCGGACGCGGACGCCGAAGCCGGCGCGGGCGCCGGTGGCGGGGTTCCCTCCGAACGACGGGGCTGAGGTCCCTTGCTGCCGATCGACGCGGCGGCGCACGGCAGTCGCTGGCGCCGCCGTCACCCCGTGGACAAGGCCGTGCTCGGGCTGGGTCTGACCGCGCTCGCGGTTTCGCTGCCGCCCTGGCCTGGCGCGGCCCTGGTGCTGCTGACCGCGCTCGCGGTGCTGCTGGGCCCGGCGGGAGTGCCCGGCCGGCGGCTGTGGCGCGCCTGCCGGGTGCCCCTGGGCTTCTGCGTCACCGGTGCGCTGACGCTGCTCGTCCAGGTGGGCGGACCCGGCGGGTGGGTGTCCCTGGCCGAGGACGGGCCGGTGCGCGCCGGGGAGCTGGTGCTGCGCACGTCGGCGGCCTCCCTCGGGGTGCTGCTGTTCGCCTTCACCACCCCGATGTCCGACCTGCTGCCGCGCCTGGTCGGCGCCGGGGTGCCCGCGCCGATCGTCGACGTGGCGCTGGTGACGTACCGCATGAGCTTCCTGCTGCTGGACTCGGTGCGCCGGGTGCGTCAGGCGCAGGCGGCCCGGCTCGGACACACCACCCGCTCCGCGTCCTGGCGTTCGCTCGGCGGGCTCGGCGCCACCGCGTTCGTCCGGGCCTTCGACCGGGCGGCGCGGTTGCAGACCGGGCTCGCCGGGCGCGGCTACGACGGCACCCTGCGCGTCCTGGTGCCCGAGGCCCGGGTCTCCGTCCGCTTCACGGCCGCGAGCGCGGCGCTCCTCGCGGCACTGGCCGCCCTCGCCCTCGCCCTGGAAGGACCCCTGTCGTGAGCGAGTCCGTGCTGGTCGCCCTGCGGGGCGCGTCCTTCGCGTACGAGGACGGGCCGCCCGTGCTCACCGGCCTCGACTTCGAGGTGCGCGAGGGACGCGCGCTCGCGCTGCTGGGCCGCAACGGCAGCGGCAAGACGACGCTGATGCGGCTGCTCAGCGGTGGACTGCGCCCGCACAGCGGTAAGTTGACCGTCGGGGGACGGGCGGTGCGCTACGACCGCAAGGGGCTGACCCGGCTGCGGACGACCGTGCAGCTGGTGGTGCAGGACCCGGACGACCAGCTGTTCGCCGCGTCCGTCGGCCAGGACGTGTCGTTCGGGCCGCTCAACCTCGGCCTGCCCGACGCCGAGGTGCGCGCCCGGGTGGCTCAGGCGCTGGCCGCACTGGACATCACCGCCCTCGCCGACCGGCCCACGCACCTGCTGTCCTACGGACAGCGCAAGCGGACGGCGATCGCGGGCGCGGTCGCCATGCGGCCCCGGGTGCTGATCCTGGACGAGCCGACGGCGGGACTCGACCCCGACGGCCAGGAGAGGCTGCTCGCCACCCTCGACGGTCTGCGCGAGAACGGCACCACGGTCGTCATGGCCACCCACGACGTGGACCTCGCCCTGCGCTGGGCCGACGACGCGGCGCTGCTCACGCCGTCCGGCGCCCACACCGGCCCGGCCGCCACGATGCTGGCCCGCACGGAACTCCTCGCGGCGGCGGGGCTGCGGTTGCCGTGGGGAGTGGCGGTCGCGGACCTGCTCCGTGCCCGGGGGCTGCCGGCCGGCCCGGCCCCCGGACCCCGGACCCCGGAGGAGCTGGCGGCCCTGGTGGCCGCGTCCGCCGGCGGCGGTGACGCGCACCCCCGGTGAGGGCCGAGGACCCGGTGCACGTCGTGCCGTCCGGCGCCGGGCGGGAGCGGGGCGTCGTCAGGTCTCCTCGGGAACCGGCCGGGCCGCGTGGCGGGCCGTCGGGCCGGCCATGAGGCGGCGGGGATCGGCCGCGCGGGTGATGGCCGACTCGACGGCGGCGATGCGGTCGCCGAGGAGGGCGAGGGCGGCCACCGCGCGGGTCAGGGCGTCCTCGTCCGTGCCGCCCAGGGTCCGGGTGCGGACGTGGGCCGCCTTCACCTCGGCCCACCTCTCGGCCTGGGCGGCGGTGAGCGTGCCGCGCAGCTCGGCGAGCTTCAGCAGGCTCGCCTCGGCGCCGGTGGTGAGGGTCTGCGCCTCGGCCGTGTAGTGGTCGTCGACGACGGCGGCGAGTTCGGCGCCGTTCATGACGGGCCGGATCCGCTGGGCGATCTTGTTCATGTTGCGGTAGGAGCCCTGGAGCCGGAACGGCGGTTCGGTGCGGGCGTCGTCGGACTGGGCGGCGGAGGCGATGTAGGCCGCGTTGACGGCGAGGACCGTCCGGCGGGCGGTGAGCAGATGGCGCAGCACGGCCAGGATCCGGTCCAGTTCGGTGGGGGCGTAGGGGTGGGCGAGCCGGTCGGGGCGGGCGGTGGGGTCGCCCTCGGCGAGGCGGATCAGCAGGTCGAGGTCGGCGCGGTCGCGTCCGGCGAGCGGGGCGAGCACCGGGTTGGCGGTGAGCGCGTTCTCCAGGAAGCTGAGGGCGAAGACGTCCTCCTTTCCGGTGAGGACGTCGCCGAGGTTCCACACGTCGGCGCGGTTGGCCAGCATGTCGGGCACCCGGAAGACCTCGCCGGACTCGGTGTAGGGGTTGCCGGCCATGCAGACGGCGAACCGCTTGCCCCGCAGGTCGTAGGTGCGCGGCTCGCCCTCCCACACGCCCTCCACCCGGCGCGTGGCGTCGCACAGCGGGATGAACTTCTGCAGCAGTTCGGGCGAGGTGTGCTGGATGTCGTCGAGGTACAGGAGGGTGTTGCTGCCCGCGGCCAGCGCGAAGTTGATCTTCTCGACCTCCTGGCGCGCGGTGGCGTTCGGCGCCTCGGCCGGGTCCAGCGAGGTGACGGTGCGGCCGAGTGCCGGGCCGCTGATCCTCACCAGGATCAGACCGAGCCGGTGGGCCACGTACTCCATCAGGGTCGTCTTGCCGTAGCCGGGCGGGGAGACGAGCAGCAGCAGGCCGCCGGTGCCGGTGCGGGCGGACTCGCCCGCGGTGCCGAGCTGCTTGGCGAGGCTGTCGCCGACCAGCGGCAGGTAGACCTCGTCGACCAGGCGGTTGCGGACGAACGTCGCCATCACCCGCGGCCGGTGGTCGTCCAGCCGCAGCCGCGCCCGCTCGGCGGTCACGAGGGCGGTGCGCCGGCGCTGGAAGGCGCGGAACGCGGGGACGTCACGCTCCCTGAACTCCGCGGTGCGGGCGAGGAACTCGTCCAGCCGGAGGGTGAGGCGGCGGTCGGTGATCCGGGGATGGGTGCCGAGCAGCCCCTCCACGGTGGCGGTCAGCGGCGCGTCGGACGTGTGGCGGGGCAAATCCGGGCAGAGCTCGGCGGCCACGGCCTCGGCGAGATCGCCGGGGCCGACGGGGGTGCCGGTGGCGGCGGCGTACGCGGACAGCCAGGCCTCGACCAGCTGGCGGCGGGCCGCCAGGTCGTCGAGGGCGGGGAGGTCCTCGTCGTAGGCCCCGGTCGTGACCGTGCCGCGGAACGCGTCGAGCAGGGAGCGGACGCGGGCGGCGACGACGAAGCCCTCGGGACCGGTGGTCAGCTCCTCGAAGAGGTACGCGGCGCACGCCTCCGGCCGTACGGCGTCGCCGCCGCCCCACCGCTCGACGGCCCCGGCGAGTTCGCCGCGCAGCGCGTCGAGGGCGGGCGGCGGGCCGAAGGCGTCGCGGACCCGGGCCAGGGAGCGGGCGCGGCGGGTGAGGTCGGCGCGTTCCTCGGCCGTGGTGCCGTGCGCCCAGTACAGCAGGGCGTGGGCGCGGGCGGCGGGCTCGTGGCGCAGCGTCCCGGCGCCGGCGTACAGGGGCAGGACTGCGGTGAGGATCGCGGTGGCGTCGTGGTCGTGGACGCCCCGCTCGTACCCCTCGTCGTACGCCTCCTCGGCGGCCCGGCGGACCAGCGCGGCGAGGTCGTCGGCGCCGGTGAGGGCGTCGGCGCCGTGCTCGTGCAGCAGGCGGGCGGCGAGGTGTTCGGCGCGGTAGACCTCGGGCGACTCCGACGGCAGGTGCCGGTGCCACAGGGGGCGGGCGGCGAGGAGGGCGGGGTCGCTGACGGGGGCGCGGTAGTCCGTGCCGGTGAGGGCGAGCGCGAGGCCGTCGCCGTGCGGGACGACGGTGAGGTCCAGCGGCTGGGTGCTGACGGCGAAGCGGTGGCCGCCGAGGCGGATGGCGCGTCCGCCGTCCGCGTAGAGGTCGGTGCGGTCGCGCAGGGCGCGGACGGCTTCCTGCCGGGCGGAGCGCAGCCGGCCGTCGAGCTCCTCGGCCCGGACCCGGTCGCCGAGTCCGCGCAGTTCGTCCGCGGTGCGACGGACCTTGGCGACGAGCGGGTCGGAGGCGAAGTAGGTGCTCACCGCGTCGGTGTCGGCGAGCGCGGCGGAGCGCCGGACGACCGTCTCCAGCACGCGGTCGGCGGCGGACGCGAGCTGTTCGGCACGGCGGGCGCGGGCGTCGGTGAGGCTCTGCTTGCGGGCGGAGAACGCCTCGTGGATCTCGGTGCGGCGGTCCGCGAGGGCGCCGAGGACGTCGTCGGACTCGGCGAACCGGGACTCCAGCACCTCCAGCTGGGCCAGTGCGCGCGTCAGCTGCTCGTCACAGGCCTCGGGGGTGTCCGCCGCCGCGAGCGCGCCGGTGACCGTCTGGCCGAGCAGGGCGAGTTCGGCGGCGAACCCGGCACGCGCCTCCCGGTCGAGGAGCCCGCGGCGGCGGGCATCGAGGGTGGCCCGGGCGCGGTTGACGCCGCCCAGGGCCTCGGCGACCCGCTCCAGGACCGCGGTGCGGACGGTGGCGTCGCCGATGTCGAGTCCGGCGACGACCTCGGTCACCGTGCGCAGCCCGTCGGCGAGTTCGTCCAGGCGGGCGGCGACCGGGCCGGCTTGGGCGGCGGTGGTGATCGCCTCGGCGTCGGCGACGAGCCGTTCGACGTCGGCGTGGTGCCGGGCGAAGGCGTCGTCGCGGGCCAGGTGGGCGACCGCGCGCTGTCCGAAGGAGGCGAGGTCCGCCTCGGCCTCGGCGGCCAGCGCGTCGATGCGGGCGTGGTCCGCGTACCGCATGTCCTTCAGGGTCAGCAAGTGCCCCTGGCCGTGGCGCAGTTCGGTGAGGCCCGCGACCCAGGCGGCGGCCTCGCGGGGCTGCTCGCCGCGCAGCCGGCGCACCACCGAGGCGATCCGCTCCGCCGCCTCGTCGAGCGCGTCGGCGGCCCGGCGGGTGAGGTCCCGCACGGTCTCGAACTCGGCCAGCACCTGCTCGGCGGTGTGCCGAACCTGCTCCAACGGGGCGCGCAGGTCACCGAGTTCGCTCTCGCCCAGCCAGTGGTGGGCGTCCAGGGCGCGGACGCAGGCGCCCACCAGCGCCGCGTACACCTCGGTGGTGGGGGTGGTCTCGGCGACGGAGCGGGCCAGCGACAGGCAGTCGGAGATGCCCCGCACGAGGTCGGCGTTGCCGACCCGGGCCAGCGCGCCCTCACCGGCGGGCCGGGCGGCGGCGTGGGTGTCGGAGACGTAGGGCGAGCGCCACAGCTGGAGGGGGTGGACGCGGGCGGGGTCGTCGCCGTCGGGCCGCAGCAGGGCGAGCAGTCCGTCGTCGAACAGCGCCCAGCCGTGGCAGGTCAGCGGGGCGGCCACCGCCTCGCGGATCAGGTTGTACGACAGCAGCAGCCCGCGTCCGCGCTCGGGCGCGTGGAAGGCGTACAGCACGTCCTCGCCGTGGGGCGAGCGCACCTCGCGCTCGAACCGCATGCCGGTGACGTCGAGTTCGTACGTCTTGTGGGAACCGGTGGCCAGGCAGTAGCCGCCGGGGAACACGATGCCCTGGTCCTCGGGCAGCCGGCGACAGCCCTGCCCGATGCCGTCGAGGCGGACGACGGACCGGGTGAGGGTGTGGAAGACCAGGTAGCGGTGCGCGGTCTCCTTGTAGGGCAGGATCCGCAGCAGGATCAGGGGGCCGACGCGCGCGTGGGCGATCTCGGCGTCGGCGAGGGACTGCAGGGGCTCGTCGACCGGTTCGGCGTGGATGCCGTCGGCGGTGCCGGTGTCGTTCTCGGTCTTGACGGTGAGGGTGCCGCCGAGGGTGTCGACGAAGACCTCTCCCTGGACGGAGACGTGCGGGTGGCGGCCGAGGACGTGGTCCTCGCGGGTGGTGAGGGTCCAGCCGATGTCGTCCGGCGGGGTGAGCGCGTGGTCGCGGTCGCCGCGCGCGTCCAGGAACGACGCCCGGCCGTCCTCGGACACCGTCCAGCGCAGGACGCGGATGTCGTCGGCCTTCTCGCCGGTCTGGAAGACGGCGAGCAGCTTGCCGTCGACGCGGCGCAGCCGCAGCAGGCGTGCGTGGCGGTAGTAGCGGTGCAGGGCGGTGAACTCGCGCAGGAAGCCGGGGTCGTCCAGCAGTCCGGGCACGGCGTCGTCGGGCAGCCGGTTCAGGTCGCGGTCGTGCGGCGCGAGGACGTCGCCGACCGCGGTGTCCCCGTCCGGCCGGGGCCGGGCGCCGTAGCCGAAGAGGAGCACGTCGCCCACGGCGACGATGTCGCGGGGCACGCCGGCGCGGTCGGTGCGCAGCCGCCCGGTGCCGGTGAGGCGCAGTTCCGGGGCGCCGAACTCCTCGGCCCTGCGCCGGTTCAGCGTCTCGGCGCGGCGGGCGAGTTCGGCGGCCTGGGCGGCGAGGCGGTCGCGCAGCACCTGGTAGGCGCCGGCGTCGACCGCCTCGGGGCCGCCCGGACCGGACGGAGTCCCGCCCGGGTCTCCCGCGCCGGGCGCCTCGCGGGGCCCGTCCGGGCCGGACCCCGCCCGGGTGCGGCCCGGTCCGGGCGCACTCCCGGGCCGGCCCGCGTCGGCGCTCCCCCGGGACCGGCCCGCGCCGGGTGTTCCGTGGAGGCCGCTCGCGTCGGACGTTCCGTGGAGGGCGCCGGTGCCGGGCGTCTCGCGGGGGGCCGTGTCGGCGGTCTCGTGGGTGCCGGTGGTCATGGCTGCCTCTCGGAAAGGAGCGGTCGGGAGCCGCCGTCCCCTGTGCGGCGGCTC
>NZ_JAPSKQ010000021.1:7799-25473 GCF_031181555.1 Streptomyces sp. | reverse complement strand
TTCCGTGGAGGGCGCCGGTGCCGGGCGTCTCGCGGGGGGCCGTGTCGGCGGTCTCGTGGGTGCCGGTGGTCATGGCTGCCTCTCGGAAAGGAGCGGTCGGGAGCCGCCGTCCCCTGTGCGGCGGCTCCCGGGCGACGGGGGTGGTCAGGCCCTGGCGTGGCCGTTCAGCGCGGCCAGCGAGGTGTCCGCGAGGCCCAGCTCACCGGCTTTGTCGATCAGTTGCTGCAACCGCCCGGTGCGGTCGCCGCCTTCCTTCATCAGCCGCATCAGCAGGGCGGACACCGTGAGGTTCTGCACGTCGGCCGTCGAGACGGAGCCCAGGATCCGGCTCAGGTCGTCGGTGAAGCTCGCCGAGCCGTCCAGCCAGGGCCCGGCGAGGGCCTGGGCGGTCTCGGAGTGCTGGACGAAGCCGTCCACGCCCTTGCCGAGCGCGATCGAGGACACCAGCCGGTCGAGGAAGACGGACTCCCCGCCGACGATGTTGATGTCCGCGTTCTCCAGGCCGGTCGCCAGGACCGTGGCCTGCGCCTCGGCGACCTGCCGCTGCACCTCCAGCCCGGCGAGCCGGACGTCCTTCTCCGCCTCCAGTCGCAGCCGGTACTCCTCGTGGCCGCGGGACGCCTCGTCGAGGGCGGCCATCGCCGCCGCCTTCTCGGTGAGGCCGGCCGCCTCCGCCCTGAGCTTCCCGCTGATCGCCTCCGCCTCGGCGAGGGCCTTGGCGCGGGCGCCCTCGGCCTCCGCGCGCAGCCGCGCCTCGGCGGCCTCGGCCTCGGCACGGCCCGCCTTCTCGATGACGTCGGCCTCCTTGTCGCGGACCTGGACGGCGGCCAGCCCTTCGGCCGCGGCCTCCGCCTGAATCCCCTCGGCCATCCGCAGCCTGGCCCGCGCCTCCAGGTCGGCGGTCTTCAACCGGGCCTCGGCGAGGGTGAGTTCCTCGGCGGCGCGGTGCGTGGCGGCCTGCTCGGCGGCCTCGGCGGCCTTGATGTCCTTGACCAGCTTCTCCTGCGCCTCGGCCTCCGCGGCGATGATCACGGCCTGGCGCCGCCGCTCCGCCTCCTCCACGGCCCGCAGCTTCAGGATCGACTCCTCCTGCTCGGCGACCGTACGGTCCACCGCGACCCGCTCGCGGACGACCTCGGCGATCTCCCGCCGCTCCGCCTCGAGCTCCTTCTCCGCGGCGATCCGGGTCAGTTCGGTCTCCCGGTCCCGGGCGATGACCTCCAGCAGGCGGTCCTTCTCGATGCGCTCGCTCTCGACGGCGATGACCCGCTCGCGGTTCTTGGCGGCGACGGCGACCTCACGGGCCTGGTTCTCGCGCTGCACGCCGAGCTGTTCCTCGGTGCGCAGGAAGGCGCTCTGCGCGCGCAGCCGCTCCTCCTCCACCACCCGCGCGGTCTCGGCCTCCTCGCGGGCCCGTACGGTCTCGATCTCCCGGCGCTGCTTGATCTCGGCGTCGGCCTGCCGGCGCTCCAGTTCCAGGATCGCCTCGCGCGCGTCGACGTTCTGCCGGGTGATCTCCTTCTCCTCGCCGCGCTGGGCCTCGTTGGTGCGGACGTGCTCCACGGCCGTCAACTCGGTGATCTTGCGGATGCCCTGCGCGTCCAGGACGTTGCCCGGGTCGAGCTGGTTCAGCGGCGTCTGCTCCAGGTAGTCGATCGCGGCGTCCTCGAGGTGGTAGCCGTTCAGGTCGACGCCGATGACCTCGATGATCCGGTACCGCAGTTCCTCGCGCTTGGTGTACAGGTCGGTGAAGTCCATCTGCTTGCCGACGGTCTTCAGTGCCTCGGAGAACTTGGCGTGGAACAGTTCCTGCAGCGTGTTCCGGTCGCTGGCCCGCGCGGTGCCGACGGCCTGGGCGACCTTGATGACGTCCTCCACGGTCTTGTTGACCTTGACGAAGAACGTGATGCGGATGTCCGCGCGGATGTTGTCCCGGCAGATCAGCCCTTCCTTGCCGGCCCGGGTGATCTCGATGGTCTTCACCGAGATGTCCATCACCTCGGCCTTGTGCAGCACCGGCAGCACGACCTGCCCGGTGAAGGTCACGTCGACCTTCCGGGTCCTGGAGACGATCAGCGCCTTGCCCTGTTCCACCTTGCGGAACAGCTTGGAGACGGCGAACAGCACGGCGAGTACGAGGAGCAGGCAGGCGCCGGCGAACACGGCGACGCCCACGGTGGCGGCATCCATGGGACACGTCCTTCAGGGCTGAGGAGTGGACAGGGCAGAGCAGGAGCGGGCGTCGGGGGACGGGAAGGGGCGGGCGGCCGGGGTCCGTCCCCCGGACGCCGGGTGGGGCGCAGGCGCCCCGGCCGGGGATCCGGCTCAGGCGGCGCGGTCGTGCGGCACGCGCGGGCGGGGATGCCCGGCCCCCTCGCGGAGCGGACACGGCGTGCCGTCCCGGTCCCCGGCGGGCGCGCGGACGGACCGGGACGGGCCGGGTTCGTCCGGGAGGAGGCGGTGCAGCGGTCGCACGATCAGGCAGGTGAGCCGCCAGGAGGCGAGCAGCGCGCCGCACGCGGCGAGGGGGCGCAGCACTCCGGTGGCGGTCCCCTGCGGGACGGTCGCGGCCAGCAGGACGCCCGCGCCGGTGGCGAGGAGCCAGGCGAAGACCGTCAGCAGCGAGAACGCGACCGCGACCGGGACCCCGCCCATCCCGAGGGCGTCGAGGTCCGCGTCGGAGTCGAAACTGCGGCTGTCGGTGACCCCGGCGGCCACCAGCAGCCAGAAGCAGATCACCACGACGAGGGCGGCGGTGAACAGGAGGGTGGGCAGACCCGTGGCGGCTTCCACGAACGTACGCACACTGCCCCCCTTCCCGCTCACTGCTCGCGTCGGCGGTAGCACCGCTCCCCTCCGGCTCCGGCGCGGACACCTGCCGGTACCCGGCACCGGAACCTTGTGCAGTGCTCCCCGCGAGCCATCCTGCACGGCCGGGACTCGTCCGCGCATTGCCGGATTCCGGCAATGTTCATTAAGGTCTGTGTGCCGATGACGCGCCAGGAGGACGTCAGGAGTGCGTCAAGATCGAGGGGGACAGCGTGACGGAGCGTGAGGTTCCGGAGCAGTATCTGGACGGCTATGCCCACATCCTGGCCGAGGTCGCGGCCACGGGCAGACGCCTCACCCGGGACGAGATCGCCTCCCGGCGGGCCCTGGGCGAACGGGCCGCGGAGGCGGGCTTCGGCCTGCGCGCCCTCGTCAGCGTGCACCTGTCCGCCGCCCGCGAGGCGTGGCCGCGCGGTTCCGACTCGGTCGACGGCGCACTGACGGCCGTGCAGCAGGTGGTGGACGCCTTCGCCGAGGGCTATGAGCGGGCGCAGCGTCTGGCGGTGCGTCAGGAGGAGGCGGCCCGGCGGGAGTTCATCGACGACCTGCTCTACGGCCGCAGTGATCTGGGGCGGCTCTCCGAGCGCGCCGAACGCTTCGGCCTGCGGCTGTCCCATGCGCACGCGGTGGCCGTCGCCCGGGGGTCCGTCCCCTACGAGGAGGGCGACCCGGTTCCCCGGCAGGTGGAGCGTGCCCTCATCTCCCGGTTCGGCGACCGCAGCATCCTGCTCACCACCAAGGACGGGCGGTTGCTGTGCATCGCGCCCGGGCACCAGGGCGAGGTCCTCACCCACTTCGCCAAACAGGCGCACGCCGCCACCGACGGCGGCCAGGTCGCCATCGGCCGCCCGCAGTCCGGGCCCGGCGGTGTCGTCCAGTCCTACGAGGAGGCGCTGAGCTCCCTGGAGATCGCCGAGCGGCTGGGGCTGGACGACCCGGTGCTGCGCGCCGCCGATCTGCTCGTCTACCCCGTCCTGGCCCGTGACCGCCAGGCCATGGCCGACCTGGTCCACAACACCCTGGGCCCGCTCACCACGGCCCGCGGCGGTGCCCGGCCCCTCCTCGACACGCTCACCGCGTACTTCGACGCCGGCTGCGTCTCCGCGGAGGCGGCCCGCCGTCTCTCCCTGAGCGTGCGCGCCCTGACCTACCGTCTGGAGCGCATCCACAAACTCACCGGCGCCAACCCCGCGGACCCGTCCCACCGCTACATGCTCCAGACGGCGGTGATCGGCGCGCGCCTGCTGGACTGGCCGGCCGACGAGCCGGCTCCGGCGTGACGGGCCGGGCCGCGTCGCGGCCCGGCCACCACACCGGCGGTGCCCGCCGAAGCGCGGATCAGGCCTTCGCGGCGGCGCCCGCCGTCGCCCCCGGCGGGCCGGACCGTGACGCGGCCCACGGGTTCGCGGCCGACCGCGACGGCCGACGCATGCCGGGCGGGAAGGAATCCCGCAGCAGCTGCCGCACCCGGTGTTCGTCGTAGCGGCCGAGGCGTTCCGGGTCCGCGCGCAGGACCGTGGCCCGCGGCCCGGCGATCGCCTCGACGTCCGCCGCCACCGCGGAGCGCAGCGCCCAGCGCGCGCCGTGCGCCGGCGCCGTCCGTGCCGGCGCCACCGCGTCCGGGCACGCCCCCTCCCCCGTCACCCCGGCGTCCATGGCCTGCGGTGTCCCAGCCCGGCCGCGCCTCAGTCCGACTGCCCCGAACGGGCACGCGGTCGTCTCGGGACGTCCCGGCGCAAGGTCTCGCGGTCCATCGCCGTCAGGCGCGGGACCTCGGTGTTCCACCGTGCGGCCAGGTCCTCCAGGGTGTCGGTCAGGGACCGCCGCAAGGGGCGGCGGCCCAGGCGGAGGGCGACGGCCGCCACCGGGCGGAACAGGCGGCGGCCGCGGATCCGCACGGTGACCGTCACCTCCCAGCGGCCGGTGTCGCGACAGGGTCTCGGCACCGCCCGCAGCTCCGCCCGTGCCGCACCGCACTCCAGGCGGGCCCGCAGCGGTGCCGAACGCGGACGCCGGCCCGTGTCCGCCGCCGCCCACCAGTCGTCGAACCGCAGCCGTGCCGCACCGGTCACCCGGGACAGCGCGGGCCACACGTCCCCGGCACGCGCCCGCCCGCTGATCTCGGCCAGTCGCGGACGGTCCGGGCTGTGCAGCGCGCCGTCCACCGCCACGTCGCCGTCCGCGCCCGACACGGCGAGCGCCAGCCGCACCGCACGCCGGCGGTTCCACTGCGCCACGGTGACCCGCACCCTCTCCGCCGTGCCGCCGTCCCCGTTCCCCCCGCTCTCGTACACCGCGCCGGGCCGGAGGTGGCGCCCCCCGGTCAGCCGCACGTCCGGCAGCGGCCGCCCGTCCGGCAGCAGCACCCGCCCCGCCTCCTCGCGGCTGCTCTCCGCCGACTCCAGCAGGACGGCGAGGGCGTCGACGAGCCAGGGGCGCGGGACGGAGGCGAGCACCACCGTGTGGCGGAGAAGGACCATGCGCCCAGGGTGACGAGCCCGCCCCCGGCGGTCCATGCCGGGGCACGGCAGAACCGGCGCCGGAGGCTTTCCGGGGCCCGGCAGGACGCGGTGCGGCCGGGCCCGGCGCCGGTCAGCCCCGGACCAGCGTGATGTCCTGCCGCTGCACCGCGTGGAGGTGGGGCAGCACGAGGATGCCCGTGGGGCGCAGTTCCACGATCGTGGCCTCCACGTGGGCCGCGCCGGCCTTCAGCGCGTCGCCGGACACGCTGCCGGTGTTCTCCCAGCGGTGTTCCCGGCCGTCGCACACCGCCCGGGTGCCGCCGATGGGGCGGCGGTCCGCGGACGGGCCCTGCTGCACCGAGGAGCTGACGTAGACCGGCCCGGTGCCGGCGACGCAGCGGTAGGTGCCGGAGAGGGTGACGAAGCCGTTGGCGATCCGGCCCACGGAGTCCACCGTCACGGTCTCCGAGGGAGCGGCCGACGCCGCCGAGGGTGCTGCCGCGGCGGAACCGAGCAGCAGCAGCGCGGCGCCGGTCACCGCGCCGAGGACGGGACGCACAGACATGGGGAAACCTCCCGAATTGAGCGGAATGAGGGCCTCCACCAGTACCGGGCGAGCGGGCCCGGGGCCGTCATCCTCACCCCTTCGGTGGCGAGTCCGCACCGGCCGTCGGGGAACCGTCCCGGAACCGTCCGGAATCCGTCACGTTTCACGGCGGGCCGTTCCGATGAGTTCGCGGCGGGAGCACGGTCTGTCCCATGACGACTCCTTCGGGTCGTCCCACCGATATCCGACACGGAGGTGCGCCATGTGTGCCCACCAGCCTTCCTGCCGGCGGACCGAGTCCCCCGCCCCGCACGTGGTGGCCGCCCACCCCGAGCAGGGCTGGAGCCTGCTCTGCGACGGTTCGATCGTCTTCGACGACACCGGTGAGCTGCTCCCCGACGGCCGGGTGATCGCCCCGCACCGGGCGCCCGCCGACCGCCTCGTGGTCGCCGCCTGACCCGGCCGCGCGCCGGTCGCCGATCCGCCCGCCTCTGCGCTCGCTCCTCCGCGACGAACCACCGCAGCAGGGAGGCGAGCCGTTCCGGCCGGTCCTCGGCGATCAGCGTCCGCGTGTCGCCGATCTCCACCAGCCGGCCCCGCGGCAGCGGTTCGGTCCGCCGGACGTGGGTCCCGTAGTGCCGGAAGTCCCGCCGGATCGCCGGGTCGGTGCGCAGGGGACGCAGCCGGCGGTCGACGATCTCGTCCGGCACGGAGCGCTTGGTGAGCACCCCGAGGCCGATCGGCAGCCTGCGCAGCGGTTTCAGGCCCAGCGTGCGGACCATGAGCGGGATGCCGCCGGGTACCCTGCGGGCCACGGTGATCATCCTGCCGGGCAGTCCCGGCGGGTAGTTGTCGAAGGCCTCGCAGGAGATCAGCACCAGCCGCGCCAGCCGCTCGGGGTGCCGGACCGCGACCGTCTGGGCGCGGCCGCAGCCGCTCTGGACGAGGGTGACGTCCCGCAGGTCCAACCGTTCCAGGAACTCCGCGATCAGCTCGTTGACCAGGTCCGGCGCGGGCGGCCGGGTCATCGGCCTGCGGTGCGATCCGTAGGGCAGGGTCGGCGCGAGGAGCCGGTGGTCGGTCCGCAGTTCGGCGATGACCTTACGCCGGACCGAGGCGGTGGGGTACCGCCCGCTCGAGCGAAGCCGAGAGTGGGGGAGCACCAGTCCGTGCAGCAGCAAGCAGCACGACGACCGGCCCCTCCCCTCCCGTGTCCTCGTACTCGACAGCGCCCGCGCTCAGCGTGATCTCCGGCACCCCCCGCGCCAGTGGCCCGGCGGGCACCGGGTCCCGCCGCTCAGGGAAGCAGCGCGAACCCGTCGAGTTCCACCAGCGCCCGTTCGTCCCACAGCCGGACCACCTCGACCACCGCCATCGCCGGGTAGTCGCGGCCCGCCAGTTCCCGCCAGAGGCGGCCGAGTTCGCGGGCGTGGGTGCGGTACGCGGCGACGTCGGTGGCGTAGACGGTGACGCGGGCCAGGTCGGCGGGGGTGCCGCCGGCCGCGCGCAGGGCGGTGAGGAGGTTGGCCAGGGCCCGCGCGAACTGCTCGGGCAGCGTGTCGCCGGCCACCTTGCCGTCGCCGTCGAGGGCGGTCTGACCGGCCAGGAACACCATCCGGGTGCCGGTGGCGACCACGGCGTGCGAGAAGCCGGCCGGCGGGGAGAGGGCGGGCGGGTTGATGCGCTCGGTGGTCACCGGTCCTCCAGACTCCTGTACAGCTCCTTGGCGACGATGCCCCGCTGGACCTCGCTCGCCCCCTCGTAGATCCGGGGTGCGCGGACCTCTCGGTAGAGGTGCTCCAGCAGGTGCCCGCGGCGCAGCGCCCGTGCGCCGTGGAGCTGGACGGCCCGGTCGACGACGTACTGCGCGGTCTCGGTGGCCAGCAGCTTCGCCATGGCGGCGCGCCGCGGGACGTCCGGCGCGCCCGCGTCGTACGCCGTCGCCGCCGCGTACACCATCAGCCGGGCCGCCTCGGTGCGCAGGGCCATCTCGGCGACCTGGTGGGCGACGGACTGGAGGTCCTTCAGCCTGCCGCCGAACGCGTCCCGCCGGGCGGTGTGGTCGAGGGTCGCGTCCAGGGCCGCCTGTGCCATGCCGACCGCGAAGGCGCCGACGCTGGGGCGGAACAGGTTGAGGGTGCCCATGGCGACCCGGAAGCCGCCGTCCACCTCGCCGAGGAGGTCGTCGGCGGTCACCGGTACGGCGTCGAAGCCGAGGGCGCCGATGGGGTGCGGGGAGAGCATGTCGAGGCCGGTTCCGGTGAGGCCGGGGCGGTCGGCGGGGACCAGGAAGGCGGTGACGCCGCGGGCGCCGGCGCCGGGGGTGGTGCGGGCGAAGACGGTGTAGAGGTCGGCCTCGGGGGCGTTGGAGATCCAGCACTTCTCGCCGGTGAGCCGCCAGCGGCCGGGGCCGTCCGGGTGAGCGGTGAGCGACAGCGCCGCCGCGTCCGAGCCGGCCCCCGGCTCGCTGAGCGCGAACGCCGCGACCGCGCTGCCGTCGCTCACCCGGGGGAGCCAGCGGGCGCGCTGGGCGGCGGTGCCGTGGGCGTGCACCGGGTGGGCGCCCAGGCCCTGGAGGGCGAGGGCGGTCTCCGCCTCGGTGCAGGCACGGGCCAGGGACTCCCGCATCAGGCACAGGTCGAGGGCGCCGGAGGTGAACAGGCGGGGCAGCAGACCGAGGGTGCCGAGTTCGGCGACGAGCGGACGGTTGACGCGGCCGGGTTCACCCTTCTCGGCGAGCGGGCGCAGGCGTTCGGCGGCCAGGGCGCGCAGCTCGGCGCACCAGGCGAGTTGCGCCGGTTCGAGCGAGAATGCGGTCATCGCCGGTCCCTTCCCTCGCCGCTGGGCCACTCCCGAGGTTATCGCGGACCGTTGACTGCCGTCACCAACGCGATACGCTCCTGATGCGAGCCCACCACGCCAAGGGGGCGAATCGTCATGAACCCACGGGCCACCGCGCACGTCGACACCTTCGCCCGCGACCGTCTCCCGCCGCCCGACGAGTGGCCCGAACTCCGCTTCGACCTGCCGGAGCTGGACTACCCCGAGCGGCTGAACTGCGCCGCCGAGCTGCTGCACGGCCCGCCCGGCGACCGCCCCGTCTTCCGCACGCCCGACGGCGGGAGCTGGACGTACGGCGAACTGCGCGCCCGCGTGGACCGGCTGGCGCACGTCCTCACCGGTGACCTCGGGGTGGTTCCCGGCAACCGGGTGCTGCTGCGCGGTCCCACCACACCGTGGCTGGCGGCCTGCTGGCTGGCGGTGCTGAAGGCGGGCGCGATCGCGGTCACCGTGCTGGCCCAGCAGCGTCCGCACGAGCTGAGCACCATGTGCGAGATCGCCGGGGTCCGGCACGCCCTGTGCGACATCCGGGCCGTGGACGACCTCGCCAAGGCCGAGGTCCCGGGCCTGAGGATCACCACGTACGGCGGCGACTCCCCCGACGACCTGCTGAACCGCCCGGCGCCCGGCACCCCGTACGAGGCCGTGGACACCGCGTCCGACGACGTGGCGCTGATCGCCTTCACCTCCGGCACCACCGGGCGGCCCAAGGGGTGCATGCACTACCACCGGGACGTGCTCGCGATCGCGGACACCTTCTCCCGGCACGTCCTGCGGCCGACCGCGGACGACGTGTTCACCGGCAGTCCCCCGCTCGGTTTCACCTTCGGCCTCGGCGGGCTGGTGGTGTTCCCGATGCGGGCCGGGGCGAGCGCGCTGCTGCTCGAACAGGCCCATCCCCGGCAGCTGCCGGCCGCGATCGCCGAGCACCGGGTGTCGGTGCTGTTCACCGCGCCCACGGCCTACCGCGCCATGCTCGGCGAGCTGGACGGGCACGACATCTCCTCGCTGCGCCGCTGCGTCTCGGCGGGCGAGAACCTGCCGGCCGCCACCTGGCGGGCCTGGCACGAGCGCACCGGGCTGCGCATCATCAACGGCATCGGCGCCACCGAGCTGCTGCACATCTTCATCTCCGCCGCCGACGAGCTGATCCGGCCCGGGACGACGGGAGTGCCGGTGCCCGGGTGGCAGGCGCGCGTGCAGGACGCCGGCGGCAGGCCCGTACCGGACGGGGAGCCGGGGCTGCTGGCGGTGCGCGGGCCGGTCGGCTGCCGCTATCTCGCCGACCCCCGGCAGCGGGAGTACGTGCGCGACGGCTGGAACATCACCGGCGACACCTACGTCCGCGATCCCGACGGCTACTTCCGGTACGTCGCCCGCGCCGACGACATGATCGTCTCGGCCGGGTACAACATCGCCGGCCCGGAGGTCGAGGACGCCCTGCTGCGCCACCCGGACGTCGTGGAGGCGGCGGTGGTCGGGCGGCCGGACGAGGCACGCGGCCAGGTGGTGGTGGCGTACGCGGTCCTCAGGGAGGGCGCGCGGCGGGACGCCGAGCACCTGCGCGCCTTCGTGAAGTCCGAACTGGCGCCGTACAAGTGCCCCCGCGAGATCGTGTTCCTGGAGGCGCTGCCGCGCACCGCCACCGGCAAGCTCCAGCGGTTCCGGCTGCGCGCCGGCACCGGAACCGGAGACGACCAGGCGTGATGCCGGAGAACGGAACCGACCGGCACCGCCTAAGATGATCAACGTGTCCGACCAGCAAGCCCAGCACGTTCCGAGGTCTCTCATCGTCACGCTCTACGGCGCGTACGGCCGCTTCGTGCCGGGCCCGGTGCCCGTCGCCGAGCTGATCCGGCTGCTGGCCGCGGTCGGCGTGGACGCCCCCTCCGTCCGTTCCTCGGTGTCCCGGCTCAAGCGGCGCGGGCTGCTCGTCCCGGCCCGCACCGCCCAGGGCGCGGCGGGGTACGAACTCTCGGCGGAGGCCCGCCAGTTGCTGGAGGACGGCGACCGGCGCATCTACGCCACCGCGCCGCCCGAGGACGAGGGCTGGGTGCTCGCCGTGTTCTCCGTGCCGGAGTCCGAGCGGCAGAAGCGGCACGTCCTGCGCTCCCGGTTGTCCGGCCTCGGCTTCGGAACGGCGGCACCCGGCGTGTGGATCGCCCCCGCGCGGCTGTACGAGGAGACGCGGCACACCCTGGAGCGCCTGCGCCTCGACGCGTACGTCGACTTCTTCCGCGGCGAGCACCTCGGCTTCACGCCCACCGCCGAGGCGGTCGCCCGCTGGTGGGACCTGGCCGGGATCGCGGGGCAGCACGAGGCGTTCCTGGAGCGCCACGCGCGCGTGCTGCACGCCTGGGAGCGGCGCCCGGACACCCCGCCCGAGGAGGCCTACCGCGACTACCTCCTCGCCCTGGACTCCTGGCGCCACCTCCCCTACGCCGACCCCGGCCTCCCCGCCGCCCTGCTCCCCGGGGACTGGCCCGGCACCCGCTCGGCGGCCGTGTTCCGGGGCCTGCACGACCGGCTCCGGGACGCGGGCGCCGCGTTCGCGGGGCTGTGACCGGCGGTCGACTGCTCGGGTGTCAACTCCCCAGGCTCAGACGGGGTTTGGGCGCGTCCGTGCGGCCGGTCCGCGGGCGCCTGCTCCCGGCCCGGTACGGTGCCGGCCACTCGGTGCCGGGCCCGGTGTAGCCCTGCTCGGCCGCCGCGTGGAGCGTCCAGTGCGGGTCGTACAGGTGGGGGCGGGCCAGCGCGCACAGGTCCGCGCGCCCGGCCAGGATCAGGGAGTTGACGTCGTCCCAGGAGGAGATGGCGCCGACCGCGATCACCGGGACGCCCGCCCGGTGGCGGATGCGGTCGGCGAACGGGGTCTGGTACGAGCGCCCGAACTCCGGCTTCTCGTCGGCCACGACCTGCCCGGTCGACACGTCGATCGCGTCGGCGCCGTGTGCGGCGAAGGCGCGGGCGATCTCGACCGCGTCCTCGGCCGTGGTGCCGCCGTCGGCCCAGTCGGTGGCGGAGATGCGGACGGTCATGGGCCGCTCCTCGGGCCACACCGCGCGCACCGCGTCGAAGACCTCCAGCGGGAAGCGGAGCCGTTTCTCCGGTGAGCCGCCGTAGGCGTCCGTGCGGCGGTTGGTCAGCGGGGAGAGGAAGCCGGAGAGCAGATAGCCGTGGGCGCAGTGCAGTTCGAGCAGGTCGAAGCCGGCCCGTGCGGCCCGCGCGGCGGCGGAGGCGAACTGTTCCCTTATGTCGGTGAGCTGGGCGCGGGACAGCTCGCGGGGGAGCTGGCTGCCCGGCTTGTACGGGAGGGGGGAGGCGGCGACGAGGGGCCAGTTGCCGTCGTCGAGCGGCTCGTCCATGCCCTCCCACATCAGCTTGGTCGAGCCCTTGCGCCCGCTGTGGCCGAGCTGCACGCCGATCGCGGTGCCGGGGGCCCGCGTGTGCACGAAGTCGGTGATCCGCCGCCACGCCTCGGCCTGGCGGCCGGTCCAGAGGCCGGCGCAGCCGGGGGTGATGCGTCCCTCCGGGCTGACGCAGACCATCTCGGTCATCACCAGCCCCGCCCCGCCCAGCGCCCGGGCGCCCAGGTGGACGAGGTGGAAGTCGCCGGGGACGCCGTCCACCGCGGAGTACATGTCCATGGGGGAGACGACGACCCGGTTGCGCAGCGTCAGGCCGCGCAGCCGGAAGGGGGTGAACATCGGGGGCGTACCGGGCGGGCAGCCGAACTCGCGCTCCACGGCCTCGGTGAAGCGCGCGTCGCGCAGCCGCAGGTTGCCGTGGGTGACCCGGCGGCTGCGGGTGAGCAGGTTGAAGGCGAACCGGCGGGGCGGCTGGCCGAGGTACAGGTCCAGGTTCTCGAACCACTCCAGGCTGGCCCGGGCCGCGCGCTGGGTGGAGGCGACGACGGGCCGCCGCTCCGTCTCGTACGCGGTCAGCGCGCCCGGCACCGAGGGCTGTTCCCGCAGGGAAGCGGCCAGCGCCAGGGCGTCCTCGACGGCGAGCTTGGTGCCGGAGCCGATGGAGAAGTGGGCGGTGTGGGCGGCGTCGCCGAGGAGCACGACGTTGCCGTGCGACCAGCGTTCGTTGACGACCGTGCGGAAGGTGGTCCACGTCGACTTGTTGGACTTCAGCGGCCGTCCGCCGAGCGCGTCGGCGAAGACCTTGGCACAGCGCTCGATCGACTCGCTCTCCTCCATCGCGTCGAATCCGGCGGCGCGCCACACCTCCTCGCGCATCTCGACGATCACGGTCGACGCGTCGGCCGCGTAGGGGTAGCCGTGCAGTTGCATCACGCCGTGCTCGGTCTCGGCGATCTCGAAGCGGAAGGCGTCGAAGGCGAAGTCGGCGGCCAGCCAGACGTAGCGGCAGCGGTGCCCGGTGATCCGGGGCCGGAACACGTCCGCGAAGGCCTCGCGGGTGGTGCTGTGCACCCCGTCGGCGGCGACCACCAGGTCGTGCGTCCGGGCCAGCCGCTCCACGTCCGGTGCCTCGGTGCGGAAGCGCAGCTCCACGCCGAGGGAGCGGCAGCGCTCGTGCAGGATCCGCAGCAGCCGGCGCCGGCCGAGGGCGGCGAAGCCGTGTCCGCCGGAGGTGTGGCGCACGCCCCGGTGCACGATGTCGATGTCGTCCCAGCGCACGAAGGCGCGCTGCAGGGCCGCGTAGACCACCGGGTCGGCGTGCTCGATGCCGCCGAGGGTCTCGTCGGACAGGACGACGCCGAAGCCGAAGGTGTCGTCGGGGGCGTTGCGCTCCCAGACGGTGATCTCGCGGGCGGGGTCGAGTCGCTTGAGCAGCGCGGCGGCGTACAGGCCGCCGGGCCCGCCGCCGATGACGGCGACCTTCACGGCTACCGCCCCCGCCACTTCGGGGGGCGCTTCTCGGTGAAGGCCGCGTGGAACTCGGCGTAGTCCTCGCCGTTCATGAGCAGGGCCTGGGTGGCGGCGTCCAGTTCGACGGCGGCGGCCAGCGGCATGTCCAGCTCGGCCGTGAGCAGCGCCTTGGTCTGGGCGTACGCCAGTGCCGGGCCGTCGGCCAGGCGGCGGGCGAGGGCCCCGGCGGCCCGGTCCGCGCCGCCCTCGTCGGCGAGCGCGCTGATCAGGCCGATCCGCTCGGCCTCCGGCGCCCGCACCGGCTCGCCCAGCATGAGCAGCCGGGTCGCGTGTCCGAGGCCGACCACCCGGGGCAGCAGGTAGGCGGCGCCCATGTCGCCGCCGGACAGACCGACCCGGGTGAAGAGGAAGGCGAAGCGGGCACTGGGATCGGCCACCCGGAAGTCCGCGGCCAGGGCGAGGACCGCACCGGCGCCGGCCGCCACCCCGTGCACCGCGGCGATCACCGGGAACGGGCACTCCCGTACCGCGCGTACGACCTGCCCGGTCATCCGGTTGAAGTCGAGCAGCTGGGCGGTGTCCATGGCGAGGGTGGCACCGATGATCTCGTCGACGTCGCCGCCGGAGCAGAAGCCGCGCCCCTCACCGGCCAGCACCAGGGCCCGTACGGCCCGCTCCCGGGACAGCTCGGCGAGCAGGTCGCGCAGGTCGGCGTAGGCGCCGAAGGTGAGCGCGTTGAGCTTGTCGGGGCGGGCGAGGGTGACGGTGGCGACGCCGTCGGCGAGCTCGACGCGCAGATGCTCCCAGCGGGCGGTGCGGGCGGCGGAGCCGGTGAAGGGACTCATGAGGGCGGCCTCCTCGGGCGGGCACGGCACTGCTCACTGAGCTCTACCCCACGAAGCTATCACTCATCGGTGACCGTCGTCACGAGTGCGCGATAGGCGGTACGGGTTCACCGGTTCGGCGCCGCCCGGTGCCGAACCGGTGCCGTCACCTCCGTCACGGGACGCCGACATCCCGGTGACGGCCGGAGCGGGCGCGCGAGGCGGGGCGTCCGCGCGGGTGAACCGCCGGTCGCCGGGGCCGGACGCCCCGGCACGGTGCCCGGCCAGGGCTCCGGCGTCGCCCCCTCGACGGGCCTCGCCGGGCGCGCCGTACCATTGCCGGTTGAACGCAGGACAGCCTGCTCCATGAACGGACCCGCTGTGCACGAACTCCCCTCCGCCCACCCGTCGCCCGACCGCCACCCCTCGTGGCGGCACTTCGTGCCGTCCCGGCCACCGGCCTCCTGGCGCGTCGCGCTGCCGCACACCACCGCGGCGGTGCCCGTGGCCCGTGCGCTGGTCCGTACGGCACTGGCCGAGCGGGAGCACACCGCCGACAGCGACACGGCGGAGCTGCTGACCGCGGAGCTGGTGGCCAACGCCGTGGAGCACACCTCGGGGAGCGGACCGATCGAGCTGGTGGTGGAGCTGCTGCCGACCGGCTGCCAGGTGGAGGTGCACGACGCCGACCCGGCGCCGCCCGGTGACCTCACCCGCCCGGACCTCGACGCGCCGGACCCCTGGCAGGAGCACGGGCGCGGGCTGCTGCTGATCCGCGCCCTGAGCTCGTCGTGCGGTCACCGCCCCACCGCGTCCGGCAAGGCGGTGTGGTTCCGCCTGCCGGCGGTCCCGCGCCAGCGGCGCCCCGCCTGACCGGGCCCTCGGCGCAAACGGCCCTCTGCGCGGAGGCCGGGGCTCAGGCCAGGGTCGCCACCAGGACCGCCTTGATCGTGTGCAGGCGGTTCTCCGCCTCGTCGAAGACGACCGAGTGCGCCGACTCGAACACCTCGTCCGTCACCTCCAGCGACTGGAGACCGTGGGTCTCGTACACCTCGCGGCCGACCTGGGTGCCCAGGTCGTGGAAGGCGGGCAGGCAGTGCAGGAACTTGACGTCCGGGTTGCCGGTGGCGCGCAGGACGTCCATGGTCACCGCGTACGGCGCGAGGGCGGTGATCCGCTCGTCCCAGACCTCCTTGGGCTCCCCCATGGAGACCCAGACGTCCGTGGCGACGAAGTCGGCGCCCGCGACGCCCTCGCCGATCTCCTCGGTGAGCGTGATGCGGGCCCCGCTGGACGCGGCGAGCCCCCGGGCCCGGTCGACGATCTCCTGGGCGGGCCAGTAGGTCTTCGGGGCGACGATGCGGACGT
Source organism: Streptomyces sp. (assembly GCF_031181555.1). Taxonomy (GTDB): domain Bacteria; phylum Actinomycetota; class Actinomycetes; order Streptomycetales; family Streptomycetaceae; genus Streptomyces; species Streptomyces fimbriatus. The sequence goes on along the minus strand of NZ_JAPSKQ010000021.1, from coordinate 9,764 downwards.
CCATGCCCAGCAGGGCCGCGGTGACGAGGTAGGAGTTGCCCATGTTGAAGCGGGCGTCACCGAGGTAGGCGAAGGCGATCTCCCGCACCGGCTTGGGGCTGTGCTCGGTCATGGTGAGCACGTCGGCGAGCATCTGGGTGGGGTGCCAGTCGTCGGTCAGGCCGTTGTAGACGGGCACTCCGGCGTGTTCGGCGAGGGCCTCGACGGTGGACTGGGCGTCGCCCCGGAACTCGATCGCGTCGAACATCCGGCCGAGCACCCGCGCGGTGTCCTTGGCGGACTCCTTCTTGCCGATGTGCGAGCCGCTCGGGTCGATGTACGTCGTCGAGGCGCCCTGGTCGGCGGCGGCGACCTCGAAGGCGCAGCGGGTGCGCGTCGAGGGCTTCTCGAAGATCAGCGCGATGTTCTTCCCCCGCAGGTACCGGCTCTCGGTCCCGGCCTTCTTGGCGGCCTTCAGCTCCGCGGCCAGTTCGAGCAGGCCGAGGAACTCCTGCCCGGTGAAGTCCAGCTCCTTGAGGAAGTGGCGGCCGGCGAGGGCGGTCGGGACTGTCGCCATGGGGCGCTCCAGGGATGCGGCTACAGGGGCGACTGGAATTCTATACGAATGCCAGAATTTCTATGCGACCCGGTGTCGTGCGGGGCCGCCTAGACGGCGTCCCGCTGCACCGGGCAGCTCATGCAGCGCGGCCCGCCCCGGCCCCGCCCCAGCTCGCTGCCCGGGATCTCTATCACCTCGATGCCCTGCTTGCGCAGATGCGTGTTGGTGGTGGAGTTCCGCTCGTAGGCGACGACGACGCCCGGTTCGACGGCCAGGACGTTGCAGCCGTCGTCCCACTGCTCGCGCTCGGCCGCGTGGACGTCCTGGGTGGCGGTCAGCACCCGGATCTCGCTGAGCCCCAGCGCGGCGGCGATCGCGCGGTGCATGTGCTCCGGCGGGTGGTCGGTGACCTTCAGCTCCTTCTCCCCCACGCCCGGCTCGATGGTGTAGGAGCGGAGCATGCCCAGCCCGGCGTACTGGGTGAAGGTGTCGCCGTCGATCATCGTCATCACGGTGTCGAGGTGCATGAAGGCGCGCCTCTTCGGCATGTCGAGCGCGACGATGGTCTCGGCGGAGCCGGCCGCGAAGAGTTTGTGCGCGAGCATCTCCACGGCCTGCGGCGTGGTCCGCTCGCTCATGCCGATCAGCACCGCGCCGTTGCCGATGACCAGCAGGTCACCGCCCTCGATGGTGGAGGGGTAGTCGGCCTGTCCCTCGGACCAGACGTGGAAGGACTCCTCCCGGAACAGCGGGTGGTGCCGGTAGATCGCCTCGAAGTGCACCGTCTCGCGCTGCCGGGCGGGCCACCGCATCGCGTTGATGGCGACACCGTCGTAGATCCAGGCGGAGGTGTCGCGGGTGAAGAGGTGGTTGGGCAGCGGACCGAGCAGGAAGTCGTCGAGCTCCATGACGTGGAAGCGCACGGAGGTCGGCTCCGGGTGGGCGTCCAGGAACTCCCGCTTGGTCATCCCGCCGACCAGCGCCTGCGCCAGCTCGCGCGCGGGCAGCGTCTCGAACGCGGCCCGGAGGTGGTCGGTGGCCAGCGGACCGTACTCCTTCTCGTCGAAGACCCGGTCCAGGACGAGCGCACGCGCCGCCGGGATGTCCAGCGTCTCGGCGAGCAGGTCGCCGAAGAGGTGGACGGTGACTCCCCGGTCGCGCAGGACGTCGGCGAACCCGTCGTGCTCGGCGCGGGCCCGGCGCACCCAGAGCACGTCGTCGAAGAGCAGGGTGTCCTTGTTGCTGGGGGTGAGCCTTTTGAGCTCGAGATCGGGCCGGTGCAGGATGACGCGGCGCAGCCGTCCGGCCTCGGAGTCGACGTGGTAGGTCATGCCTCCATCCTGACCATCCGGGCCCGCGTTCACCCCTCTGCGGAGGGGACGGAAATCCGCCCGCTTCCGTCACCCGGTGACGCTCACCCGGCCCCC